>NZ_JBEOUK010000027.1:0-119930 GCF_040304045.1 Kitasatospora sp. NPDC094016
CGGAGTCCGTCGAGGGCGTCTGGCCGGAGCCCAGCGCCGCGAGCACCCGCAGGCCAGCCCACCCGTCGACCTCGTCAAGCACGATCTTGGCGAAGTCCACGGTGCCGTCACCGCGACCGCGCAGGTGCGCGGCCCCGCCCGACCACCTGATGCTGGCTATGCCGGGGCGGGCTCCCGAGCTGACCGTGGCGTCGGGGAACAGCCGCGTGACCTCGGCCGTGACGAAGGCGAGCGCGCCCACCGCCCGGCCGGTTCGGGCCGTGCGCTCCTGCCAGTCGGGGAGCGCACGGCTGCGAATCCACTCGGCGATGCCCTCGACGTCGTCCACAGCGCGGGTCGTTCCGATGTAGGGGCTGGTGGCCTGTTCGAAGCTCGACCGGGCCTCGAACCTGATGCTGCCGCGGCTGCTGGCGCTGGAGCGGATCTCGCCGTCCAGACACAGCCCGTCCGGGCCTTCAAGCCCGGCGCGGGCGGCGGAACCGGTAGCTACACCGGTCCAGCCGTCACCGAGGAGACGAACGACAGCTCGCGTGATTTGCAGAGCGGTACGGGCCATGATCAAGGGTCCTTCTCTCAGTAGGGGGAGACGGCCGGCCAGGCGGCGCCCGGTCGGCCGTCGAAGCGGGGGTGGTCAGGCAGCGAGGCCGTACCAGAGGCGGTAGGCGTCGGCGGCGGCCGGACCGACGTACCGGGTGAGGACGTCGCCGATGCGCCAGTCGGTCAGCGGGCCGCGTCGTACGGCCTCCGCGTACACCTCGGCCATCGACACGTCCGGCTTGAACTGGTGCTGCACGGCTGCCTCCAGGGCGACGTACCGGGCGGCCAGCGTCAGGCGCAGCCGGGCGGCACGTACCAGGTCCTCGAACCCGGCCAAGATGCAGAAGGTGCACGACAACCTTCGATTGCCCATGTCGTACGCGGGGTGGTACTCGGCGCCGGCCGCCGCGATGCTGCGCCACACGCTCGCCGTGTCGTACGCGTGCACCGGGTTCCACTGGAGTACGATCCGCTTGCCGTTACTCGCGCGCCGGTCGATCGACAGCACTTCCCGCTTCGCGCGGGCCGGCGACTCCTCGGCCCGGAAGCCCATCACCGTCAGCAGCAGCGCGGGCCGGCCGAGGTCCCCGAGGGCAACGGTCACCTCGGTAAACACCACGGCCAGGACGTCGCGCTTGAGCGATGAGGTGCACAGGCGCCGCTTGGCGTCGGGGAACATGCCGCGCGCCTCGACCATGCCGATGAAGCCGCCGGCCCGGGCGCGGACGGTTAGCGGGACGCCGAAGAACGCGGCGTGCCGCTCGACCAGCTCACGGGTTCCCGGCCATTCGGCCTCCCCGAGGTCGGCGTGAACCATCATCACCTGGTCGACGGTGCCGGTCTGCCGGGCCGCGTTCATGACGACGATCGCGGCGGCCAGGCTGTCCTTGCCGCCGGACGTCTGGATCATGGTGCGGTCGGCCAAGGCGAGCAGCACCGCGCCGGCGGCGCGGGCCTTCGGGCAGCGGCGGCACACGGCATCCCGGGTGCCGAGCGCCGCGGCCGCGCCGAGCGCGGTACGCCCGCACAAGGACCGGGTGGGGCCCTGTCCGGGGGAGGGCAGGTGCAGCACGGCGGAGCCCGGGCTCCGCAGCAGGACGGCACAGTTCATCGGAGGTGTCCTCTCGGTGGCCGGGGGTGCTCTCCCCACGGCGGGTTCGTGTCGACGCTGCTCAGCCGACGAGGTAGCGGGCTTCCTCCCGCGCCCACTCGACAGCCTCACCGGCGCCGGGGAACACGAGGCTGCTCGTTTCCAGGCGGACGTCGTCCTCGTCGACTCGGCGGGCGCCGGCGGTGGCCACGTACAAGGTGTGGCCGCCGCCGTACACGTACTCGTCGACGCTCGACCAGTACCGGTCGCAGTTCTCCGCGTCGTCCGCAACGTCCTCGTCGTGGACCCGGACAGCGCGAACGAGCTCACGGTGCGCGCCGTCGTGCAGCAGAGCGGCCCGCAGGCCGTCGACGGGCGGGGCCTCCGCCGGGGCCGGCGTGTACGTCCACCCCTTGGTCAGGTACGCCTCGGCGAGGAACTCGCTGCCGTGCACCCGGCCGGCGACGGCGGGCGGCGCGAGACGGGACAGCGGGCGGACACCAGCCCACAGGCCCGAGGTGGTGACGCCATCGGACCAGCACTGCCACCCCGCCCCGACATGGGTCACGGTGGCGTCGGGAACGACAAGGACCTGCCCGCCCAGCCGGTCGCACTCCTTCGGATGATCGGTGACGATCACGCCCATCTGGCAGGTCAGGACGTAGCGGGCTGGCACGAAGCCCTTGGCGCGGTACATCAGCGGGGCCTTTCAGGATCAGGTGATTCGGGGTGCCCCGAACGGGCGGGGCACCCCGAGCGGTCGACGGACGGTCAGTTGGCGGGGAGGAAGTCGCCGCAGTTGTGGGAGCAGCTGACGTGGTGTTCGCGGGCCCACAGGCCGCAGCGCTCGCACGGCGTGTGGCCGTCCGCGTCGGCGGGCGTCGCCAGGAGTGCCGGGCGCGGTTCGACGGCGCCGTGCCCGTACGGGAACGTCAAGCGGATCGAGCCGTCCGGCTCCAGCGCGGCCGCGCTGCCGAACTTGCCGATCACGGTGCGCAGCTCGGCGGCGAGCCAGGCACCGGACCGCAGCACGCGCCCGTCCACCCGGGGGTGCGGGTGGTCCACGAGGTAGGCCACGGCGGTGGCTTCCTCCGGCCCGGCCGGACGGCCGTCGCCGGGCCGGTACGGATGCAGCGGCAGGTAGCGCGCGGCCAGCGCCCCGGTGGAGACGTACACGGCCCCGGTCTCGGTCACCGCAGCCCGGGTGAACGGTTGCTGCCTCATCTGCTCGCGCACGATGCGCAGCACCAGGCCCCGGGAGAGCATCTGAGGCTCGTCGGCGGCCGGCTGCTCCCAGCGCAGGCCGTTGCGCACCTCGATGAGGAAGTCGCCGAAGGGCAGCTCAGCGGGGACAGGCCACAGTGCGTTCGGGCTGAGCTGACGGCCCGGCATGGAGTCGTAGACGGTGCTCCCGGCGGGGATCGGGTCCGTCTCGGCCGGCGGCGGGAAGGCGGGCTCCGGCTGTCCGAGCCGACCCACGACCCCGGGCAGCGCCCGTTCCGGCTTGCCGGACGTCGTCCTGGTCGGGTCGTGGTAGGGCTCGTTGGCGAGGCTGTCCAGTGCGGCCCGGGCCCGGTCGAGGGCCTTGCCCGCACCGACGACCTCGGCCCGCGACGCCTCCCCGCCCCCGGCGATGTTGAGGAAGTTGGTCGCGTACTCGGCGATCATGCGCATCACGGTCGCGCTCCCGGTGACGACCACCGACCGGGCCCGGCCCCGGGTGACCTCCTCGCTGCTCTCGTACGCCAAGCGCAGCGCCTTGCACATCGGGTCCACGTCGTCGTCACCAAGGATCGCGCCGGTGCCGCTCAGCCACTCGGCGAACGCGCCGGGCAGGCTCACGGCCCGGGTGGCGCTCGCCAGCGCGGTGCGGGCGATCTCCGCGAGCTCCTGGCTGGCCGTGTCCACCGGCGTCCACAGGACCACCGGGTCCTCGTCCTCGTTCGGCTCGAAGCGCCGGAGCAGCCACTCGCCGGTCGGCTTGCCGCCAGCGTCGACGTCGATGTTCATCATGCCGGAGTCGTGTTCCTCCTCGTGGCTGCCCTCGATGCGCACCCGGATGCCGGAGGGGTGGGCGAGGTAGGCGGCGCCGTGCTGCTCGCTGGCGACCCACGCGGGCCCGAGGGCGGCCGACGTGGCACGGACGAGGTCGACCAGGTCGAAGGGCGCTTCGACCCGGTAGAACGGGGCATTCGGCTTGATCAAGCTCACGATCATGGTGCGGGTGTCCTTTCGGCGGGGCGCCGGGGTGCTCTCCCCGACGCTCATAACTGTAACATCGACAATGATTAATTGAACAGGGTGTTGTACGTCACAACACCCCACGCCGTGATGGGAGTTACTCCTCCGGCGTCCACGTGACCAGGCCACCCCCGAGGCGCCACGACCGCACCGCGCCGGCCCCGTTCACCTCCACCCGGGCGAAGTCGAACGACAGCAGCCCCTCCACCTCCAAGGCCGCCCACCTCCGGTCCAGCACCTGGTCGGCCTCCACGCCCCCGCCGGGCAGGGTGACCACCGCCCGCCACCGCGCCCCCCGGCTCGACACCAGCGCACGCGCGCACTGCCGGGCCACGCCTTCGTGCTCCCGCCGCAACTCCAGGAACTCGTTCGGCACCGCGTACGGCGTCCACCGCTCCGCCTCCGGCCCGCCGGCCTGGCGCCGGTACACCTCCCGCTCCCCGAACCACAGCGAACCGTCGCCCCCCATCACCACCGGGATGCGCCGGCGCCCGGCCAACTCCACAGCCTCCGCGACGTGCTCCGCCAGCACGAAGCCCCCCATGCTGGCCTCACCCATGATCCATACGCCGAAGTTCCAACGGCCCAGAATCGGCACCGGCACCGGCAGGACGCTGCGGTCCGCCGCCGTGATCACCCCCGTCTCCCGGTGCTGGGCCTTCCCGCCTTCCACCCGCTGCTCCACCGGGCTGAGCAGCAGCAGCGTCGACCGGTCCGGGGCGTAGCGCACCGCGTACCGGTTCACCACCAGGAACCGTCGCAGCTGCTCCGTCATCGCCAGCCGCTCGGCGGCGACCACGGACGGGTTGTCCTCCAGGGTCGTCGGCCGGAACCACGAGACCCGCACCGTGGCGCCCTCCACCCCGGTCCCCGCCTTCACCGGTTCGGCGAGGAAGCCCGGCCGGCCGCCCCCCTCCCACCGTAGGAACTCCCCCTTCTCCTCCAACAGCCGCGTCGCGGACCGGACACCCGGCCTGACGACGGAACCACCCACAACGACATGATTGGGGAACATGCGGCCTCCAAAACCCCGCCAGAAGCGGGGATCAGCAGTACTTGGGAACGCCCCAGCGCGCGGGTGCGCGAGGGGCCGTGAGCCTGCGGGGGGACGGCCGGCTGGCGGTCGACGGGCCGTCCCCGGCGCAGGCGCCGACCTAGGCGGCGGAGATGGGAGTCAGCTTGCGGGGGGCACCGGGCATGATCGGCGCGGAGTGCGCGGGGGCGTCGGGGTCGGCCTGCGCTGCGGCGTGCTCGGCGAAGGTGGGGTAGACGCGGCCGCAGCCGCCAAGGCACAGGGCCTCGCCGGCGGCGATCAAGCTCTCCTCCTCGAACATCGGCGCGCCGCCGTGGTGGATGAGCGCGGACCAGTGGTCGCAGCAGCCCTCGTGCTGCCAGATGAGCGGGCCTTGCTTGGTCAGGTTCACGGCCATGCGGATGTACCACCTTTCGGCGGGCGCCGGGGCCTGCCCCGATGCCCATCAGATGTGAAGAACGTGTGCTTTTTGCGACTTTTGCGACCGCCCCAACGCGCGCACGCGCACGCGCGAGGCGGTTCGCGGTACGGCGAACCCGGCTGCGGCCAGCGCGAGCGGCAGCAGCCGGTAGAGCGGACCTACGCGGGCAGGCGCAGCAGGTAGCAGTAGAGGTCGCCGTTGACGGTCGGCCCCGCCCACTCCGTGGCCGGCGCGTACCCGAGCTGGTTCAGCACGTTCTCGGCGTCCGCGAGCGTGGCGGCCGGGTGGTCGCCGAACGGACCCGAGACACCGCCGCGTACGTCCCGCAGGATCGTGACCTCGTGTTCGGCCGGGTTGAAGGCGGCGCTGTACCGGATGCCGTCGTGATCGAAGTAGCCGGAGCCGTTCGGGATGAAGGCCGGCCGCCGGGCGTTGAGGGCGTCGGCCAGCGCGGCCGCCAGGGGCGCCGGGTCCAGCGACGCGCTCTCCCCGCACTCGGGCAGTCCGCATGCCGGGTCGGTGCAGCGGTGGAAGACGACCACGACATCGTCTTCCTCGTTGGGCGCGTACAGCTGGCAGTGCAGGGCTTCCAGCTTCTCCCCCTTGGCGGGGAGAACCTCGTCGCAGCCGATCAGCGCGTACGTGATGCCGGGGCCCGATACGAAGATCTGGTCGCCGCCACCGTCCGCCGGTGCCACGGAGGCCGGAAGGCCGGCGGCGTGCTGGGCGGCCAGGATTTGAGCGGTCGCGGGGTGGAGCTGGTCGGGCATTGGGTGTCCTTCCGGTGGCGCCGGGCGCTGCCCCGGCGGGTCGGGGATTGCGCCCCGGGGCTGGATGCCGCCCCAGGGCGCAGCGGGGTTGGTCAGCCGGTGGTGGCGGGCAGCCTGGTCGGTGCGAGCCAGGCGTGCAGGGTGGTGAGCGCAAGCAGCGTGCGGTCCAGCGGTACGCGGTCGAGGCTGACGCGAGCGGTGCCGTCGCCGAGCCGGAGAACGTGGTGGGCGGCGGGGGTGCCGTCCTCGTGGCACACGAAGTGGATGTGGCCGGAGTAGGAGTCGGTGATGCTGCCGGTGCGGCCGTTTGGGCTGCTGGGGCTCTCGTAGCGCCGGGGGTCGGGGTCGAGCGCCCCGTTCACCAGGGTGTCGGCGTCCTGCTCGGGCAGGAGGGCACTGATCCACACGTCGTGGCCGTTGGTGATGACGGTCTCCAGGGAGCGGCCGGGGCCCTCCCACTGGAGGCAGACGCGGCCGGCGATCGGGCCCTCGTACGGGTTGACGATGCCGCCGGGGAAGCGGTCGAGGATCAGCTGCGTGACCGCGTAGTCGAGGTGGGCACGGGCCTCGCTGACGGCGCGTTCGAGGGTGCGGCCGGTGGTCTGCTGCGTCGTGGGCATGGGTGTCCTTTCGGTCCGGCGGGTGCTGCCCCGCCAATGGCCATAACTGTAACAATGAAAATGATCAGCGCAAGACATGCGAGCAAAATCAATGAGATTCATTGTTTGTGTTGCAGTTATGGCGGCTGGGCCCTACGGTGGGAACCACACCGACCGAGCACCACCAGCCCCGGCGGGAGAGCACCCGCCGCCACCGAAAGGACACCCCCGATGCGCAGCACCACCACGCCCGAACCCACCCGCAAGACCCGCCTTCGCCGCCGGCTGCGCCACCTGCGCGAAATCCGACGCGCCATCAAGGCCGTCACCACCAACCCCGTGCGCTCCCTCTCCACCCACCTCATCGCACGCGGCATGCACCCCGACCACGCCCACCGCTACAACGGCGCCGCCACCCGCAAGGCCAACCAGCACGGCCTGCCCTCCGCCGGCATCCTCACCCGCACCATCAACACCCCCAAGGGCCCCCGCCCCCAGGACGTCACCCTCTACACCCCCAACCAGGCAGACGCCCTCCTGGCCATCTACCGGCCCGCGAAGAACCGCCAGAACCGCGACGCGATCAACGCCTTCGACCGGATCGCCGGCGGCCCGCTGCGCCCCGCACACGCCCTCGCCGCCTAGCCCATACCGACCGCCGACCGTCGCCCCAGGGCCGGACACCACCCGGCCCCGCCCCGCCCCGGGAGAACCCCCTCGTGCTGCTGCGCCTGCTCACCATCGCCCTGCTCATCACCCCCACCCCGCTCGCCGACCAGCCCATGCGCGTCGCCATCCACGTCGACGCCGCCGGCGCCATGGCCGTCGTCCGTGTCCTCCCCGAACCGCTCTGCGTCACCGCCAGCGACGCCCTGACCGTCACCCTCGAACACCAGGGCTTCGAGTCCTACGGCGTCAACGCCCCCACTTTCGCCAAGGCGGCCGCGATCGTCCGCCACCTCTACGCCGCCGACCAGGCCCCCGGCCCCGACGACTACCCGCCCGCCGCCGACTGCTGACCCACCCCTCGGGGCCCGGGCCCGCAGCCCCAGGCCCCGAGGGGCGCGACACAACGCCCCGCGGCGCAGCACCCTCCACCCTGCGCCGCCCCGTTCGGAGAGCACCGAACACCCCAGCGAAAGGGCACCCACCATGACCCCGGCCAACGAGATCCAGCCCGGCGCGGTCGTCGAGTACCACGACAACGGCCTGATGCTGATCGCCACCAGCAAGACCGTCAGCAGCCGGTGGGCCGGCCGCCGCCACTACCTCCACGGCGCCGTCCTCACCCTCCCCGCCGCCGGCCCCGGCCTGTGGCGCGTCGGCGGCCCGGCCGACCGCGTGACCACACCCCGGGCCCGCATCGCGGTGCACGAGCAGCGCACCGCCCCCGGCCGATGCCCCTGCACCGCCCACACCCGCTGAGCCGAAGGAGACCGCCCGTGCCGGACTGGACGCGCATGCAGCCCGCCGACTTCGACGCCGACGTCGCGCCGCCGCTGTTCACCGCGCCGGCCGCCGACCGCCCGGTGCCCGCCGTCGCCGACGACTTCGGTACCGAGGCCCTGTTCGGCGCGTCCGTCCCGCCCCGGCCGGCCGCCGCCCCGCCCAAGCCCCGCCCGACCCCGACGCCCGACAACCCGTTGTTCTGACTACCCATCACCCCGAGGACCACGCCATGTCCAACGCCCTGCCGTCCGACCTCGCCAGCCTGGCCGCGCGCCTGCTGCCGTCCGAACTCGCCGCCCTGGTCGAATGCCTGGCCCCGGCCGGCCCCCGCACCGCCAACCCCGGCCCGGACCCCTCGGCGGTCCCGCGCATCGATATCGTCTTCGACCAGGACGACGACGCGGGCGAGACGAACGTCCGGGTGTTCGTCAATGGGTCGCCGATCCACTGGCGAAACCACACGCACAGCGACACCGAACCGCTCGTCCGCTTCCACGTCCTCGACTCCGGGCCGTATGAGGAACTCCAGCCCCACGCGTGGGCGCAGCAGGCTATGGCGGCCGCGCGCCGCGCACCCGAAGCCGTCCGCTCCCACATCGCCGCCCGCGTGCTGGAGTACCACCAGCCCGAGCAGGACGGATGCCCCCTCTGCGTGACCGACGACCCCGGCCCGGCCGGCGCGGGCCTCAGCGCCTTCGGCCTGGAGCGGCTTCCCGTCCCGGAGCTGCGCCGCTTGCGCTACTTCGTCAACGAGAAGCTGGAGGCGTACTACCTCGACGACGTGAAGGCCGCCATGCGCGACGCGTTGAAGGGCATCGAGGTCGCCGGCGTGCCGGTGACGGAGGTCGACATCCCGGCGGAACGGGTGGGCGGCCCGGCCGGCAGGCTTGCCTACGACCGCTCGAAGATCCGGTTCCGGTGCGGCGGCGGCTCCGCCTGGCTGACCATCAACCTCAGCGACTTCCAGCCCCTGCGGGACGCTCTGGGGGCGCTGGTCGGCGTCGCGCCGATCGAGGACGACGAAGACACTGATCCCGATCTGACCTTCGACCTCAGGTGATCGCGGCCGCCGGCTGCGCCCCGCACCTCAGAGCGGGGGCGGGGTCGAGACCTAGGCAAATAATCATTGTCAATGATACAGTTATGCTCGTTGGGGAGAGCACCCCACACCACCGAAAGGACACCCGAATGCCCACGCCCAAGGCCACATCCCAGACCTACAAGCTGCTGATCGACGTCAGCGAGTTCGGCCTCTCCACCACCTCGGACGGCCCGGTCAACCCGCTCAGGCTCGCCCTCACCTACGACGGACAGCCCGGCAAGGACTACAAGCTCACCGCCCATCTGGTCGGCCTCGACGCCGCCGGCGAACTCGTCTACCTCGACCTCCTCAGCCGCCATCCCTACAACCGGCCCGACTGGCTCAACCCGATCCTGCGCGACTTCCAGCCGCACGGATGGGACATCCCCGAGCACCCGGCCGTCTACGGCCCGCTCGCGACGAAGAACTGAGCCAGCCCCGCCCCGGGTGCCCCGCCCCAAGCGGGGCACCCTCCCACCGCTGAGGACCCATCACCGTGAGCACCCACCACGTCGACTTCCACCCGGTCATCGTCGCCAAGACCACCGAGTACCTGCTCGCCCAGCCCGCCCTCACCAGCGAACTGCTGCGCGTCGTCCGCGCCGACCAGGTCAAAGCCGGTGACCTGATCGTCTCCGCGTTCCAGCCCGCCGGCGGCGGCCGCATGCCGGTCGCCGACTACTTCTCCGGCGGCGCCTACGTCGCCCTCCCCGGCCCATACGACCCGACGTGCGGCTGCGGCGTGTGCTGCCTCGACGAGGTGAAGGGCCCCGAAGGCACCGTCGTCCTCACCAGCGGCTACCCGTGGAACGCCTGCGACCCGTGGCCCGCCCACGAGCCGGTCCTGATCCTCCCGTACCCCGGGCAGGCGCTCACCCTCGCCAATCTCGAACGACTGGTCTGCGTGCTCCCGCTCGACCCGATCGACTTCCGCAGCCCGGCCTCCCAGAGCCACTACATGACCAACGGCTGGTACCTCACCGAAGAGGAAACCGCCGCCCTCTGACCCCCGCGCCGGTGCTGCGCCCCGCCCACCCCAGGCAGGGCGCAGCACCGGCCCCGAGGGGCGCGACGCAACCACCCGTGCCCCCGTACACCCATGCCGACGCCCCGGCCCGCCGACGAGGCGACCCCGCCCCCGGGCCGGGCGCCCGGCCCGCACAGCAGAAAGACCACCACCGTGAACACCCACGTCATCGACGCCGCGACCACCACGCTGGCCGACACCCACGCCAAGGGCGAGCCCTACAAGGTCCGGGTCATCTACCGGATCGGCGACGACCCGCAGCTCCACGAACAGCGCTCCCGCATCACCCCCGGCTACTCCACCCTCGCCGACCTCCCGGTGATCATCGCCAACCCCCGCAACTTCACCGCCGCCGACGTGCACGTCGTCGCCGTCCACCACGCTCCGGAGCACACCCGATGACCACCACCCCGGCAGCGCCCGACGCCCGCCTGAACGCCGCACTGCGCGCCGCCGGTGACGAAGCCCTCGCGCTGCTCACCACCTGCCGCCCCGGCCTCACCATCGACCCCACCCGTTCCACCATCACCACCTGCACCGTCGCGACGTGGGACAGCGGCGAGCACAGCGGCACGGTCGCCGTGCAGGCCGGCTGGGACGCGGGGGTCGACGTCATCGGCGTCGACGCGGCCACCGCCGACCGCCTGTGCGCCGTCTACTTCGAGGACACCGAGCACCAGCACCACGACGACGGGCGCGACGGCAACCCGGACCCCGACAGTGTCCGCTACCTGGCCCCCGGGGCGTACGAGCTGCGGCAGTTTGACGACCATCCCGCCGCCGACCTGACCGTCCGCCCGGACGGCCGCTACGACCTGAGCTTCACCGAGCGCAGCATCAGCGGGGCCGCCGCGCTGCTCGCCTGCCTCGACCGGCCGGAAGGCGAACCGCCCACCTCCTGCGTGTGCGACCGCACCGGCCTGTGCATCTGCTGCTGCGACGACGCCCCATCCTGCCCCACCTGCGACCGTTGCCCCTGCGCCTGCTCCTGCACGGCCAGCACCCAGCAGCCGCAGCCGGCCGCCGCGTTCCGCGAGACCATCACCCGCCACGGCCCCGCCCAGCGACCGCAGAGCAAGCCGCTGACCGAACCCGCCGCCCGCGGCCTGGTCGTCCAGGCCGCCTACTGGAACTTCGGCATCGAGCTGTACAGCAACGGCAGGATCGCCCTGAGCCGCCTCGACCGGAAGGGCGCGCCCGCTCTGACCGCCGCGATCGAACCGGCCGCGCCGCTCCGCCGCTCCGCCAACGCCGCCGCCGACCTGCGGCAGATCATCGACAGCAGCGAGACGGGCTGCCGAGTCGACCGCTTCGGCCGCCCGCGCATCGCCCTGCGGGCCACCATCATCGGGCCGAAGCAGACGGCGGTGCTCCTGGAACGGGGGCTCATCGCCACCACCGGCGAGGCGGACGCGCCCGTCGAGGTGACGTTCCTCGGGCACCTCCTCCTGGCCCTCCACGAGCACGACACCACCACGGTCAGCAGCACCACCGGCCACGTCACGGTGACCTGCTCGTGCGGCTGGGCGACGGCCGGTTCCTCCACCGTCCTCGCCCACACGGCCGCCCGCGCCCACCGAGGCGCCCGCCTCGCCGCCGCCATCACCCGCTGACCAGCCGCGAAGGAATAACCATGACCACGCCCACCACGCAGCCGCCCGCCGGCCTTCAGACCGCCGTCGACGTACTGCGCGCGCTCGGCATCGAAGCCCGCATCGACCCGACCAGCGACGGCGGCCACCAGATCACCAGCACCGCGCCCGCCCCCGACTGGAGCAGCGAGGACATGCAGGAGTGCGGGACCTGCGGCTGCTGGCGCAAGGAACACGAGCCGCTGCACGCCGTCGTCGACGCCTGCGACGACTTCACCCCCGAAGACGAACACCGCCACCAGCACTACCAGGACGACGCCGAGTTCGTGCCCGCCAACGGCGAACCGGGCGGCATCCCCGTCCTGCGCGTCGGCGGCGTCGGCACGGCGGCCTTCATCGACCCGGACGGCACCTTCACCATCTCCATCCACACCGACGAAGCGGACAGCGCGCTGCTCACCCAGCCCGGCGACGAACTCCCCATGACCCTGATCGTCAACGGCGTGACCGTCGCCTCGTACTAACCCCTGGACACCACCATGAACCTGCTCGACGTGATCACCTACGACACCATCGCCCAGCACACCGGGTGCACCGCCTACGCGATCACCCCCGGCATCCCCAGTGCCACCGCCACGACGGAGGTGTCCGCGATGCGGCTGCGCCGCTTCCTCGCCGACAGTCTCGACGCCGGCGGCCAGGCGGTCCTGCTGCGTAACTGCGCCGTCCGCTACACCACCGGCGCCGGCCCGGACGCCCAGGAGCACACCGCCACCCCCACCGACACCGACAAGCCGCTGTGCGCCGAGTGCCTGCACTGGAAGAGCGAGCACACCGGCCGCCCCGACGACGACAACACCCCCGGCCACCGCACGAGCTGCACATCGGGCTTCCGCCCGTTCACCCGCCCCGACCGAGTGATCTGCACCCGCTGCTCCCAGCACCGGGCCGAGCACATCGACGCCGGGGTTCTCCAGCCCGAATACGAGGAACTCACCGTCGCCTGCGGCAAGTTCACCACCGAAGACCGGACATAGCCCCGCTCCGGACGGCGACCCGAACCGCCACCCCGCTGCGCCCCGGCCCATCCGCCGGGGCGCAGCAACGCGCCCGCCCCCAACGTCTCGGCCAGCGGCCGCCGGCCGAGACGCAAGCGCCCCCGGACTGCTCCCCTGCACGGACACCGACCAGCAGGGAGCCCCCTTGACCATGCCCACCCCCACCCCCACCGTGACGCCGACCGCCGCCGCGCCGAAGCCCGCCCAGGCCCCCGGCACCGCGCCGCTCACCCTCGGCCTGACCGTGATCGAGACGACCGTCTACGCCCTGGACCTGCCCCTCGACGAAGTCCCGATCGAGCTGATCGAGTTCTACGACGACGAACAGCACGACCTCTCCGACGAACAGCACACCCTCACCGGCTGGCTCAACGACTACCCCGAGCTCTGGCACGACCACCTCGACCCCGCCAAGCACACCCAGACCACCGAGAACCCCGAGGTCGTCAACGTCGACGTACACGGCTGGCCGACCAGCGGGTGACACAAGACGCCGCCGGCCTGCACTCTCCCCGTCACCTCGGGCCGCCCGCGCCCGAGGTGAACGGAGCCCCCACCCTCGTGACCGCGCTGCGCACCCGCCCCCGCAACACCGGCCCCACCCCGGCCGTCCGCACCCTGGTCTACGCCCGGGATGGCCACCAGTGCGTACGGTGCGGCACCGGCAACACCCTGACCATCCAGCACCGCACCAACCGGGCCATGGGCGGCAGCAGCGACCCCGCGATCAACCACCCGACGAACCTCGTCACGGCCTGCCAGGCCTGCAACATGTGGTTCGAGGCGAACCCCGCCGCCTCGTACGCCGCCGGCTGGAAGGTCCGCCGACCCACCGACCCCGCCCACGTCCCCGTGCGGTACCCCACCGGGGAACTGCGCACCCTGGAGACGGACGGCACCTCCCGCACCCTCGGCGTGCCGGTCGTCCTCACCGCCAGGGCCGCCCGGTGAGCGTCCTGCCGTGCATCCGCGCCGCCCACCCGGACGGCGAGTGCCCCCGCCACCAGCTCTGCCCCGGCTGCGGGGAACCGTACGCCGACTGCGCCTGCCCACCCGCCCGGAACAGCGCCGCTACGCTCAGCACCGGCTGGCCATCCCTCGGGCGCGGAACGTCGAACCAGGCACCGGGAAAGGTGAGTTGAGGTGGATGATGCAGCGGCCGCGATGACGGCCGCGTGGGGGATCGGCATCGTGCTGCTGACGCTGGCCGCGCCCGGGGCCGTCCGCCGGACGCCCGCCCTGGCGCTCGCCGTCGACTTCCGGCCCGTCCCGACGTTGCTGCTGCTCGCGATCCTGATCGTGTTCTGGCCCGTCGCCGTGACGGCCCATCTCCTGCCCGGCGGCGCCGACCGTACGCGGCCGCCGCGCACGTAGAACTGTCCGCCACCGACCCGAGGAGCCCCCGCTGCCCGCCACCCGCCTTGCCGCCCGCGCCGCCGCCGCGCTCGCCATCACCGCCACCTGCGCTATCACCTCCCCGCCGGCCGCGCCCCTCACCGACGACCAGCGACTCGTCGCCGCCCTCCCCGCCGCCGTCACCGCCCCCGCCCCCGGCTACGACCGCGACCTGTTCGGCACCTGGGAAGACCTCGACGGCGACGGCTGCAACGCCCGCCAAGCCGCTCTGCTGCGCACCCTCACCGAGCAGGTCACCGCCCCGCAGCGCCCCGCCGAGTGCACGATCGTCCTGTCCGGCCGCCTCACCGACCCCTACAGCGGCACCAGCGTCGTCACCGGCGTCGAGCACATCGACGTCGACCACCGAGTCGCCCTCCAGGACGCGTGGGCGTCCGGCGCGAACACCTGGACCGAGCAGTGGCGCCACCAGTTCAGCAACGACGACGACAACCTGGTCCCCACCCTGCCCGCCGTCAACCGGGGCAAGGGCAGCCGCGGCCCCGATCAGTGGAAGCCCTCGGGCGGCAAGGCCGCCGAGTGCGCCTACGCGGCCGGCTACGCCCGCACGAAGGCCCGCTGGGAGCTCGGGGTCACCGACGCGCAGCGCGCAGCGCTCATGAAGGCCCTCGCCGACTGCCCGATCTGACAGCCCGCCCGGCAGGCCCGCGACACCAGCCAGGGGCATCATTGCTGGTGTTACAGTTAACGGGTCGGTGATGGGGATGCCCCAGCCGCACACTCCACCGTGACTGTGCAGGAGCTCCCACCACCATGACCAAGGTCCCGTTCGTCTACCCCGAGCGCCCCGACTTCGAGCAGGCCCGCAAGGACGCCGCCGACGCCGCCGCAGCCGACCTCGGCGCAATCGCCGACCCCCTGACGCGAGCCCGTCGCGCCGTCGCCATCATCGACCAGGCCGACACCGACATCCCGAAGAACAAGAAGCGGCGGGACCGCGCCGCGCTGTCCCTCTGGGCGTACGAGGGGCACCGCACCCGGGGCCTGGAGCAGAGCATGGGCTGCACCCGCATGCAGTGGAGCCGCATCCAGGCCAGTGCGTTCGGCTGGAAGATCACCGGCGCCGCCACCCCGCCACCCACCCCGAAGGCCGGCCCCGACCGCGTCGAAGCCGCCCGGACCGCCGGCATCGCCGAACTCCCCGTCGACAAGGCGCTCAACGAGGTCGCGAAGTACGGCGTGCTCACCGTGCGGGCCCAGGCCCGCCGCGACGAAGCCGTGAAGTTCCGCGACGCCGCGATCCTCGTGCTCAGCCGCCCCCCGTACTCGATGGGCCACGAGGCCATCGTCGCGGAAGTCGGGATGAGCGCCACCGGCACGGTCGGGGAACGAACGAAGCGAGCAGCCGACGAAGCCAAGCAGGCCGACGCCGAAGCCGCCCACCAGGAAGCCGTCCGCCTGGTCGCCGCCGAACTCGACGGCCTCGCCCCTGCCGACCGCGCCCGCCGCGCCGCCGAGATCGCCCGCACCGCCCAGCAGGAGATCACCGAGTACACCCAGCTGCGCCACCAGGCCGCGCTGTCGCTGTGGGCCTACGGCGGCGGCCGCATCCGCTCAATGCCCCGCGCGCTCGGCTACACCCGTGAGCAGTGGGACGAGGTGTGGACCGCCGCCCTCGGCCAGCACCACGCCGCCGGCCAGGACGCCCCGGAGCCGCCCGTCAACGGCCCCACCCGCGCCCGCATCGCCCACGAGCACGGCATCGCCCAGCTGCCCGTCGATAAAGCGCTCACCGACCTGCAGACCTACCGCCTGCTCATCGAGCAGGCCCGCGCCCGCCACGACGAAGCACAGCGCGCCGGGAAGACCACCGACCAGGTGTAACACTTCCCGCCCCCCGCTCGTACACCACGGTGTGAGGATCACTCCACTCCCTCACCCCTGCTGCTCCTGGGCCACCGCACACCGGTCCGGGAGCAGCAGCGCAACAGCCAGGCCGCGCCCGGACAGCGCCGCCGAGGCAACGGTAAGCAGCACGCCGAAGCCCCCCGGGCAGGGACGCAAGCCGCAGTCGGCGGCAACAGTGCCCGCCATGTCGACCACCGCCGCGCCGCCGCCCACTGCCACCGCCACCGTGCTCGCGGAAACGGCCCGCACTACCAGCCAGGGCGTACGCTCCCGCGACGCCGCGAACATCGCCGGCCTCCTCCTGGACGCCCCCATCACGGCCCGCCGCACCACCGTCAAGACCCTTACCGCGCGCGAACTCGGCTACGTCGTCCGTGAAGTCCGGCGCGAGCAGGGCACCCTGTACGGCCTCTGGCACGACAGCCCATCGGCCTTCGTCGAAGACGTCCTCGGCGAGACGATCTGGTCCAAGCAGCGCGCCGTCCTCGACGCCGTCGCCCGCCACAAGCGCACCGCCGTCCCCGCCGGGTTCGGCGTCGGTAAGACCTGGCTCGCCGGCCGCCTCGTCGCGTGGATGGGCTGTGTCAACCCGCCCGGCAGCGCCGTCATCGTCACCACCGCCACGAGGTTCCGACAGGTCCGGAACCAGCTCTGGCCGCATATCCGCAAGGTCGTCGCCCGCGGTGCCCTCCCCGGCTGGTGCGACACCACCCAGTGGAAGATCCCGGACAGCTGGGGCAACGCCGTGGTGGTGGCCTACGGCTTTACGGCGCCTGAGAACGACGAAGCCGCGATGCAGGGCATCCACGGCACACCGAAGCTGCTCATCGTGGTGGATGAGGCCGGCGGCATCGCCCGCACGATCGGTAACGGCACCAACAACCTCTTGACGGGCGACGCGAGGATGCTCGCCATCGGCAACCCGCCGGCCGACGACCCGCGGAGCTGGTTCGAGCTGCTCTGCGAGGAAGGCGACGACCCCGAGGAGCCGACCACCACCACGATCCCGATCCGGGTCCTCGACTCCCCAGCCATCACCCTGGAACGCGTCCCCTACTGCCAGGACTGCCCACCCGGCGGCGCCCGCCACTCCCTCGCCGAACACCTCCCGAACAACGACTGGGTCGACCGCACGGTCCGCGAGTACGGCGAAGACCACCCCTACGTCCAGGCCAAGGTCTACGCGCGCTTCCCCCGGGGCGGCGCGAACAAGGCGATCCCGCTGTCCTGGATCGAAGCCGCCCAGGACACCGACGACCCCGAAGGCCCCGACTGGGTCCGCCCCGTCGACCTCGGCCTGGTCGGCGAAACCGCCACCCACACCGTCCGCTACGGCTCCTGGGTACGTCTCGGCGTCGACGTCGCCGCGGACGGCGGCGACGAGTGCACCATCTACCGCGCGGTCGGCGACACCCTCGAGCACCGCCACGCCTCCAGCGGCCAGATCAACACCAACCAGGTCGACGTCGCCGAACGCGTCCTCGAAGAGATCCTGAGGGCGCAGCGCCTCGCCGCCGCGCTCCGCTCCCGCGCCCCGGTGCGCGTCAAGGTCGACCGCAACGGCCTCGGACACGGCGTCACCAGCATGCTCCAACGCTGGGGCGAAGAAGGCCGCCACGAAGCCGAGATCGTCGGCGTCATGGTCTCCGAGTCCATTGACCCGGACCGCGAAGACCCCGCGCAGCTGATGCGCCCCCACCGCAAGCGCGACGAGATGTGGATCGCGGGCCGCAGCCTTCTCCAGCCCGACCCCGCCACCGGCAACGCCAAGCTGCGCCTGCGCGTCGACCACGCCTGCGCCGTCCAGCTCTCCTCGCCGAACATGACCACCAACAGCAACGGCGCCGTCGTCATCGAGTCGAAGAAGAGCATGAAGGCCCGAGGGGTCTCCAGTCCCGACCGCGCGGACGGCGCGCTCATGACGGTGTACGAGCCCGAGGATCTGTTCGGCCACCGCCGCATGGGCCTCATCGCGTAGAGCCAGCGGGAACGGCCTCACCGGACGGGCTCGAAAGCCGCTCCGCGCGCTCCGAGCACGGAAGAGCCGCCGGGGCGAGGGCGTGCGCCGATGCGCCGTTGCCTGCGCAGCGGCATCCAGGAGGCCGGTGCGCGCATGGTCATCATCTCGGTGGTCACCAACTCGTATTGTCCGTCGCGGTCTTACCTGCGTCGTGGCTCGTAGCCGCGCGTTGCTGCCTGGGGGCGGCCGACTTGTGGGCACCCCCAGGGTCGTGATCTTGGATCAGCCCGCGGCCAGCAGGTCGCAGACCATCACGGCGTAGAGCGGGGAGTCAATGAAAGGACGGTTCTCGCCGACCTTGCGGTATCCCCAGGACTCGTACAGCGCCTGGAGCCTGGGCCGTACGGTGTCGACGGTCAGGACGGTCATCGCTTCGGTCCGGTCGGCCAGCAGCGCTTGGTGGAGCCTTGGCGAGATGCCTTGCTTCCGCCAGGCGGGGCGCAACATCAATTCGGACACGCCGAAGGTCGCGGTCCGCTCGGGCGTGGGCATGTGGCCGCGCCACCACTCCCGGCCTTCGGCGAGCGGGGCACCGTAGGAGAAGCCGATCGGCTCGTCTCCGTCGTAGGCCACTACGCAGACGAACCCGGCCTTCTCACTCCAGTGGTCAACGAACCACGGGAACTTCTGCACGAACTCCTCGTTGCGTCGGTCGTAGTACGCCTCGGCGTGGACGTCCAGCAGCACTTGGCGCAGGCCCGCGGGCAGGCTGCCCTGTTCGAAGCGGCGGATCTCTATCACGATTGGTGGCTCTCCTCGATGGCGCGGATGGTCTCTCTCCATTCCAGCGTCTCGCGGGAGTCGGGCGCCACTTTGATCAAGCCACGGTGGAAGTCGCCGAGCAGGGAGCGCAGCCGACCTGGTAGCGGATCGTTCCCCATCAAGGCATGGGCTTGAATGGCCGTTGCACAAGCCGGTTCGATCTCGCGCTGGTGGAGCTGCGCGAGTGCCATCCTGGCGGTCACCATCGCGATGTTTCGTCGGAAGCGGGTCGGTGTGCCGGCCAGTGAGCGATGGCACGCGCTCTCAGCCTGGGCATATTCGCCGAGGTGTTCGTGGATGATCCCGCTCAGGCCGTCCAGCTCCGGGCTGCCGAAGAACGCTGCCCAGGATGGGCGGGGTGCGTCGCCAGCGGCGCGGGAGAGGGCGTCGTTCGCGTGCCCGAGAGAGCGCAGGGCTGCCTGCCGGTCGTGGAGGGCGGCGTGGCCGACCGCGACCCGCATGTGGGCGAGCGCGGCGAAGAACGGGTCGCGCCTGACGATGCCGCACGACTGAGCGGCCTGAGCAGCGGCCAGGGCAAGCGGGTACCGGCGCTGCTGGTAGGCCATTAGCGCGGTCGCGTTCCACAGCCGCAGCTGCGCGGTGCTGTCGCCGGACAGCCCAGCCAGAGCCAGCGCCCGGTCCAGATACGGCTGAGCCTGGTCGAACCGGCGGGCGTCCACGCACGACCATGCGGCGGTGGCGGTGTAGTCGGCGGCGACTGCGTACAGCGCGCTGCGTACTCGCTGGCTGGCCGGGCGTTCCTGGAGCTGGGCTGCGGCTTCGGCGCCGGCCAGCGCAGCGCGTTCCAGCTCTTGGTGGCCGCCGCGTTGGTGGTCCAGTTCGGCGAGCGTCCGAAGGCCGGCCCTGAGTCGTTCGACGTCGGAGGTGCTGACGGCGCTGGGCCGTGAGGACAGCCCGGGGATGCCCGCCGCTGCTGCGGCGGCAGGTGCGATGGAGAGGAATCGACGGCGGAGCACGGGGGCCTCCGGCGGGTCGGGGCGCTTAGCGCCCGGGTGGGGTGTGAAGCCGAGCTCTTCGCTCGTGCACCCGAATATTGCCTCTAACGCGGCGCGGGTCTTCGCCTGGGGCGAGCGGGTTTTTCCGGTCACCAGGTTGTGGACCGTCCGTTCGCTGAACGAGCCCAACGTATCTGTGCGCGCGGCGACGTGGTCGTTCATCAGCTTGGCCAGGTCGACCTGCTGCAGTCCTTGCTCGGCCATCCGCTGCCGCAGTAGAAGGTTCTCCCCCATGTACTCACCGTAGCGCCGCTGTCACCTGCGACGCTGCCGCTCCGGCGAAACCCGAAGCAGATTTTCCGGTTCCTCGCGAGCGGAAACCCTGGGCTTTTTCCTGTCCTGCATGGCACAGACGGTCGTTCACTGAGGGTCGGCCGCCACGATCAGCGGCACCCCGAGCGAGCGAAGGCGTCCCCCATGGAGCCGAGACCACGCACCATCAAGTTCACCTTCCCCGCAGAGCGGGAACGTGTCCGCGACGTTCGCCGCTGGGCGCGGAAGGCCCTGGCTGGGCTGGGCCTGGACCCGGACGAGGAGCAGGTGGCCGACGTGCCGCTGGTGCTGTCCGAACTCTGTGGCAACGCCATCGTGCACGCCTGCGGGGGCGACTGCCCGGATGTAACGCTGACCGCCGGCCTGTCGCTGCTGCCCGCTGGCGGACTGCGGGTGGAGGTCGCGGACCCGAGTACGGTGCGGCCCGAGCCTCGGGACGTGGACAAAGACGCCATCAGCGGACGGGGCCTCACCCTCGTCATCACCTACACCGACCGATTTGGGGTGGACGACCTCGGGCCGGACGGCAAGTGCGTCTGGGCCGAGGTCGCCCTCAATGTCGCGTCGCAGACCGCCGAGCCCACGGACACGGCGGCCGCCTGCGTCGGTCAGGACGTCGCTGTGATGGTTGCAGTCCTACGCGCGCACACCACGGTACGGGCCATAAGACCCCAGCCGGAGGTCGGTACGCTGCCCGCCCGCCTCATCCTGCGCCGCCAGATACCGGCGGCGTGAACACCCCCTAGAACCGCCGGTGGCGGCCTGGGTTCCGCCGGACAGGCCGTCACCGGACACCACCCCCCTCTCCGACCCTGGGGGAGGCGGAAGAGTAACGCCGCAGCTCCAACCGGCGTCTTGCTCACCGCTGCCGGCCGCACGCCCATGCCGAGGCGCCGGCCTGTTCGGCTGGTCGTCCATGTCGGGTGGATGGCCGGCGAACCCCGGTGGCCCCGTTGGCGAGGGGGGTCACCGGCGCGAGGGTCGTCCCGGCCTTTTCATTGGGCCGGGACGACCCTCACCTCAAGGACCGCCTGCTGCTGGAGGCGGGCGTGGCCCCGGGGTGGTGCGGCGCACACCCCCTTCGTCGCACCACCCCGGGGCCGAACCCGGGCGACCGGGGTCGAGGGGCATGCTGCCCCGGCTCGCTCGTACCGGCACGTGCCACCCGGCACGGGGCCGGCTTGGTCCGGGACAGGCCAACGGGGGCCTGCCCCGGACCACCCCTACGACTTCGCACCCCCGAGGACTCGCAGTGACCGTTGGGCCGCGCACCGGCGCGTTAATCACCTTCACCCGTGACACCACGATTCGAGCAGGTGTACGGGCTGCCTACGCGGCCCTGACACAGGCATGCCGGGACTCCGGGGACAACGCCCACCACGCCGAGCTGGTGGGTGAGCACCCGCGATACGCCTGGCTACTGCCCCATTCGAACGCCCTCGCCGTCATCCACGACTCCGAGCAGGAGGCGTGCGAGCTTCTTGCCTGCGCCGACCTGCTGCGCGAGTGCAGGGTCCCCGTCGTGCCGGCCTACTACGGCCGTCCCCTCGTGGTCGGCCGCGGCCGCGCGGTCACCTTCTGGCACAACCCCGGACGGTACCGTCCGGCCCCGGGCGCAGCCGCCCGGGTGACGGCCGCCGTGCACGGCATCAAGCCCGCCGGCGCATTGTGGCTGCGCGAGCACCACCCCTTCAACGACCTCCTGGACGGCCTCGAACAGGCCCCGTTGAACGACAGCACCCGCGACTTCCTGTACGAGCACACCGCCAGGGTGCGCACCGACTGGCAGCACGTTAGGTGGCCCACCACCCCCACGGTGATCCTCGCCACCACGGGGCCGGCGCGCTGCCACGACGACGGGGACTACCGCCTGCTCCTGCGCACCCCGCTGCGCCTGGGCCACCGGGAGTGGGACCTTGTCGCGGCCCGCTGGCGCAGCGAGCTGCTGTACGGCCACCTGGAGAACCAGCGCACCTACACCGTCACCTACGCCAGCTGCTCGGGCTCCGCCCTGGCACGGGAGCCGATCGGCTCGTGGCCGGACTACCAGGTGGTGCGCGACGCCGTGGTGCTCACCGAGGTGATGGAGACGGTGCGCGGCGCTCACCAGGACGACCGCACCCGCCAAGCCGCCGAGCATCAGGTGGCGTGCCTGCGCGGTGCCCACCAGGCCCCGTGGCGCTGGGGTACTCGGTGAGCGCCGCCGTGCCGGTGCTGCGCCCGACCAAGCTGCGGCGGCTACCGATCGTCCAGGAGCCGCGGGTCCGCCTGTGCCGCCACTACATCGACCTCACTGAGCGGGAGACGAAGGTGCTGGCGATGCTCGCCGGTGACCTGGACGCCATCGAGATCGCCGACCGGATCGGCGGCAGGCCCGATACCGTCCGCGCCACGGTGTTCACGCTCCGGGAGAAGACCGGCGCCCGGACATGGACGCAGATCGTGGATACGGCCTGCCGCACCGGCCTGCTCATCCCGCCGACCGCCACGTTGATCAGGCCGTTCCCGGAGGAGGTCCTGGAGGCCGTCCAGCTTCTCGCCCAGGGCTTCTCTCATCAGCAGATCGCCAACTATCAGGGCATCCGCAGCCGTACGGCCTGCACCCGTTTGTCGACGGTCCGCTCCCGTACCCGCGTCAGGCACAACCCGGCCGCCGTCTACCTCCTGCACGGCGTTCCCAACTTGCTCGACAGCACCCGCCCCCCTTGCCCGACCTGTACCCGCGAGGGCGCATCGTGAACGAGACCACCCGCCCCGGACCCACACCGGCCCTGACCGCCCGCGATACCTCCCCGGTGCGGCCTGGCTACCCGACCGCCAGGGTTCACCGGCCCGGCGAGCACCTACTCTCCGCCGCTCAGTTGTTCAGAGCGCCCGCGGCCTGCACCGTCGGCTCGCTGTGCGAGGTCTGCCTCACTCCGGTCACCCTTACCCCGTCCGAGGCGAAGCAGTTGACCTGGCTGGCCGCCGACCTCTCCACCCGGCAGATCGCCCGTCACGCCGAGGTCGGTGTCTCGACCGTTCAGGTCTACCTCAGGCGCCTGTCGAGGACGCTCGGTGCCTCGACCTGGCCGCAGGCCGTCGACCACGCATGCCGGACCAACCTCCTCACCCCGCAGCCGACCCGCCTGGCGTACCCCCTGCCCGCCAGGGACCTGGACATTTTCCAGAGCCACGCCAACGGGCGCGCCACCGCCGAGATCGCCGCACAACACGACCTGAACGAATACAGCATCAACCGCTCCCTCGCCCGCACCCGCCGCCGCCTGGGCGCCTCCGGCAGCCCCGCGACCGTCTACCGGCTCCATGCTGCCAAGCTGCTCACCAGGGACCCGGTCTGCCCTGACTGCACGGCAGGAGGGCCTTCGTGACCATCCCGAAGCGCCGGGAGCGTCGATGACCTGGCCGTCGCTGTTCGTGATCGACCCGGCCCAGTACCCGCGTCCACGCAGAACCCCGGCCAGGCGCCCCGTACGCCCCGGCCGTCTGCTGCCGCTGATGATCGCCGGCGCCCCCTGCCCGGCCTGCGGTACGCGGCTCCTGGCCACCCAGCCTGAGGCCCGGCTGCTCGCCCTCACCGCGCACGGGCGCACCCCGTACATGATCGGCCGCCATCTGCGCACCACCAAGGCTGCGGTCGAAGGCGACCTGGAGGCCCTGGCCGCCGCGTTCGACGCGGCCAGCTTGGCGCACATGGTCGACATCAGCTACCGGGCCGGCCTACTGCGCCGGGACCCGGGCTTCCGGCGGCTGGTCTACCCGCCGGCTGACGGCGCCCTGACCGCCCTGCGAGGCATGGCCACGGGCCTGAGCGACAGCGAGATCGGCCGGCAGACCGGGCGCACCGCCCGGGCGGTCAACGAGGGTCTGCGACGGTTCCTCCGCACGCACAGCCTGCATACCCGTCCCGAGGCCGTCCGCCTACTCCACGGCGTCCGCCTGCTGGACGACACCCACCCCTGCCCCTGCCAACACGATCTCAAGGCCACCACACCATGACCCTCACCCAACCCGGACAGGCCATGCTCAAGGGCCTGCCCTGCCCGGACTGCGCCATCACCCTCACCCTGACGCACGGCCAGCACCTGGTACTGACCGAGGTAGCCCACGGCACCCCGACCGAGCGGATCACCCAGCGGCTGCGCGCAGGCCAGAACGCCGTCCGCACAAGCACGGATCGGGATCGCGCCGGCGCCGACGCGATCCGCGACGTCGTGCAGGCGCTCGGGGCCACGGGACGGCCCCACGCGGTCGACGTCGCCTGCCGCACCAAACTCCTGGTCCCGCCCCGGCTGCGCCCGCCGGAGGACGGCATCCCCGAACCGCTGCGGCGTACGGCAGAGCTGCTCGCCGATGGCCTGGAGGTCCGGCCCATCGCGCGCAAGCTCGGCCTCGCCGTGGAAACCGTCAACGCCCGGCTGAAACGCCTCCGCAAAGCACTCGGTGTGGAGAACAGCCCCAACCTGATCTTCTGCCTGCACGCCATCGGAGAGCTCCCGGTTCATCACCCCTGTCCATGCCGTCCGCGCAGGGCCAGGAATCGGTGACGGGTGGCCGCCCCTGCTCCTCCGGGGCGAGCTCGGCGGCGACCAGCTTCGCGCCCACCGGCACCGCCACCCGACGCCGTGCCCAGACGCCGCGGCCGCCCCGCAGGCGGGGGCCGGACCTCGATCCTCACTGAACAACGCCCCTGGCGCCTCCGCCCCGGCGGAGACGAGGTCGTCCCTACTACCGGCGAACCACCACTTCGACCACCACCAAGGACCAGGACCATGTTCTACTCCAAGATCGACCCCCTGTACGCGCCGCGCCGGGTCATCTACGCCCACGCGATGGTCCGAGATGAGGACGGCTACGTCCTCCAGGCGACGGACAGCCCGGTGGCTGACGACAACGCCTGGCACCTGCTGGTCCAGGCCGTCGAGCCCAACCAAGCGCCCCACGAGATCGCGAGGAGCGTCGCGGAGTCGCAGACCGGTCTGACGATTGGCACGTCCACGCTGCTCGTCCTCGACCTCGTCCGGCCCACCAAGGAATCGGCGCAGGCCCTGCATCTCGTCTTCGACTGCGGCCGGTGCACCGAGGACCAGGTCCTCGAACTGGGCCTACCCGAAGGCACGGAGCGCGAGGGCAACATGCGCTGGGTCCACCCGGACACGCTGCGCCGCGGTGACGACCGTCTGCACGCCGCACTGGAACGCCTCACGGACCCCTTCGCCCCGTTCTTCCTGGCAGACGGACAACCGACCACCTGAATCAGAGCGAACAGCCACGTCGAGATCATCCAACTAGCCATCCACAAAGAGGACTTGATGACCGAACCGAATGGTGCTCGTGAGACGCTGCCGCTCGACGTCGTCGCGGCTGACGCCGCGGTCCGCCGAGCCGACGAGATCGCGACCCAGGCCCAGCAGCACCGGCCGCCCGACGATCAGGCCCTCGCCCTCCTGGCTGAGGAACTGATCGGCCACCTCATGCTGCTCCTCACCGCCGCCGCAGCCGAGTACGAGGCGCTGCCCCCGGGCGCGCGGCTACGTCCCGTGGTCGATGGGGCGGCGCGCGCCGCTGGCAGTCTGCTGGCCCGGCCGGGCCCCGCGACCGTCGCGAACGTGCTCGTGCTCGCCGGTGCGTGCCGGTTGCTGCTGGTGTTGCACCTTGCGCGCCAGACCGTCGCAGCTCCGAGGAGGTCGTCGTGATCGCCGATCTGTCCATGCGCGAAGCCATCCGTTGGCTGGGTAAGGAACTCGAGGGTGCGGGATTCCGTGCTTGGGACGCCACGGAGGACGGGGTCCACTACAGGCGGGTCACCGAGGGCGCCGGGTGGTGCTCACCGGCCGGCTGCTGGCCGGAGTCGTGGCCGCCCGGCGCCCTCGGATGTCTGCGCGTCTTCTGGCACCCCGACCCGGCGTACCAGAGGGACTACCGCAACAAGACCATCCCGGCCGGTGCCGCCGAGCACTGGCAGGCGAGCACCGAAGCGCTGCTCGCCGCCTTGCACGGACTCGGCCTCGGGGCTGCGCTGACCGGGCCGCCCCGGACCCCGGACAGGCACAGCTCCGCGGACCTGCTGGTCTGGGAACCGGGGCCCGAAACCCCCTCCGAGTGGCCGCCGCCCGGCGCCTGGGAAGGCGTACCGCCGACCCGCCCGAACTTCGTCGACGGCTGGCGCGGGTGGAAGGACCCCGGTCCCGGCGACGAGGTCGGCCGGGTCCTGCGAGGGCTCACCCGGCGGCGGGAGGCCGAAGGCAGGACGGAGACCGGTCGGGTGTCGGTCGGGGACCACGACAGCGTTCTGTGGCCGCCCGGCGCGCACGCCTGTGCCCGCGTGCTCTGGCATCCGGACAAGGAGTACGCGCGTGCTGTTGACGGATCGCTGACGGCCGCCGCCTTCGAGTACTGGTGCGAGGGCACCCGCCAGCTTCAGGACGACCTGACCACGTTCGGCTACCAGAGCCGTACCGCCTGGACGCACCCTGCGGCGGTGAGGGACTTCGCCGTGGTCGTGGCCTGGCGGGGCGAGCGCCCCTCCTCCTGAGCCCGCGAGGTCCTGCCCGTCCCGGTCCGCTCGCGTCTCGGGCGAGCGGGACCTCGCGGTTGGCGTCGGCGGGTCTCGCAAGGCGAGCCCGGCGGCCCGGCGGACACCGGAAAGCGACGGCGTCGGCACGCTCCGTACGGGTCGGCGTGGGCCGGAGACACGCGCCACGCCGTGTGGCGAGGCCGTGAGCTGCTCGACTCGGAGGATGGGGGTCGACGCCGGTAGGGTCGAGTACTCGATCGCCGCCGTCTGTACCGTCGAGGAGTCCTCCCCGTGGCTGACCAGTTCGCCCACCTGCACGTTCACACCGAGTTCTCGATGCTCGACGGTGCGGCGAAGAACAAGAAGATGCTCGCGGAGGTCGAGCGGCTGGGGATGCCGGCCATCGCCATGTCGGACCACGGCAACATGTTCGGCGCCTACGAGTTCTTCCACGTCTTCAAGGACAGCCCGGTCAAGCCGATCATCGGTATCGAGGCGTACGTCGCGCCGGACACCCGGTTCGGCCGCAAGCCGGTCTTCTGGTCTCCCGGCGGGCGCCGGCCCACGGAGGACGGCGAGGGCGGCAAGGACATCTCCGGCGGCGGCCGGTTCACCCACATGACCATGTGGGCCGAGAACACCGAGGGCCTGCACAACCTGTTCAAGCTGTCCACCAAGGCGTGGAAGGAAGGCCAGTACCCGGCCGGCAAGCCCCGCATGGACCAGGAGCTGATCTCCGGGCTCTCCAAGGGCATCATCGCCACCACCGGCTGCCCGTCCGGCGCCGTGCAGACCCGCCTGCGCCTGGGCCAGCCCGAGGAGGCGCTGCGGGTCGCCTCCGAGTACCAGGACATCTTCGGGAAGGACAACTACTTCCTGGAGCTGATGGACCACGGCCTGGACATCGAGCGGGAGGTCCGCCAGGGCCTGCTCGACATCGCGAAGAAGCTCGGCATCCCGCCGCTGGTGACCAACGACTCCCACTACGTCACCGAGGACCAGGCCGACGCGCACGACAACCTGCTGTGCATCGGCGTCGGCAAGGACAAGGCCGACCCCAACCGCTTCCGCTTCAACGGCTCCGGCTACTACCTCAAGTCCGCGGCCGAGATGTACGGCCTCGACGCCTCCGACGCCTGGCAGGAGGGCTGCGCCAACACCCTGCTGATCGCCGAACGCGTCCAGCCCTACGACGACGTGTTCAAGTACGTCGACCGGATGCCCCAGTTCGACGTCCCCGAAGGCGAGGACCAGGAGTCGTGGCTGCGCAAAGAGGTCGAGCAGGGCCTGGTGATGCGCTACGGGTCGCCGCTGCCGCCCGAGGTCACGGAGCGGTACGAGACCGAGATGAAGGTCATCGGTCCGATGGGCTTCTCCTCCTACTTCCTCGTCGTCGCGGACATCTGCAAGTACGCCCGTGACAACAACATCCCGGTCGGCCCGGGCCGTGGCTCCGCGACCGGCTCGATCGTCGCCTACGCGACCCGCATCACCGAGCTGGACCCGCTGGAGCACGGCTTGTTGTTCGAGCGGTTCCTCAACCCGGAGCGCATCAACCCGCCGGATGTCGACCTCGACTTCGACGACCGCAAGCGCGACCAGATGGTGCGCTACGTCACCGACAAGTACGGCGCCGATTACACCGCGCAGGTTAATACGTTCAGTACGATTAAGGCCAAGGCGGCCGTGAAGGACGCCGGCCGTATCCTCGGCTACCCCTTCGCCATGGGCGACCGGATCAGCAAGGCCATGCCGCCGGACGTCATGGGCAAGGGCGTCCCCCTCAAGGACCTCTTCAACCCCGAGCACTCCAGGTACAGCGAGGGCACCGAGATCCGGTCCCTGTACGAGTCCGAGCCGGACGTCAAGAAGATCATCGACACCGGCCTGGGCATCGAGGGCCTGATCCGCGGTACCGGCGTCCACGCCGCCGCCGTCATCCTCTCCTCCACCCCGTTGGAAGACCTCATCCCGCTCCACATGCGAGCCAAGGACGAGGTGATCATCACCGGCTTCGACTACCCATCGTGTGAAGACATGGGTCTGATCAAGATGGACTTCCTGGGTCTGCGGAACCTGGGCATCATCCAGCACGCGATCGAGACAGTGGAAGCCAACCGCGGCGTCAAGCTCCAGACCGAGACCATCCCGCTCGACGACGTCCCCACCTACGAGCTCCTGGCCAAGGGCGACACCCTCGGCGTGTTCCAGCTCGACGGCGGCCCCATGCGCCAACTCCTGCGCCTCATGGAGCCCACCCGATTCGAAGACATCGCCGCTGTCCTCGCCCTGTACCGGCCCGGCCCGATGGCCGCCAACGCCCATACCAACTACGCGCACCGCAAGAACGGCCGCCAGGACATCACCCCGATCCACCCGGAGCTGGAAAAGGCCCTGGAGCCGATCCTCGGGACGACGTTCCACCTGCTCGTCTACCAAGAGCAGATCATGGCCATCGCCCGAGAGCTGGCCGGCTACTCCCTCGGCGGCGCCGACCTGCTGCGCCGCGCCATGGGTAAGAAGAAGCCGGAGATCCTGGCCAAGGAGTTCGCGAACTTCCAGGCCGGCATGCGGGCCAACAAGTACTCGGACGAGGCGATCCAGGCGCTGTGGGACGTCATGCTGCCGTTCTCCGGCTACGCCTTCAACAAGTCGCACACCGCCGGCTACGGACTCGTGTCCTACTGGACGGCCTACCTCAAGGCGAACTACCCGGCCGAGTACATGGCCGCCCTCCTGACCTCTGTCGACGACGACAAGGACAAGATGGCCGTCTACCTCGCCGACGCCCGCGCGGCGGGCATCAACGTGATGTCGCCGGACGTGAACGAGTCCGTCGCAGACTTCACCGCGATCGGCGAGGACGTCCGCTTCGGCCTGAAGGCGATCCGCAACGTCGGCCTGCCGGTCATCGACTCCCTGGTGGACACCCGCAGGTCCAAGGGCAAGTTCGCCTCGTTCGCGGACTTCCTCGACAAGGTCGAGCTGCCGGTGTGCAACAAGCGCGCCGTCGACTCGCTGATCAAGGCCGGCGCGTTCGACTCCCTCGGCCACACCCGCATGTCGCTCACCAGTGTCGCCGAGAGCGCGATCGACGCGGTGACCGGCGTGAAGAAGGCCCAGGCCCACGGCCAGGACGACCTCTTCGGCAGTCTCGACGCCATGGACGCGGGCCCGACGATCGGCCTGGACTTCGAGCTCACCGACAAGGAGTGGAACCGCAAGCAGCTCCTCTCCCTGGAACGGGAGATGCTCGGCCTGTACGTCTCCAGCCACCCCCTGGACGGCGCCGAACACATCCTCGCCCGCAACCGCGACATCTCGATCGCCGAACTCCTCGGCTCCGGCCGCACCGAGGGCGAGGTCAAACTCTCCGGCCTGATCTCCGGTGTCCAACGGCGCATCAACAAGGCCGGCAACGCCTGGGCGAGCATCGTCCTGGCGGACCGCGACGCCACGCTCGAGGTGCTGTTCTTCCCCAAGACGTACCTGCTCGTCGGAGAACTCCTCGCCGACGACACCGTTGTCACCGTCAAGGGCCGCGTCAACGAGCGCGACGGCGCACTCAGCCTCTTCGGGAGCGAGGTCACCATCTTGGACGTATCGTCCGCTGAGCACGGCAGCAAGCCGCCAGTGATCATCACCGTCCCAGCCGCGCGGATCAACCCCAAGCTGGTCGCCGAGATCAAGCGCTCCCTCCAGGCCCACCCCGGTGACACCCCGATCCGGCTGCGCACCACCAGCTGGGACAAAGACACGGTGTACGAGCTCGGGTTCCTGGTGAACTCGGACAACGCGTTCGCCTCCGAGATCAAGACCCTGCTCGGACCGTCCGCGTGGAGCACCCTGTGAGCACGATCGACGTCCACCTCGGTGACGAACCGCCGCAGTGCATGCGCTGCTTGAGCGATGGCCTGCTGACGGTGAAGTTCCCGCAGACCCGGCCCGGCAGCCTCGGCGCGCACACCGGCGGCAGCATCAGCCACGTGCTCTGCCCCGCCTGCGACCACGACGTGCCCCAGGCAACCGAGCTTCTCGCCCTGTTCACGGTCGACGACCGGATCACCGGGGCGAACAGCCTGCTGTTCACGGAACTCCTCTTGAAGTGGACCGAGCACCTCAACACGCTCACTGTCGACGAGGACCAGCTCGACCGTGAGATCGAGCAGTGGGAGAACGGCGAGCTGTAACGCGTCGGGCTGGTGCCCGCCGGAACGATCCCGGCGGGCACCAGCCCTTAGACGGTGACCCGGTGTACGGGTCAGGCCGCGGCCGACCCCAGGCTCACCCGGGTCTCCGGGCGCAGCGCGAAGTTGTCCTGGACCGCGTTGCAGCCGTTGGCGTCGCCGCCGAGCAGGCCCGCCGCGGCCGCCGCGAGGAACGCGTCGGCGCCCTCGGGGTCGACGCCCAGCGCCGGCGCCTCCACGGTCAGACTCTTCGGCTCGACGACCGGCGCGTCGATCACGGTGGTGCCGGTGACGATGGTGTCGCTCATCTCGGTTCCCTTCTCGAACAGGATGGGTGGTTGGTCGTCACGGTGCCGAGGTGGCCACCACGACGGTGATGCTCTGGCCTTCCTCCACCGGCTGGACCGCGTTGGTCAGCCAGCCGGGGACGATGGTCAGGTTGCCCGGGCGCGGCCGTACGGTGAGCTGCCGCCCCCAGGGCAGACCGGGCATGGCGGTCATCGCGGACCCCGCACGGGGGTCGTAGACCGCCACGGTCCCGGAGTCGATGTGGTTGGGCTCGGTGGCCTCCAGGAACAGCCAGCCGATGAAGTCGCCCGGGGTGCTGCTCTGCGGCAGCTCGTAGCCGGCGTTCCAGACCTGCAGCGACAGGTCGATGCCGCCCGGGCGGCGCCCGCTGAACCCCCCGCCGGTGCCGGCGTCGGACAGGACGCCCATACCGGTGCGGAACAGCTCGTACAGGCCGGCCTCGTCGGCGATCAGGTCGGTGAGCGGCAGCTGCGTCCACGGGCCGTCGCCCTGGTGCAGGGCGCTCGCGGCCGGCCGGACGAGGCCCGCAAGGCTGTGCTGGTGGGAGAGCACGGTGCAGCCCCAGTGCCGGGTCACCGTGGGTGTCTCGACGATGGCGGTCACCGCGGGCCCTCTTCCTTGTTGTAGGCGGCGTTGAAGGCGATGCAGATGCGCAGGGCGTCGCCGTGCAGGGTGGAGCGGACGCTGTGGGGCGCCCAGGACGGGAACGCGACGAGCAGGCCCGGGGTGGGCTTGATCATCTCGATGCCGGGCGAGACCCCCCGGGCGATCGCGCCCGGACGCGGGTCGAGGAGCTGCAGGCAGCCCGCGTCCTCGCCGGCCGCCCCGACGCCGCCGGTCTCGATGTAGTACACGCCGGACCACACCGAGTCGTGGTGGGTGTGCTGGCGGTGGCTGCCGCCGGAGCGGTAGACCACCGCCCAGCCCTCGGCCAGGACCTCGTAGCCCTTCACCGCGCCGGCCGCTTCGTCCCCGAGGTTGGCGCGCACCTGGTCGGTGATGGCCTCCACGATCCGGCGCCGCAGCCAGTCGATCGCCGGGTGCTGCCACTGCAGGATGTTCAGCGACGACTTCTTCGCGCCGATGACCGCGAACTCGTGCGCGGCGCTGTCGCGCTGCTCGGCGGCGAGGATGATCTCCCGCAGCTCGGCGTTCCTGCGGGCCACGGTCTCGGGCCCGTACTCGTCGCCCGCGCGCTGGGTCAGGTCGCCCTGGTAGATCGTGGTCTGCCAGGTGCTGAACGTCGATGCCGCCAGGGCCTCGGCGGTCACGCTGCTCACAGTGCCTCCCGTAGTCGGTTGGTGATGGTGCGGCCGGTGCCGGTCAGGTCGCTGCTCTGGTCGAGGAGCGCGATGCAGCCGCGGCCGTAGTCGCGCAGCGGGCCGAGCTGCTGGTGCTCGCCGGCGGCCGCGTAGAGGCGGATGGTGGCCGCCGCGACGTGGGCGGCGCCGATCACCTCGCGCGGGGCACGGTTAGCGGTGCCGGACGGCAGGACGTGCCGGGCCGCGCCGGGCACCTCGAGGTCCCACAGCTCTTCGATCAGGTAGAGCCACTGGTGGCACATCTCGTGCACGACGAACTCGCGCAGCGCGGCGGTGCTCTCGAAAGCGGCCGGGGCGAGGAAGACGTGCTGCGGCCACAGGAAGGAGGACGCCGACACGGCGCCGTTGCCCGTGGACAGCAGCAGGAACCGGGTCGGCAAGGCCTCGAGCAGCACGGACCAGGCCGGCATCTCGGCGACGATCCCGTCGACCGTGGTGCGGACCGCCTCCTCCTGCCCAGCGGTCAGCGGGCCCGACGGCACCGGGGTGGCGTTGCGGCGCACCCGTACGGCTTCCTGCGGGTCCAGCCACTGGCCGGCCGCCGGATCGGGGGCTTTCGCCAGGCCGCGGCGCGCGGCGTCTCCGGCCCGCCGGGCGCTGACGCCCGCCAGCAGCAGTTCGGCCTGGAAGCCGTCGTCGACGAACGGCACGCCCGCCAGGACATCGATGCTGGGCATGGTCACCGGCGACCACCCACGAGGAACGGCTCCGCGATCGGCCAGGACGGCATGAGGACCTCGGCCGTGAGCGGCAGCAGACGGAACATGTCGGACGCCGCCAGCAACGCGGTCGGCAGGTCGGCGGCGATGTAGCCGACCCCGCGCCGGCGGCCGACCTGGAGGCACGGCAGCGGGTAGGAGCCGTACGGGTCGGAGACGTACATCTCGCTCAGGTCCCGGCGCGCGGCCCGGACCAGGGCGGGGCCGCAGTCCACCCCGTCGTAGCTGTCGTAGCCGAACCGCGGATGGCCGATGTTGAAGTCATCCACGGCGATCACGCCGCGCTGGACGGCGCGCAGTTCCGCGACGAGCGGCCAGCTCTTGCCCCAGTGCGCGTCCAGGTAGACCAGGGGCCGACTGAGTCCGATCATCATCTGGGGCAGCAGCTCGGCGGAGTCACCGACCAGGACCCGGACATTGGGGTGCGCGCGGCAGCGTTCGGCGGTCAGCGCGGCACGACCGGGGTCGACGTCGCAGGTGATGACCGGCAGGTCCGGGTACATGCGGGCCAGGTAGACGGTGGTGTCGCCCAGGCAGCACCCGGTCTCCACGATGCCGTCGACCTGGTACCCGCGGATCAGGTAGTCCAGCTGGAGGGCGACCTGGATGTCGAAGCCCAGCGGGCCGCCTCCGTCCGAGAGCAGCTCAGAACCCGCGCGTTCGACGGTGTAGAAGGTGCGCAGCAGCGTGTTGGTGTCCATCTCGCCTCATTTCCCGCCGAGTTGACGTGGGAGCCAGTGGTTGAGGCCGGCCGGGACGAGCGGGCCGGGGGACCGAGTACAGGGCAAATCCTCGGCTGCGGCAAGTAGTTATCTGTCACCTTGGTGTCACCGCCTGTGGGGTCTTGTGCCGCCCGCAACTCAGTGGTGTGATGGCGCGATGACACGCGGTAGTGAACATCCGCTGGTGTCGGCCCGAAAACTCGGCGGCTGGTCGCAGGACGACCTCGCCCGCGAGATCCGAAAGCGCAAGCAGCAACGCGGACTTGCCTCCAACATGGGGCGCCAGCGTGTCTACTGCTGGGAGAACGGGCACGACCCCACCGACGAATCGCAGCTCTACCTGTCCGAAGTCTTCGACGTCCCCTGGAGCGACGTGAAACGCTACGGCTGGCCCCACTGGCTCCCCGGACAGCACCAGCCCGTCGACCTGGGCTCTGCCCCCGCCGCGACCGTCCTACGCAACGCCATCGACAGCAACCTCACCCGCCGCTCGGCGATCGCCGCCAGCTCGAGCGCCCTCATCGCCCTGTGCACCCAGTGGTCCCAAGACGCCCAAGCCCACCAACTCGACCAAGCCCTCACCGGCGATACCCCCTGCGACACCGGCCTCGTCGACTGGCTGGAGGAAGCCTCCCGCACCCTCACCACCCTGCCCACCGCCGACCGCCAACACACCGTCGAACTGATCGACGCCCACCTCTCCACCGCCACCACACTGATCGAAACCAGCCGCCACGACGCCCCCACCACGCTGCGCCTGCACGCCCTGGCCGCTCGGCTCGGCCAGACCGCCGGCTGGACCCGTTTCGACGTCGGGGAGCACGGCTCCGCCGGACGGCTGTGGGAAGGCGCTCTCCACGCCGCCCACGCCGCGGGCGCCACCGACCTCGGCACCAGCGTCCTCGCGGACTTCGCCTACCAGGCGATCTGGCTGCGCGACCCCAGCACCGCGATCGGGCTTCTCGACCGCACCCTGGACTGCACGACTCACCCCCGAGCACGGGCGCTGCTGCACATCCGCAAGGCTCGAGCCCACGCCATCAGCAGCGACGAAGGCCTCTGCTACCGCTCCCTCCACGCCTGCGAGGAACTCCTCGACACCTCCAGCCCCGACCCGGTCCCGGCCTGGTGCTCCTGGATGTCACCGGCCGACTACCTCATCGATGCCGGCCGCTGCTTCCTCGACTTCGGCGACCTCCGCACCGGGGTGAGCTACATCGACAACGGCCTCGCGGAACTCCAGACGCCCCGCGCGAAGACCAGCGCCATCTTCCAGACCTACCAGGCGGAGGCCCTCGCCCGCGCCGGCGAACCCGAGCACGCGGCCGCCGTCCTCACCGCCTCCCTCGACACCGCCAAGCGCATCGGCGCCACCCGGTGCGTCGAACTCGCCCGCCAGGCCGCCCCCGCCTTCAACGCCTACCGGGACCTCAAGCCGGTCAGCACCGTCCTGGCCCGTCTCCAGAACCCGTAGGACCCCGGCCCCGGGAGCGCTAAGCCGGTCAGCACCGTCCTGGCCCGTCTCCAGAACCCGTAGGACCCCGGCCCCGGGAGCGCTCACCGCCCGGACAACAACTCGCACAACGTCGACCTCGCGACACCCAGCTCCGCGCGCGCACGGGCCTGCGAACCGTGATGATCAACCAGCAACTGCGCGGCGATGCCACGTTGGGCCCGCACGTCCCCGGCGACGGTACCGCGCAGCAACTCGGTCACGGTCGCAGCCGCCCGCGCCCCGGCAAGGGCCTGATCGGTGCCGGCGCCGCCAGGGACGGCGAGGGCCGCGACCAGACGGCGAGCGTGCCGGGCGGCGAGCAGCACCGGCGGCAGCCCGTCCTCACGCACGTGAGGGAGCCGGTAGACGAGCCGGGCGGCGGCGAGTTCGCTGATCTCCTCCAACTCCCCACCCCCGTCGACGCTGAGGTAGCGCCCGCAGCGGGTCACGAACAGCTCGACGCCCGGGCCAGCGACCCGTACGGCGCCGTCGAGGTCGACGACCCGGGCCTGACGCCAGGAGTACTGAGGGCCGACGACGACCTGGAGGCCGCGGCCGGCGGCCGCACCGTCTACCCGCCAGGAACCGGCGGCATCGAGCAGCGTGGTGAAGGTGTCGCCGGCGGCGAGCCGCTCGTGGAGGGCTTCGGCATCGATCGCGACCAGGCCGTCCAGCCGCCGGTCCGGCACGCGGCGGCCCAGGGCCCAGCCGCGGCGGCCAAGCCGCAGGCAGGTGGCGGCCGCTCGCTCGACCGGGGTACGGGCGAGCGATTCGAGGTCGGAGGAGGTGAGCGTGAGGCGCACGGGTCGGTCCTGGTTCGTCGGCGGGTTCGGGGCGGCCCGAACGTAGCTACACCAAGACCGTACGGTCGCGGGGATCTTGGCCGAATCCGACTGCAGACGTCGGCTCGCGCGGCATAGTGCGAGGGTGACCACGACACCGGACCGCACCGACCTGCCCGCCCGCCGACGCCGCCACGCGCGGCTGATCGCCGCCCTGACCACGCTGATCGGCGCCTGTGTCGAGGCCGCGGGCGCGGTGTACGGGCCGATCGCCGGCGCACCGCCCGAGCAGGAGGCCGTGGAGGTGACCCGCCTGCCGTGCATTCAGGTCAGCCTCGCCGCCGCCACCCTGCTTGAGATCGCCCGCAACGAGGACGACACCCGCTGGCCGGCCTCCGTCGTCCGGGAGCGGGAGGAAGCCCGGCGGACGTTCGCCGCGCGGTGCGCCGTGGCACAGGCCCAGGAGCACATCGAGCAGGACGAGCCGCCCGGTGAGCACGGCGTGCAGCTGGCGTCCGCGGAGCAGTTCGCCGCGATGGAGCTGGTGAACGCCGGCGACGAGGTCGCCGCATCCTGGCGGCGCGATCCGGCGGAGGCGGTCGCCCTGGCGCGCGAGCTGGTCGCCGGCGGCGAGCTCACCGTGGAGGAGATCCTTGACCAAGCGGTCGACTCCACCATCGCGACCGGCCTGCTGGCGCTGCAGGAGGCCGCCGCGACGTCCGACCCGAGCATGGCGGCGGAGCTGTGCCTGAGTGCCATCCCCTACATCGTGCTCGCGGTCACCCTGGCCTCCGCCGACCTGGACTGACCAAGGCCCCCGGCTTACCCGAGGAACGGGTTGGGGGAGTTGGCGAGGCCGTCCGCGGTGAGGGTCTCGGTGAGGTGGGCGAGTTGGGGGTGGGTGGAGGCGATGGCGCGCAGAAGGTCCCGGGGGCTGTTGTAGCTGTCGAGGCGGCGGCCGCGACCGCTGGTGAGCAGGGGGCCGGCGTCGGGACGGCTGTACGGAGCTGCCGTACGGCGGTGGAGGAGGTAGTCCTCGACGGCGTGGGCGACGGCGGGCGGAACTTCGCGGGGGCCGCTGAGACCGCCGCCCTTGAGGGTGGCGCGCAGGGTCGTGCGGTGCTGCTCCCTGATCCAGTGGCCGTCGAGGTTGAGGGCGACGGCCTGGTGGGCCCGCAGGCCCATACCGAGGACGAGGTAGCCGAGCGCGCGGGCGCGGTGGGGCAGGAGCGCGTCCGGGTGGCGGACGTAGGCGTCGAGGGCAGCGACGAAGTAGGTGGACTCGGCGCGGGTGAGCGCGGGGCGGCCGCGGGGCAGACCATCGACGGCCGGGCGCAGCCCTCGGGGGACCGGGTTGCCGATGGTGGGCTCGATCTTGCGGGCGTGCCGGTAGAAGCCGCGCAGGACGCTGATGCGCCAGGCTTCCGTACGGGGGCGGTCGGGCGTCTTGGTCCAGGTGCGGATGTCGTCGGAGGTGAGATCCCAGACCTTGGCGGGGCCGAACGCGTTGATCAGGTCGGTGACTTCGCGCTCGTAGTCCTCGCGGGTGGTGTCGCCGTACGGGTTGCTGAGCAGCCAGTCGGCGAGGATGGCGGAGGGGTCGAGGGCACGGGCCATGTGCTTCAGGGTGCCATACGCTGGATCGCGGTGGTCCGGGCTGGGTGCTACGGCGTGCTCTGGGCTTCGGCACGCGGCTGCTGCAGGCCGGGGCCGGCGACGTGCATGCCGTCCTTCTCCACGAGCAGCTTCGGGCAGGCGGGGCAGGAGTAGAGGTTCAGGGAGCCGAGCTAGCGCCAGCCGGCGGCCCACTTGGACTTGCGCCAGGTGCAGGCGGCCTTGTAGGTGGCGCGCTCGTCGTCGGGGTCGACGAGCGCGGGCGGCAGCACTTCGACTACCTACTCCCGAGAATGACTTGTGATAACAGCCCTACTCTCGCCAATTGCCCTGGTGAGCCTTCCGCATCACCGTTCCTACGTGTACGTGAGGGGCGCGCGCGACTCCGGCTGAGTGGGTGGCTGAGGTCCTGGGCTGTTATCACAAGTCGCCTGTGGTGCCCTAGGAGCCGTGGTGGGTGTCCGGCGGGCGGCTCCCACGTCACCCACCGGACACCCCCACCCTCCTGTACGACGATGTGCCCCAAAGCGTTACACCCGCCCGCCGTCCCGAGCGGCACCGCCATGTTCTCGGGTGAGCCCGGTGACCGAGGGCGGCCCGGCTCGTTGACCCTGACGTGGACCACAAGGGACTGGCCGCGGTACGAGGAGTAGCGGTTGTGTCGGCGGCGAAGCTGGCGCTGATCCAGGGCGAGCAGAAGCTGTACTACGAGGAGATGCAGGCCGAGCTCGCCGCCGCCGGCATTGACGAAGAGGCCCTCGACCGCGAACTCGACACCATGCTCGCCGCGGCTCAGGCCGACTACGAGGAGATCAAGCACGTCCGCGCGGCCGTCGACAACGGCACCATGACCCCGCACGAGCGGGACGTCTTCCTCCAGGGGTACCGCGAGCGCGAGGCCGCGCGAGACGAACAGTTGCGCAGGCGCGACGAAGCCCTCGCCGTCATCCAGGAGATCAAGACGCGCTACGGCTGGTCAGAGAGCACCGCCTGATGTCCACCCAGCACGGCCGCTTCGACGCTACATCGGCCCGTTGATGATCATCGACTCCCAGCAGGATGGCGAACACCGGTCCTCCGCCACCTGACTCGTCCCGCGGGCGCACCGGGCTCGGCATCGTGTCGGGCCCGGGCTGACGGCTCAGGCAGCCAGCTTGCGCCCGCGTGCCTTCGCGAAGCGCTCCGCTTCTACACGGTGCACCAGGATGCGTCCGCCCTTGGGGCCCAGCCGCACCGGGCTCGGGCCGTCCGGCCGGCCGACCAGCCCGTAGACGGTGTTCGCCGGCATCCCCGTGGAGTCGGCCAGCTGCTGCACGCTGAACCACTCCACCCCGTCCGCCTGCGGCACACCTACCTCCCGCTGCGGCGCCGGGGCCAGGGCCGGAACCGGGATCTCGGTTCGGGCGAGCTCCACCAGCTCGGTCAGGAAGTCGCTCACCGACACGCCTCGCTCCAGCGCCGTGCTCAGCAGCCACTCCGCGAGCGAGGCCGGCAGCTCGTACGTCATCTGCACCAGCACGCCGGAGGCCGCGCCGTCGTCCAGCCCGTACTGGCGCAGCAGGGCGTTCTTGCTGTCGAGGAGCTGGCGCAGCACCTCCAGGTGCTCGTCGGTGACGGAGTTCGCCGAGAGGGTGGTGAGAGCCATGTCGTCGTGTCCTTCGCAGGTCGTGGGCGCTTACCTGGAAGTACGACAAGTACCGATGATGTGTTACACCGCCCGCCGTCGCCGGGGGTTGCAGGAGGAGTTTCGTGAGCCGGTCGCTTCGGTCGCTGCCGCCCCGACGCCGTAGCAGCCGCACACCGCGGTTGACCCCGGCCAGGCCCGGAGCCGTCTGAACCGGGATCTCTGTGGTTACGAGGTCGTGTGTCCGGCCGAGGCTAGGCTCCGTGTCCATGGACGCTTCTCTCTACCGTATCCGCCCGTTGCACGCAGCCGACATCGATGCGGTTCTGGAGCTGATGCGGATGGCCAATCCTGCCTATGCCACGCAGGACTTGCGGGCGAATCGGCATCTGCTGGAGATCGCCTGTGCGCCGCCGGGTACCGGGCTTCCGGACGACGCCTTGCGGGTCATGGCCGAGGAGATGGCCAGGAGCGCCGCCGGGGTTTCCGTTGACGCGGACACCGTGCACGCCATGCTGAGGAAGGGGAACGCCTCGGGTGATCTGGTGGCGAACGGGCTGATCAGTACGGTGGCGGAGGAACTGGCGGCCGGTTCCGTTGTCGGGGTGGTGAACGCCGGCGCTCCCGGTAAGTGGTCCCACTACGCCTTCACGCAGTTGCCCGAGTCGATGGGCCGCCAGTTGCGCGAGCGGGTGGTGGAGGTGAGTGACATCGCGGTGGCGCCTGCGGCACGGCGGCGAGGGATCGGCCAGGAGCTGATGAACGCCGTCCTCGAAACGGACAGCGAGCGGGCGCAGCGGTGGCGAGTCGCGATCTGGTTCTTTCCCGAGGGAGAGACTGCGGGTGGCTTCCACCGTGCGATGGCCCCCGAGTGGCCGGCCGGGCAGCCGATCGCCTTCCTGGACTCCGCAGGCGGCTATGCCGAGTTCCGCAACATGACCAGAGATCTTCGTGCGTGCGTCGCACCGCTGCACCCGGGTGTGGGCCTGGTCGTAGACCCTGTCACCGGGCGGGCTGCGATCAAGGGTGTTTTCGATCAGCCGTGGCCGTGGGCGGCCACCGGCGGGCACGGAGCCGGGCCGTCGACCCGCGGCTCCAAGGCGGACAGGAAGCGGGAGAAGAAGCTGAGGGGCCGCGCCCGGGGGTAGGGGTTGGTGGTGGCGGGCACCGCGGGGAAGGCCCGGTTCACCCGCCGCCGCACTCCCGGCAGGCCTACGCTGGAGAGCGTGACCACCTCCACCGTCGACACCGTCTCCGCCGTCGCCCGCGAGGCCTGCCTGAGCGCCCTGGCCACCCACACGGCACGGCCGGACGCCGACCCGGGCCGGCGCATCGAGCTGCTGGCCGCCGCTTGGTGGGCGGGTGTGCGGGATCTGGTGGTGCTGGGCGCAGCCGCCGGTTGTACCGTCGACGAGGTCCGGGCCGGGCTGCGGGTCGTCGGGGTCGACCCGGTCGGCGCCAGCGTGCTCGGGTCCCCACGCCCTGCGTACGCGCCGCTTCGTGCCGGGCAGGTGCGGGAGGTGGCGGAGGTGGTGGGCCGGATCGTCGGCCCGGCGTCGCTGCGCACCGATCCGTCGCCAGAGGCGCTGCTGGCGTGGCATCTGCACATCGCGTTGCTGCGTCTGGCCGTCGTCCTGGACGACGCCGCGCCGGTGGAGCGGAGGGCGGAGATGGCCCACGACCTGGTGGAGCGCCTGCGTACCGTGCTGGCCCTGGCCGAGGAGGTCATGGCCGGTCTGCACGGGCGTGAGGAGCTGGCGGCGCTTGCCGAGCGCGATGACGAGGCCGCGGTCGCGGTGGAGGGGCAGGCCGTCGCGGAGGGCGCGACGGTGACCCTGGGGCTTCCGGTCGGGCATTCGATCACCGTCACGGTCTCCCGGCAGCCGTACGGGCGGCCCGGCGCCGGGTACACCACGGTGACGAGCTCCAGCACATTGTTGGACACCCTCTCGCGGGTCGACGGCGCCGAGCACCTGCAGTTGCGGCACGCTCTCGACACGATCGCCCGGGTGTTCACCGGCCGCCTGGCCGCCGATGCCCGCGAGCCGGGCTGACCGGAGCGGGACCGGCACCTCGGTGTCCCGCCGGTCGTTGAGCGGGTCATGGGTGCACAGGGACTCGGCCGGCGGCTGGATCTGGCGGTGCCGCGCGGTTCGGCAGGCGCGCGGCGTACGGCGGCCGGGCGCCTCGAGGACGTTCCGGACGAGCAGGTGCCCGTCGACCGGTTGCTGGTCCGGGCCCGCGAGCGGCGTCTGCACCGCGCCGCGCTGACCGCCGCCGCCCGGCTGCTCCCCGTGGTCCCTGACCGGGACGGCGGTCGCTGACTGCGGCCGCTCCGGGTTCGGGCACGGCGGGTGCCCCGGGGTTCCCGGGGCACCCGGGTGGTCAGGTACCGGTGGAAGGGCTGGGAGGGGCCGCCGGGGGCTCCTCCTGCTCCTGCCTGCGGGCGGGGGCCGGCAGGTCTACGGGGAAGTCGAAGTCGACGATGCGGCTCCGGCTGTCGTAGAGGGCGAGGCCGGTCCGCAGGTCGATGCTGGCGGTGGTCTTGTCCTCGCCCCCGCGCGTGAGCGGGACGACGACGTCGGGAACCGGCCCCCTGGTGGCCGCTTGCGTCGGTGCGAGCCAGTCCTGGACCCGCCGGGCCAGGTCCGGGTCGGTGCTCGTGGCGGCGCACAGGTCGTCGTCCGCGAGGTGTTCCCAGCCGCCGGCATCGGCTGCGCCGGAGACGACCTGTGCGAGGTGGTGGGCGACGGGGGTGTAGCTGCCCGCCAGCTCGGTCCAGCAGGACAGCCCGTCGTACAGCTCGTCCACGCTGGCGGGATCCCACCGGGTGGGGTCGGCGGTGAGGCCGGGGCCCAGGCCCCGGATGAGGTCGCGCATCTCGCGGGTCTGCCGCAGGTCCTGCGGTGCGGCGTACAGGGTGGTCGGCGTGGCCCCGCCCCAGTCGCGCGCGGACTCCTGGTGCTCGGTGTCGAGCCGGTGCAGCGCCACCAGCAAGGAGGCCACCGCCCGGCGCCCGGCCCTCGCCAGCGCTTGGACGATCAGCTCGACGCTCCCGGCCTCGGGGTGCACCACCGGGTCCAGCGGACCGCGGACACCGGCCAGGACGTCGTACTCCTGGTCCTCGAAGGCGCCCTCGGCGTCCGGGTCCACGGCGTAGCGGCCGTCGCCGAGGTGGTGCCAGCCCTGGCCGTGGGCGTCGATCAGCCGGTGCGGGAAGCCGCCGTCGTAGGTGGTGAAGGCGCCGTGCGGGTCGGGGAGCAGGGAGGGATGGACGTCGTTGCGGACCAGCGCGTGGACCGGGAGCCGTTCCATCAGCCCCTGGGCCATGCCGGGCGGGGTCGGGACCCACTGGACCCAGCGTCCGGTCTGCGGGATGAGAGCGCGCCGGGTGAGCTCGGCGCGGATCGAGCGGTGGGCGTCGGTGATCATCAGCTGGGGGTCGTCCCACGGGCGGCGCACCCCGAGGGCGACCAGCCAGGTGGCGGTGACGTGGCCGGGCGGGGCCGGCTCGTCGTGGTCCAGCGGCATGATGATGGGCAGCGGGCCGTAGACGTCCGCGGTGGCGCGGTACCAGTGGCCGTCGCGGACCAGGAAGCGGCAGCCGGCCTGCACCGCCTGGGCGGCCTCGCGGGGGCCGTCGCGCCAGCCCTCCGGGGCCTCGGGGACGACGGCGGTCAGCAGGAACGGCACCGTGACGGCCTCGTGCCGGTGGCCGTAGGGGTCGTCGGCCGGGCGGGCGCCGGCGGGCGGGATGTGCGGGTTGCCGTAGGTCGTCCACTCCAGGCCCGCGTACCGGCCCGGCGCCGGTTCCCAGGCCGCCGGGGTCTGGGCGGTGGGGTCCGGGAGGAGGTCGGTGTAGCGCTCGGTGGCGCCGGCATCCTGCTTCGCGCGGGCGCGGCGGGCGCCGTAGCTGCGGGTCTTCTTCGGGGACATGGTGGTCTCGATCCTGGCGGGCCTGCCCACGCGCTCCCCGCCCGGTACCAGGGCACACCACAGGAGGCACGGGCGTCCAGGAAGCAGGTCCCTGATGACCCCTTCGTCGTCGGCGCCCGGCGTCCCGGCGTGGGCGGGGATCGGGCAGCGACTGGGCGGTGCGTGTCCAGCCGACGGCAGACTATCCCCTCCAAGGCCGGTATGCGGTCTCCTCGGGTGAGTTCAGCGCCGGGGGCGCGCGGTGACCTGGCGCAGCCAGGACTCGGCGCCGGCCGCGGCGGCGCGTTCACGGTTCGGGTAGTGGTCGTGGCGGTTGGGGGTGTTGCCGTGGGCCCAGGCGTTCCAGCCGTTGCGGCGCAGGTGCCGGTAGGCGGGGTGGAGGTGGCAGATGACGGTGCCGTCGGCGGTGACGAGGTGCCAGGTTCCGTTCTCGCGGTAGTCCGCGTCCTTGACGAGGTCGGCGGTGTCCAGCAGGGCGATTGCCTTCGCGCGGGTCAGCCGGGGCCGCTTCTCGTTCTTCGCTGACACGGTGGTGGCCGGATCCTGCGAGGTGGAGGCGTCACGTGACGGCTGCTTTCCGCCGGGTGGACGCCGGTCCGGGTCGGGGCCGTCCGCACCGGTGGCGTCCTTGGCCATCCGCACCCAGTCGTCGCCGAACACCCCGCCGGACTGTTCCCAGCGGGTGATGGGGGCCGCGCCGCGCAGGTTCTCCGGGAGACGGCCGACCTCTTCGAGGGGCGGCGGCACGGTCCGGGAGGTGTCACGTGACGGCTCGACCAGGGGCAGGACGGCGACGGTGGGGACCGGGGTGGTGTCGTCCCAGTCGGTGTCGGGATGAGCCGCGCGGGCCCGGGTTACCAGGGCCCGCGCGTTGACGGCGATCACGTCCAGGTCCACCGGGTCGGCGGCCACCCCCGCACCCAGGGCGGTAGCGGTGCGCCCGGCCGCCAGCGTGAGGGCATCGGCCAGCTGGCGGGCCGGGATGTCGACGGTGCGCTGGTCCTCGCGCCCGGCGGCGGTGCGCCGGCGCCAGGCCGCCGTGCGGTGCGCCTTCGAGCAGTACCTGCTGTCGCTGCGCACGCCCTCGGGGATCGGCCCCTCGCAGTACTCGCAGCGCCTCTCCTCGTACGACACCCGACACCCCTTCGCCTATGCGTCTCGTGACGGCTAAGCGTACGGCCCGGTTCCCCGGGCCCTGGCCGGCTTTCGGTACCGCGATGCGCTTCGGCGCGGGGCATGCTCGCTCATCCGGGTGACATCCGGACGACCGGCTGGCGGGAGCGGCCTGCCGTGTGGAGTACTGGGCCGGTGTGAACGCTCGCGCGGCCGCGCGGGCCGATACGGTCCGGGACGAGGGGGAGGCGGCATGCCCAGGAGGACGGTCCTGGCCGTCGTCGTGCTCGCCGTGCTGACCACGGCGGCCCTGCCGGCCGGCGCCGTCCACGGCGAAGGCGCACTACCGGTGGGCCGGGAGGTGGTGCAGCGTCAGGAGGCCCTCGATCGGCTCGCCGACCAGATCACGGCGGCGGTGCCGGAGAACCGGCGCGCCGACATCCCGGGCTACGCGGGCCTGACCGTCGACCCGGAGCAGGGGCTGCTCACGGTGTACTGGCACGGCGACGTCCCCGAGCGCGTCACCCGCCTGATCGCGCACCCCCCGGCCGGGATCACCGCACAGGTCCGGCCGGCGCCGTACACACTCGGCCGGCTGCGGGCGGCGCGGGACCGCCTGGTCGCGGCGGCCACCGCCGGTGAGCCGGGCGCGGACTGGAACTCGGCGGCTCCGGTACCCGACGGCACCGGACTGGCCGTCACCTACGCCCCCGCAGTGGGGGCGGCCGCCGTCCGGACGCCGGGCGGTGCGGCCGAACGCGAGCGGGTCGCGGCCCGGGCCGCCGACCTCGCCGGGCTCCCCGTGGCCGCCATGCCCGCCGTCACCCCGCAGGCCACCGGGACCCGGCACAACGACGCCAGCCCCTGGAGCAGGCGCGGGGCATCATCAGCGCGGGCGGCGGCAGCACGGTCACCTGCAAGTGGGGTACCGACACGGCGGCGAGGAACGTCACCTGCTGGGACACGGTCGTCTTTGTGCCGATCGGTCCGGTCGTCGACAAGTTCGGCCTCTCCCTTGCCTGACACCATGCGGAAGGACGGCACCATCATGGTGAACGCGATCACCGGCCGGCTCACGGCCACCCTCGGCGTGCTCGCCCTCGCCTGCGGCGCGGCCGCCGCCGTTCCCGGACCAGTACCCAGGGGCCAAGCCCTGCGCGAGCTCCAGCAGGCCATCCACCAGGCCGGTATCGGCCCCGCGACCTGGCACGTCGACACCGTCTCTGCCCAGCCCGGCGATTACGTCCAGACCGTCGAGGTCATCGGCAGCGTGGACGACGCCCGCCGGGCCCTCGACGCGCGCTTCCCCGGCCAGACCCGGGTGGTCCACGGGCACGTCACCTCGGACCTGGTCTGGCGCAACGGCCACGACTACCCCCTCGAAGGCGAACTCCAGGCGCTGAATCGACCCGACTTCCAGATCTTCAAGACCGGTGCGGCGCCCGACGGCCGCACCACGGTCGGCGTCGTCGGCGACCTCGACGCAGCCCGCGCCTACCTCACCGCCCACTACCCGGGCCGCACGAGCGTCCACGACAACACCGCGCGCTGAACCCTCTTCACCAGCCGTCCGGCCGAAGCCCGCCGCGCGACGGAGGGTTTCGGCCGGACGTTGACCGGCCTGGTCAGTCGAGCACGCGGATCTCCCGCCACGTGCGGGGCAGGATCAGCACGTCGATCTCGTCCTCGTAGCCGACGTCCTCACGGTCGAAGCGCAGCACGGGCGTCAGCTCGCCGGGTGCGGGCAGCGGCTGTTCGGCCCGGATCCGCCCGGTGATGCTGTACTGCTCGCCGAGGAACTCCACCCGGCGGCCGAGCAGCGCCGCCCAGTCGTAGTCGGCGGGGATCACCGGCAGCGTCCGGCAGGTCGGCGGGTTGTGCCAGCGGGCGCTGAACCGGCCCTCGGGGTAGGGGGTGCCGCACGTCTGGCAGCGGGTGTAGTCGGCGCTGAGGTCCTTCTCGCGCTCGCACCAGCCACAGCCGGGGCGGTGCTCGTCGTGGTCGTGGTAGTGATCCTGCTCGCGGCGCTGGTCGGCGCCCGACCAGTCGTCGCCTTCGGCGCAGTAGCAGGCGTCGCACGTGGTGCAGGAGCCGCAGCCGCTGCACTGCGAGCGCAGGTGGTGCCCGCAGACGTGGTTGACGTCGTCGGACGGGTCGCCGGTCCAGGCGGGCACTGCCGGGCCGTCACCGGGCAACGCGGCAACGCGCCGGTTGTTGGGCGTGGGCATATCCGATCTCCGTTCGAAGGCGGGACACGGTCCGGGCCGGCGGCCGCACGGTACGCGTGCGGCCCGCGGCCCCGGGAAGTAGGCGCTGGCGGCAACCAGGTGCTTCCAGGTACCACGCAATGACAGGGCCGGCGTCTGGTGGGGACGGTGGGGATGCCGTTGCAGCACCCCCGGGCGCCTACTCGGTGACGGCGCGTCCGGCATCCCAGGAACGGCGGCAGTACCGCCCGTCAGTCCCGCAGGTCGGTAGGGGCGCCGCGGCCGGGACTGGCCTCCCGTAGGCCTACGGCCCCCTCCAACGCCTCGGCGGCGAGCGCTGCGAACGGCTTGCCCGGTGCCATGTGGCGAATCACCGTGGACGGCGAGACCCCCGGCCACGAACCCGGCCGCGGCAGGACCGCGCGGGCCTCCGCACCTACGCGCGGCTGGACAACCAGACCCAAGCTGCGGACGAGGCCCTGCTCGGCACTGGGGGTTCAGGTGTAGGCGCTCACCGGCCCTCCTCCGCCCGCAGCATCAGCCAGACGATCCGGCCGATCTCGTGCAGCCCGTGGTGGAGCTCCAGGCGGTCACGGCCGGACAGCCGCAGTACCCGGGTCTCCTGACCCGCCTCCTCCAGCTCGACGCTCTGGTAGGCGTCGCCGTCGGTCAGCCGGACGGTGATCCGGCGCCCGGGGCCGAGCACCAACTCCGCGGTGAGCGAGGCGACGACCGCCAGGCCCTCCCGGCGGCAGGAGTCGACCATCCCCCGGTGCCTGGCCTCGCGCTGCGTCTTGGGCACGTTCTCCACCAGGTGCTCGCGCACGTGGGTGGTCGTCCGGTGCAGGTGGTCCAGCGCGTGCTCGGCGTCGGCCAGCCGGTTCGCGCGCGCGCGCGGCGTGAGCAGCGCGCTGAACGCGCTGAGCGCGATCGACAGGTGGGCTCCCGCCTCCGCCAGCGGCGGCGCATCCTCCATCCGGCCGGCGGGCGAGAACACCTCGCTCGCGTGCCGGGACAGCTCCCGCAGCGCGGCCGGGTCGAGCGGCGCCGGCGGGGACAGCTTCCCCGGCACCGCGGTGGTCTGGTAGGTCGTCATCGGCTTCCCTTCGATGGTGGTTGGTGGTGGTGGGTCGATACCTGTCTCTAACGGTGCTGGGGGTTCAGAAACAGGTGCTGGCCAGCGGTCAGCACGGGGTAGTGCGCGGGGTCGGTGGTGGTGAAGCGTTCGGCGAGCGCCTGGACGACGGCGGCCACGGCCTGGTTGTCGCCGGTGATGCGAGTCCGGGTGATGCCCGGCAGCGGGGCCGGGTGGTCGTGGCGGGGTCGGCGTTCAGACATGGCGGGTCACCGGGATGTTCGGGCCGAGGGTGTCCAGGCGCTCGTCCACCCGCCGGGTCGCCTCGGCCAGCCGGCCCTTGTGCGGCTGCTCGGTCAGGCGGCCGGTGCTGGTACGGCACGGCTGCCCCTCGCCCTGGCCGCACGTGCTGTTGTCACAGGCGACCAGCAGCACCTCGGCGCGGATCGCCGCCTCCCGCTCGACGGCCCGGCGCTCGGCGGCCGCCCGCGACTCCACGAAGTGCACACCGTCCATCCCGGCCGGGAAGGTGGTGGTCTCGGTGCGCAGCCAGCGGGCCATGGGGTGGTCGTCGGGGACCTGGCGGCCGCGGTGGGCGAGCAGGAGCAGCTGCTTGTAGGTGGGGACGACGGCGGGCGGGTAGGTGTTCGGGGACGGGGCGGGGTTCTCCTCCTGGCGGGCGGCCGCGCCCCAGGCGCGGCCGTCGTCGAAGCGGGTGGCGAGGGGGAGGTCGCCGGCGGTGATGGCGGCTAGGCGTTGCGCGGTGGCGGCGTCCCCGTCGAGTGTCTTGGCGGTGCGGCGCAGGTCCTCGATGAGGTCGGCGAGTTCGACCGGCGCGTCGGGGGTCTCGGCGGCGTAGGCGATCTGGCGCAGGAGGACGGCAGCGGAGGAGACGTGTCCGGCGATCTCCTCCAGGGTGATGCGGCGTCCGGCGCGCAGGTGCGCGGTGTCGGCCGGGTCGGTGCTGGACTGCTGGGCGGAGGTGGTGGTGGTCACGGCGGGCTCCGTCTCGTCGGCCGGAAGGGCAGGGTGGGGACGGGTCACATGAACCTCGCCCGGGCCACGACCGCGACGGCCCGGGCTTCAAGGCTGCCGTCCTCCGGGCTGCCGGGGCCGGCGACCAGGACGTGCTCCGTACGGTCGATCAGGTCCCACCAGCTGTCGGGCAGGCTCACCTGCTCGGCGGCCCGCCACAGCACCTCATCGTCGAAGCCCTCGTCGTCGACGAGGACGAGTTCCTCCAGCGAGCGGGTGGGGATGTTCAGGCGCAGGCGCCAGCTGGTGTCCACCATCGGAAGGCGGGAGCCGTCCCAGGCGTTCCAGCCGGTACGCTCGCGCAGGTCGGCCAGGCCAGCGGCCGGGGACTCGGGGTAGAGGGTGAGCATTGGCAGCGGGGGCTGCCCGGGCAGGGTGATTTGGCCGAGCATCACGCCGTAGAAGGCGTTGGCGGGTTCGCCGTCGTCGTCCAGGCCGAGGTCGTCTGGGGTGACGATCTGGAGGCCGGGCGCGCCGTTCCCCTCTCCTTCGACGTGGTCGACGCCGGCTGCCCAGTGGTCGAGAGCGTCGTCGAGGACGGCGGTGGCGTCGCTGGTGGTCATCCTCTCCAGCAGATCCAGGGCGGCCTGGGCGTTCTCCTGCTCGTCCGACCCGGCGGCGCGCGCCGTGGTCCACCAGGCCCTGGTGGGCTCGGAGGCGAACATGCCGGGGCCTCCGGCAAGGCGGGTGAGGGGGTTGTCGAAGGCGGCCGCGGCGAGCACCGCGACGGTGGGCCGGTTCGCGACGAGCTTGGTGATCATCGACGCCTGGCAGGGCTGGCAGCCGGCCCTGCACGCCCCGACAAGGGCGGTCGCGAGGCGGGTGTTGACCGGCCGCCCTGCCGCATGCGGCAGGGTACTCAGCCTGTTCAGGTCGGGGCCGGGGTGCTTGTGGCCGGTGCCGTTAGCTGCGGCCGACAACGACATGCCGGTGGCCGCCTTGCGCTTGCGGGCAGCCTGCTTCCGGGAACGGTTCTGCTTGGGCATCGCGGTCTACTTCCAGCGCGCACAGCGAGAAGGGGCAACGGTCCCGCGAACCGGACCCCAGCGCGCGAAGGACTCAGCGAGCAGGGCGGGTGGACCATGTTGAGCTGACGACGTGTGCGGTGCGGGAGTACCAGTCCGCGGACTGCGCTCCTACCACCTTGGCCGCTGTGCCGCCCGTTCGCGGGCCGTACGGCGGGACTCCGGCCCTCACACGCGGCCGTCACGGCACCATGGCCGCACCGACCACGTTAGCAGCCCCACCAGGCTGCTCCGCAAGTACCTTTCTCCTACAGGAGTAGGCGAGTTGGGCTGGCTCCTGCGTACACCTTCGGCTAACTCCCGCACCTGCTGAGAGGCCGGGGGCCGGCGCGTATGCGCCGAGCCCCCGACCCGCGCGGACGGTAGCCCTCCAGGGGCAGCTTCTCCCGCTGCCCGCACTGGCCACTCGCATCCGCGCCGAGGTCGTTCTACCGGGGCAGACGCGTTACGTCGCGCACTGCACCACATCCACTCGCACGAGTGAACATCTCCGGCCCGGTTGGAGGGCGACAGTAGACTCCCGCAGAGTGGAGCGGTTGCGGCATGAAGGCCCGCGAGTCAAGCCTGCCTTCGGGCCTGGCCGACAGGCAGACCTGGCGCCCCTAAGGTCGAACTCATGGCCGCAGAAACAGCGTTGATCAACTCCTCGCTTCTTCCGGCGGGCCCGGCGGGGCGGGTGACGTCCAGGTCGGGGTTCGCGTCGTCCGTGCAGTAGACCTCGATGCGGAAGGGCTCCCCGGTCGTCGGTGACCTCGACACCTTCTCCGCCCGCCCTCGGTTTCTCGCCCACGACCGCACTTCCCGCGCCGGGCGTCCAGATTGGCGTCCGGTAGACCCAGCGCTACGGTGCCCATCGGCAAGGCCAGCCGTTTGCGCATCCACGGCTGCTACCTGGTGTCATTTTGGAAGGCCGCAGGTCAGGAGATTGATCGCATGCGAAGACTATAGGCAACCCTACAGAGTTTTGAAGCATCATCAATTGGCTATAGAATCAGCCGCGTTACTGCCATTCCGAGGGCTATCCCCTCGACCCTTCCCGATGATCTTGGGTTCCCTCCGGACCCGGGGGCCCGGGCGCAGCCCCATGCGCCCACCCATCAAGGAAGGGGAGCAGCGTTCCATGACTGGACAGCCGAAGGACGACCCGAACACCGGACACGAGCCGGGGCAGGAGAAGCCGGACGACCAGCAGGAACGCCGCGCTCGAATGTGGGGTGCGATCGTCATCGAGGCGCTCAGGCTGGCGGCGGAGATCTTCCGCTGGCTCTGAGTGCGGTCGTGCGGCCCGGGGTGCCTCCCGGGCCGCACGAGTGGTGATCCGCCGCGCCGTGCGCGGTCCGCGGCCGCCCGGTTGCTTCCTGAATGAGGAGCCGGGCGGCTTCACCATGCCTCCGAAGGATTTCACCCCCGGAAGTCTTCTAGTTAGGTCAAACCGGAAAAGATCCCGGAGTCCTAATAATGAACTTCGAACCGTCGACTAAAACATTCGATTTCAATCCGCGTCCTCGACGTTCGAAAGTCAATTAGTCGAGAATCTAGAGCAATCGGATTCGTTAGGTTCTTTCGATGACCTAAATCTCAATCTATCACGGCAGAGAACGGGTCGATGGCTTCGGTGAGCGATCGCCAGGGCTTGCAAACCGCCGCCGGCGGGCGGACAGAGGGGCGCGGAAGTGTCTCACGTGAGACGCTTCCGCGATGGGCACACCTTCCGACGGCGCTGGAGCTCCACGGCCAGGACGAGGAAGCCGAGCTCGGCGCATGCATCCTAGGAACGTTCCGGGCAGCGATTTCCCCCGCTCAAGGCCCTCGGGACCAGTTGGTCCCGAGGGCGGCCGGCGAACCGCGCCGGACACGGTGGCGGGCCTGGCGCCTGGGCGCCGCCTCACGCGAGGCGGTGATGTCCCCGCCCTGGCGGCCCGACCCTCCCTCTCCGCCCGTCCGTCACGCGTTAACGAGCGTTAGCCTCGTATATGTGGCAATATACGAGGCAACCGCTGTGAGAAGCTCTCCCTCGCCAGTTCCCCTCGCGCGAGAAGGTGCCCCAGTGGAACCGCAGCACACCCCGAACGAAGCCGGCGACGGCGCCGAGCCCGACTTCGACCGTTACGCCGGCAGCCTCGCCGAGATCATGGAGCGCGCGCTCGACGCCCTGGAGGCCGAGCACGACCAACTCCTCGACCTGACCCACGAACAGCGCCAGGACGACGAGGCCGTACTGAGCAGGCTGGAGGACGTGACCTGGCCCACCCGAACCGACACCGCGTAGCCCGGGGCGGTGTGCCCAGGGGCCCGCCACCATGGCCCCGGACACCGAACTGCGCCACCTTCGCAGACGTTCCGCACCGCTCAACCGCATGGAAGACTGACCACCAACAACCGTGCCTTGCAACGAACTTCACGCCACGCCAAGGAGACCGACATGACGTACGACGACTTCGAGGACCATGCCGAGGTCGAGGCCCAGACCCGGCGCCGGCAGGCTACCGACCTGGAGCACATCGCCAGCTACTACGGGCTGGAGCACCGGCTGGGTATCCGGGTCGCGCTCGGCGGCCGGGTCCGCCACGGCGGCCGCGAGGGCGTCATCGTGGACACCGCCGGACAGCGGCTGCGGGTGATGTTCTACGGGGCCGAGGAGTCCAGCATCTGCCACGTCACCTGGGCGATGGAGTACGAGACGGCAACCGGCTGGATCGCGGCCGCCCCCGTCCCGGACCCGTGGGCCGCCAGCACGGCCGCCGCATGAGCGCGACGCCGACTCCCCGCGGCAACCAGACGTGAGCACCGAACTCGACGTCCTGGACGGCGAACTCATCGACGGCGACGACAGCGGGCCGCTGCCGGCCGTCGTCGCCGAAGAGCACGGGATCGACGTCAGCGGCTTCGACCGCGACACGGTGCTGGTGGCCGGCCAGCCGCTGCCGGTCAAGTTCGTCGCGCCCGCGTACACCGCGCCCGACTTCGTCATCAGCGAGGAGATCGCGCAGCTTCTCGCCGAGTCGACAGTGCCCAACACCGACAGCAACCACCGGGCGCGGGTGCGGGTGTTCCAGCGCTGGTGCGCCGAGCGCGGCCGCGTCGCGCTGCCCTGCACCACGGCGACGCTGATCGAGTACACCGGCTGGATGATCCTCAGCGGCGCCTACGCCCCCAACTCCGTCTCGGACTACCACAGTTCGGTAGTCACCTGGCAGGAGCGAAAGACCCCCGGGCACACCCGGCCCGGCACCATCCAGACCAGCAAGATGATCGCCGCGTTCCGCGCGCGGTGGTCGACGAAGAAGACCGAGAAGCAGTCGCCCGCGATCCTCGAAGCCGACCTCGAAGAGATGCTCGCCGTCTGCGACGAAGACCCGCGCCGCGGCGCCCGCCTGCGGGACGCTGCCCTGCTCACCATGGGCTGGCACCTGCTCAGCCGCCGCATCGAGCTGGCGCACCTGCTCCCGCTCCACGCCGGCCTGGAGAGGGACGGCATCGCGATTCGCCTCATCGACCGCAAGACCCGTCACGACGGATCGGCGTTCGAGACGTGGCTGCCGGCCCGCGACGACGCCCCGCACCTGTGCCCGGTACGGCGGCTGCGGGCCTGGCTGGAGTACCGCCGGATCGTCCATGTGCCCCAGGACCGGGCGCTCTTCGCCGCGCTCGACAAGGCCGGCCGCCCTCAGGTTCGCCTCACTCCGCAGACCCGCCCCAAGCACCCGGGCGGCCGGCCCAAGGACGACCACGAGATCACCGACGAGGAGTGGACGACCTTGTCCTACCTGTCGGGTGAAGCCGTCAACACGATCATCAAGGCCCGAGCCACGAGCGCCTACCTCCGGGTGGCCGGCCTCCCCGAGGAGCAGCGCATCGCCCTCGGCTACAACGCGCTGCTCGACGCCGCCACCGCGAAGGCCGTCACCGCCCACGGTGTCCGAGCTGGCGGAGCTTCCGCGCTGCGCGAGGCCGGCGTCTCCGAGGACCAGATCGCCGAGATGGGCGACTGGCGCAAGGACAGCGCGGCGATGCGCCGCTACTTCCGCAGGATCAGGGCACGGCTGCAGAACCCGTGGGCCTCCGCCCGGGTCGAGCGGCTGGAGCAGCGGGAACGGATCGCCGGCAGTGGCAGATAGGCAACGGTGCTCTGAGTGGGTCGAGGCGTTCGACGGGCCTGGCCGGAAGGTTGACACGCCACCTGATGCAGAGCAGCACCGGCATACGGCTACGCTCAGTGCGACCGCACGTGTGGTGCCCCGCTTCTTGCCAAGCGGGGCACCTGGGCCGCATCACCCGGAATCAGCAAGGAGAGAGCGATGACGACCACCAGTTCCGAGGGTATCCCGCGATCGGAGGCGCTGGCAGCGGCGGCCGCCGATCTGGTCTTTGAGCCCGTGGATGAGGGCTCGGAGGAGACCCCGACCGCGGAACAGCAGGCCGGGCTGATCTTGAAGAACGCGAAGAAGCTCGCCGCGCAGAAAGCTGCTCGCGCCACCCTGGCGTGGCTGGCCCAGGGCAAGAAGAAAAAGGTCATCGCCGTTGGCGGGCTCAAGGGCGGTGTTGGGAAGTCGACGATGGCGATCTATCTCGCACTCGTCTACGCCGTTCACTACGGCCTCAAGGTGCTGCTCGTCGACGCCGACCCGCAGTCCCAGACGGCCTACGACTGGTACCGGATCACGAAGAAGAAGGGCGATCCGCTGCCGTTCGACATCGAGACGTGGCCGCACGCCCGCGTCGGCGATCGCATCATGGAGGACACCGACGGCTACGACGTCGTGGTGGTCGACTGCGGTGGTGAGTCGGCCGACATCTTCGGCTCTGCGGTGGCTGTCTGCGACCAGGTTCTCTTCATCACCTCGCCCCGCAAGGCCGAGATGCGCCGCATCAAGGGCTCGCTGGACGGCGCGCTGTCCGCAGCCAAGCACGTGGGCCGCCTGGCCGAGATCGAAGCGTTCGTCGCGTTCACCCGGGTCAAGAGCTCCCGCGTCTCCCACAACACGGCGGCCCGGGAGAAGATCAAGAACCACGGCTACGACCTCCTCCCCGCCGAGATCCCCGATCACGTGGAGTACGAGGACGCCATGGAGACCTGCCCGAAGGACCTGGGGCACTACCTGCCGCTGGTCGAGACCCTGGAGATGACTGCCTGATGGCCCGCCTTGGAGACTTCGACCTCAACGACTCCAGCGAGGCTGCTTCCCCGCACGCCAACGACGGAGGCGGAAAGTCGAACGCCAACCGCTTGCCCGCTCCGCGAACCGCGGAGCTGCCCGATCCTGAGTCCAAGCCGATTGAGCAGCTTGCGGTCTGCGAGCGGGGCATCGCCGCCGCGAAGGCCCGCTGGCAGCAGGCGAACAACGACGCGATGGCCGCGTTCGTCGACGAGGCAGGCCCCTATCTGACCTGGGTCCACGAGCACAAGCTCCACAAGTACCTCAAGGGCCCGGACGGCAAGCCCTACGGGTCCTTCGAGCGGTACCTCAGGACCGAGCACGACATCTCCCGATCCAGCGGCTACCGGATCACTCGAACGATCCCGCTCCTTCGCGCCCTGAAATCCGCCGAGAACCCTGTCGCAGACCTGTCGGTTCGACAGACCGAGGTGCTGCATCCCCTTCGCAAGCAGGAGGGAGCGGAGGCTGTTGTCACCGTCTGGGACCTGGCCTGGGGGTCGAAGAAGGGCGCCGTGCCGACCCCTGACGAGCTCTCGAAGGCCATCGAGATCCTTGACCTCAAGCTCGCCAAGTCGGATGACCCTGCCGAGCTCCCGCCGTCCGCGAAGCCCGGTGTGGTGGACCGCGCGGAGAAACTGCTCGCTCCTGCCGCGGTCCGCGAGGCCGTACAGGCGAACCCCGAGCGAGTCCTACTGCTGTTCCAGACCCTGCAGCTGGCGCTCAAGGAGGCCGGTCACCTTCCGGTGAGCTGACTCGGTTTTTGTGCCACATGTGGCACAGTTTCGGGCCGCCCCGCACCCCACGGTGCGGGGCGGCCTGCTGTCTTCGCCTGGGCGGTGTAACACTTTTCGGCCCCGGGCCGTACGTGTCTGTGAGGGGTGCTGGAGTGGAGCCGAAACCTCTCGACCGACGATCGAGGGGAAGCTGTGGGCACGTCCGACTCCACGAAGAACACGAATCCGGCCGACCACGAGTGGGTGGTGGCCGCCGAGCTGCCAGTATCGGAGGACGTCGCCCGGTATGCCGACTTCCGAGGGAGCTTCCTCGCCAGGGCTCAGCAGCGGGTGACCGCGCTGGAGGTGTACTGCAAGGGGTGCCGGCGGCCTTACGAGGACGTGGCCGATGAGGAGTGCGTCGCTCTGATCGACAACCGGCACCTGATCGGTGGGGATCAGCGGGTGCGGGCGAAGCGGCTGCCGACGCCGCCGGCTCCGGTTGGTGCTCGGCTCATCCCGGGGCACACGTACAGCCGTCGCGGTGTCGAGGCGTACGTGGCCCGGGTGGTGTGAGGGAGCGACGCAAGCAGCACGGGTGCCTACGGTCCGCCGGGTGACGACTCCTTCGGCCCCACAGCCTTCTTCGCCCTCGCCAACGCCGCCGGGGTTCCCACCTCGGGAGCTTGTCGGGCTGCTCCTGGTGGTCGTCGGCACGATGGCCTTCACCGCGTTGGCGTTCGTGGTGCACCCGTTGTGCGGGTGGGCCGTGATCTCGGCGCTGACGGTGGTGGCCGGGCTGTGGCTGGCCAGCGAGGATGCCTGATGAGGCGCCGGATCGCTCCGGGGCTGCGCCGTCTGGTTGGCCGCCCGGCCCAGCCAGCGGCGTTGGAGTCGAAGGGCTGGAACGGATCGTGGGCGTCGCTGCCCGGGATCACCGCCGAGTACGGCACGGAGGGCCGGGCGGACGGCTGGGACTTGGAGCGAGTCGTCACCGAGGGGTACGAGCAGGGCGTCTGGGTCTTCAAGGCCGTGGAGACCATCGCCGGGCACCAGGCGCGCCGGCCGTTCTCGATCGGCCGGGGGGAGAAGCCGGGCGAACACAGCGAGGTCATGAGCGACCACCCGCTCTACCGAGTGCTGAACGGCAGGGCGAATCCGCTGGAGACCGGCCGGGTCTTCCGAAAGCGGCTCAGCGCCCAGGTACTTCTGTCGAAGCGGGGCGCCTTCGTCGAGGTCACGAAGTCTCGGCTGGGGACGATCACCCGCCTCGATCTTCTCCCGCCGGATCGGGTGCGGCCCGTACCGGACCCGAGCGGCGACTACATCTCGCACTTCGAGCTGACGACCCGAGCAGGGCGGCTGCGAGAGCTCGCCCCGGAGCGCGTGCGCTGGGTGAGGGAGCCGCACCCCACCGACCCGTTCTCGGGGATTACCCCGCTTGAGGCCGCCGGCATCAGCGTCGACCTGGACCACCTAGCCCGGCTCTACAACGTCACCTTCCTGCGCCGAGATGGTCGCCCAGGCGGGATCGTGGGCGTCGACTTGAAGGGCGCGACCGAGCGCCAGCTGGACCGGATCGAAGCCCGCTTCTCGCCCGGCGTCGACCACGCCGGTCAGCTCGCGGTGATCGGCACCGGCCCCGGCGGAGTGCAGTTCATCGACACCTCCGCCAAGCCGCGCGACATGGCGTACAAGGAGCTGGCGGGCACCAGCAAGGACGAGATCCTGGCCGCCTTCGGTGTCTCGGAGGCCATGTTCGGCAACAGCGCCGGCAAGACCTACGCCAACGCAGAGCAGGACGAGTTCACCTTCTGGACGATCACCGAGATTCCCCACCTGGACTTGATCGCCTCGGCGTTCCTGCCGGACCTCGACATCGACGAGGGATGGCAGCCGTTCATCGACACCTCCGACGTGGAGGTGCTGAATCTTCCCCGCCGGGAACGGTTGAAGATCCTGCGGGAGGAGTGGACAGCCGGGCTGATCTCCGCGGACGAGTACCGCGAGGCGGCCGGCCGGGCCGCGGTCGACAATGCCCAGACGAGGGCGCTGTGGTTCAGCCCGCAGAAGGCTCCGGTGCCGACTCGTCCGGAGGACGCTGCGGTGCTCGGCATCGGCGGCGGTCAGGCTCCGGGCGAGCCGTCCGCCTTGCCCAGCGGTGCCGCACAGACGAACGGCCAGCCTCCCGAGCAACAGGGCGGGGCAGCCGCAGCCGCCGTCGAGCAAGCACGTGGTGCCGTTGGCCAGCGTGGTGGTGACGCTGTTACCGCTGTCGAAGCCGCGCGCGGCCCGGCACCGTCCACCACGCCGGGCAACGCCGCAGCGGCCGTGTCTCAGGCTCGGGAGGCGGCCGGGACCAGCGCGCCCGGCGGGGCCCGGGCAGCCGTCGAGCAAGCCCAAGGCGCAACCGAGCAGCAGCGGGTGGCCGGTCCGGCTGCGGCGGCGGTGGTCGCCGCGCAGGAGACGAAGGCGCTCCAGGGCTCGGACGGCGCGCCCGACGTGACGGGCTGGGAGGTCCCGGAGTCGGAAGCCGAGCGGTTGCGCGCAGCCGCCAGCGCGGCCCTGGATGCGCTGCTCGCACGTCAGGCCGAGGTCGTCGCGGCCCGATTGCGGTCCCCCAAGGTCCGCGGCCGGACCAGGTACTGGCAGCCCGGTCCGTACGACGTCGACAGCCGTTCCGGCGAGGCTCCCATCGATGCGGCGAAGGTCGTCGTCCCGGAGCGGTGGGTGGAGGAGACCGTCTCCACGTTGGAGCCCCTCGTCGCCTTGGCAGTACAGGCGACCGCCGCGGAGTGCATCGCCGCGCTCACCGGCGAGCCCGCGAGCCCGGCGGTCCTCCGCTCGGCTTCCGGCGGGCTTCACGCCGCTGCGCTGGACGCCGTGACGCTGGGTGCGGCCGCTGTCCGGGCGTTCCTCACAGATGTTGCGGACGCGATCACCACGGTGCAGGAGGACCACCCGGGCCTGACCCTGGAGCAGTTGGTCGGCCACGTCCGGGGGGTGTTCGGCAGGTCCGCCCGCCCGCTGTCCGATGGCGCCGCTCATGCCATCGCGGCGGCTGCGGTCAACGGCGCGGCCGAGGCGTCCGCCGCTGCGTGCGGGCCGCAAGTCGTCCGCGCGTGGATCAGCCGTGGGGACGAGAGGGTGCGACCGGCGCACCAGGAGCTGGACGGCCAGACCTTGCCGGTGCTGGAGCCGTTTGTCGCGGCCGGCTACCCGCTTCGGTACCCGGGCGATCCGATCGCTCCGCCGGAGCTGATCCGCAACTGCCGCTGCCGGCTCCGCTACCGGGCTGAGCCGCTGCTCGTCGATGAGGGAGCCGATGATGTCCGCTGATCTGCTGTGGGGTCTGCTGCTTGGGGCCGGAGCCATCGCCGAGGCGTACGGGCTGTGGAGTCGAAAGGAAGGCGACACCCTTTCCGAGCGCACCCGAGCCTGGTTCCGCGTTCGGACGAAGCCCGGCCGGGCCGTGTTCACCGTGGCCTGGTGCGGCTTCTCGGCATGGTTCCTGATTCACATCCTCACCGAATCGATGTGAGCCAGGTCCGCAGTCGAATTTCGTGCCACATGTGGCACGGTTTTCGCGGCGGGGCAGCGGCCCAGCTCTTTTGTGCCACATGTGGCACAGAATCGGCGGCGGGCGCTGTCCCGCTGGTCGTGTCGCAGCGAGGGCGCGACGTTAGCGGTCGCGGGTGTGCATGGTCCGCCGCATGCCGCACGACGAGAACCGCACCGCTCCCGCCGGCCTTGAGGTCAAGGTCACCCGCCGGCCCTGGAATCCCGCTCTGCACCCGCGCGACAGCAAGGGGCGGTTCGTGGAGACGGGCGGCATCGCCCGTCTGTGGGGCGGCGGTCTGGCCCGAGTGCTGCGGGCGCTGGCAGGCGACAAGGTGCTCGTCGAACGGCTGGACAGCGGCGAGCGGGAGAAGCTCTACGCGAACCGGCTGACGATGGTGTCCCGTCCGGACGGCAGCGCGCCGACCGCGAGCGAGGACAAGGTCCTGGCAGAGGACGCCAAGCGCGAGGTTCAGACGTCGACGGGCGGCCGCGGCGACGGCATCACGAAGCCGGACGCAGGCGACCCCCGGGTGCAGGTGAAGCCACACGACAAGGGCGACGACGAGCAGCACATCTCGGACGAGAAGCCGACCGTCACGAGCACGGTGGAGTCGTGGCTGCGCGGCGATGTCCGCCCGCTGGCGGCCGACGCCGAGCAGCCGCAGGACGCCCGGGTACGCGCGGAGGCTGCCCGCGAGCGCGCGGGCACGATCTCATCGGCGCAGCTGACCGAGTCCGGCCGGCACATGGTGGGCCAGGAGAACGGGCGGTGGCGGGTCTACGAGGCCGCGACCGGGCGTGTGCACGAGCGTCAGCACGGCAGCAAGCGGGAGGCCCTGCGGGCTGCAGAGGACCTCGAGTCCGGTCCGATCCACCGGCAGGAGGGCTGGCAGTCCTACACCCGGGAGGAGCTGGAGCGGGCGGCGGAGAAGGCCGGCCCGCCGAAGGGCCCGGCGCGGGAGCAGCCGGGGCACCGGCGGGCCGCGGCTCGGGAGATCAAGCCGGGCGAGTTCGTCGTGGCTGGCAACCCGAACGCGGACAGTGGCTGGTACACCCGGCGGGTCCTGGATGTGAAGCGGGACGGCGACAAGACGACGTTGACGTGGGAGGGCCACGGCGGACGGAAGGAGACGCTGGCCGTCGTCAACGGCGGCGCTGCGGACGGGTTCGAACTGGTCGGTCACCCGTACTCGCACGAGCAGTGGGAACGGGATCACGGCAGCAAGGTGCCGTCCGCGCGGATCGAGGCGGAGGCCCGTGCTCGGCACCGGCAGGCCGCCACACCGGAGGCGCAGGGTTCAGGGCACGACGGCGCTGACGCCCGGGCCGACATGCTGGAGAGCGGGCGGCGCCGCGACGGCCACGACGACAGCGGAGACCAGGAGCAGGACGCCCCGGAGCAGCACGGAGCACGGAGTGGTGGGTGGCTGCCGGCCGGGCAGGCTGCGCCGCGCCGGTTCCGCACCGTCCGCGACGTGCGCTACCACTGGGACGACGGGTCCGACCCGACGAGCGCCGACAGCGCCCAGGCCGACAAGGACCGGCAGAGCGCCTTCAAGGTCGTGCAGCTGACCAGCAACGAGCAGCTGTCGACCAACGGCCGGTTCATGGTCACCCGCACTCCCAAGGGCAAGTACGTGGTGCACCACTCGGGCACCGGCATCCTGGTCCAGAGTCGCTACGGGGACGGCAGCGGCAACAAGCGGAGCCTGTTCTCGACGAAGCGCGAGGCCCTGCTGGTGGCGAACGCCGCCGAGCAGGTCCACAACGATCGCGGTGAGCTGTTCGACTGGGATGCGCCTCATCTGCGGGACCGGCTGGACGACCAGGAGTTCGTCGACGCCTTCGACCGCGCGATCAAGGACGCCCGCGAGCTGGAGAATGACGAGGGCCGCGGTGCGGCCGTCAGGAATCGAGGAGGGGACCAGGGTGAACCCGTACGGGCAGATCGCGAAGGCGTACTGGGAGACGTACCGGCCGGCGGCGACGGCGGAGATGGGGCCGGACGCGACGGCGTTCTTCGAGCGGATCGGCGAGGAGGTGGAGACGCAGATCGGGGAGAGCTGGGAGGACATCTTCGACGATCTGGAGTCGACCGGCGAGACGGCGGATCGGATCGGGCTGGTGAACATGGCGAGGATGCGGGCTCGGGAGGGGGCGCTGCACGAGCTGATCTACAGCGTGCCGAAGGAGGTCGGGACGGAGGATCTGGACATGCCGAGGGTGTCGCTGCCGCCGATCGCGGTCGTGTAGTCCTCGGGTCGCCTGAGGAGGAGGAGAACGCTCCGACTTGGCGGCCGCCGGCGGACGGCCGGAGTCTGGTTCCGTCCGCGGTGCCCGCTCGGGTGAAGGCGAACATCGAGGCGGTCCGCGTCCTGCGGCGTCTGGAGGCCGAGCAGCGGCCGGCGACGCCGCAGGAGCAGGCCGTGCTGGCGCGCTGGTCCGGGTGGGGTGCGACCCCGCAGGTGTTCGTGGACTCGCCGTCTGGGGAGTTCGCGCCGCTGGCGCGGGAGCTGCGTTCGCTGCTGTCCGACGAGGACTGGGAGCGCGCGGCCGACAGCACGATGAACGCGCACTACACCGACCCGCAGATCGTGCAGTCGGTCTGGGGGGCGCTGCGCGGCCTCGGGTTCGACGGCGGGGAGGTCCTGGAGCCGGGTGCCGGGTCGGGGAACTTCATCGGGAACGCGCCCGAGAGCGCGCACGTGACCGGTGTCGAGGTGGACCCGATCACCGCCGGCATCGCGAAGGCTCTGTACCCGCATGCGGAGATCCGCGCGGAGGGCTTCGAGAAGACCCACCTGCCGGACGGCACCTTCGACGCGACCGTGGGCAACGTGCCGTTCGGCGCGTACGAGGTCGTGGACCTGCGGCACAACAAGGGCAACCATCGCATCCACAACGCGTTCATCCTCAAGTCGCTGGACCTGACCCGCCCGGGCGGCATCGTCGCCGTAGTCACCTCCAGGTTCACGATGGACGGCAGCTCGGTGCGTGCCGAGGACGCGCGCATGGAGATGGCGCGCAAGGCCGATCTGCTCGGCGCGATCCGCCTGCCGTCCGGCACGCACCGGCGCACCGCCGGCACGGACGTCGTCACGGACCTGCTGATCTTCCGGCGCCGTGATGGCGAGAAGGAGTTCACGACCGGCCGGGACCGGAAGCGGGCGATCAAGCCGCTGGAGGAGCGCGGTCCCGTGGACCCGCCGATGTGGGTGCACTCCGCGCCTGCCGAGGGGCTGCCCGGCCAGGACCCGGAGGAGCCGGTTGCGTCGAAGGACCGGGTCTTCCTCAACCCGTACTTCGCCGACAACCCGGACCGGGTCCTCGGGCAGATGGCGATCGGCCATGGCCTGAACCGGGCGAACGACCTGCGGGTGGACGGAGACGGCCACCTCGCCCCGGCGCTGGAGCGGGCGCTCAAGGACGTCGTCGACCGGGCGAAGGCCGATGGTCTGGCGTACCGGAAGGACAGTGCCGAGCGGCGCAAGCCGCGGCTGCTGGAGCCCGGCTCGAACCGGGTGGACGGGCACGTGCAGGTCGAAGAGGACGGCACGCTGACTCAGGTCCGGGACGGTCAGGTCCATCCGTTCGACGTGCCGAAGAGCCAGGCGGAGGAGGCCAAGGCCCTCCTGGGGCTGCGTGACGCCCTCAAGGCGCTGGTCGCCGCCGAGAACGCGCCGGAGAACGACGAGCCGCTGATCGAGCGGCTGCGTGCGGACCTCAAGGCCCGCTACGACGCGTACCACCAGCAGCACGGGGCGATCAACAGGTTCGAGTGGAAGGTCCGCAAGGCCACCGACCCGGAGACCGGCGAGCAGATCGACAAGGCGGTCCGTCACCGGCCGCCGCGCGGTGGCCTGTTCACCAAGGACCCGACGATGTCGATCGTCAAGGCGCTGGACTCCTTCGACGCCGAGAACGGCACCAGCAGCCCCGCGTCGATCTTCACCCGCCGTGCGGGCCGGCACCGGACTCTGCCGGAGACTGCGGACTCCCCGCAGGACGCCGCCGTGCTGGTGCACGAGCGAATAGGTCACCTGGACCTGGATGAGCTCGCGAAGGTCATGCGGACCACGCCGGACGAGGCGCGGGCTCGGCTGCTGGCGGCCCGCTCCGTTGACCCGGTCACCGGCGAGGAGATGCCGCTCGTCTTCGAGCTGCCCGGCGACGGCGACCTGGAGATGGCCGCCGACTACCTGTCGGGCAACGTCCGGGCCAAGCTCAACGAAGCCAACGACCGGGCCGGCACCGACCCGCGGTTCCGGGTCAACGTCGAGCACCTGGAGCAGGTGCTGCCGCCGGACATTCCCGCCGGTGAGATCGACGCTCCGCTTGGCGCCTCATGGCTCGGCGCCAAGCCCGTGCAGGCGTTTCTCAACGAGCTGATGCCCGAGCCGGTCAAGGTCGAGTACCAGGGCGGCTCGCTGTGGAAGGTCGAGGCGAACAACCGGGTCAAGGGCTCGACCGCCGCCCGGACGACGTGGGGCACCGAGGACTACCCCGCTACCACGCTGGTCGAAGCGATCCTCACCAACCGCAAGATCCAGGTCCGCCGGCGCAACGAGGACGGCTCCAGCTACGTCGACACCGACGCGACCGACCTCGCCCAGGCGAAGGCCGAGGAGATCGCCGAGCGGTTCCAGGACTGGCTGTGGGAGGACCCCAAGCGGGCGGCCGAGATCAAGAAGGTCTACAACGACACCCACAACAACCTCGCGCTGCGCTCCTACGACGGCCAGCGGCGGACCATGCCGGGCCTGGCGGAGAACTTCAAGCCGCACGACCACCAGCACGCCGCGGTCGCCCGGATGGTCAACGAGCCGGCCGTGCTGCTCGCCCACGAGGTCGGCGCCGGCAAGACCGCCGAGATGGCCATGGGCGTCATGGAGCTGCGGCGTCTGGGCCTGGCCAGCAAGCCGGTCATCGTCGTGCCCGGGCACATGCTGCAGCAGTTCCACGACGAGTTCCTGGAGCTGTACCCGGATGCGAAGCTGCTCGCGGCCGGCTCGGACGACCTGACCGGGCGTAAGCGCCGGGAGTTCATCGCCCGTGTCGCGACCACCGACGCCGACGCGGTGATCCTCACGCAGCGGGCCTTCGAGTCGATCGACATGCGCCCCGAGCCGCAGCTCGCCTACATCGAGCGGGAGAAGGCGTCCCTCAAGCGGGCCCTGGCCCGGGCGAAGGGCGAACGCAACGTCTCGGAAGCGGACCGGCCGGCGGGCGGCCGCGAGACGCGGATGGTCAAGGAGATCCGCAAGAGGCTCAAGAACCTCGAAGCGAAGATCGAGAAGAAGACCTCCGCGATGAAGGACCGTGCCGGTCTGTCCTTCGAGGACACCGGCATCGACTACGTCGTCGTCGACGAGGCGCACCACTACAAGAACCTCGCGACGAACAGCTCCATCCCCGGCGCCGCCATCGAGGGCTCCAACCGGGCCTCCGACCTCGACATGAAGCTCGACTACCTGCGCGGCAAGACCAAGTCGGGCCGGGTCGTCACCTTCGCTACCGCCACGCCGATCTCGAACTCGGTGACCGAGGCGCACACCATGCTGCGCTACCTGCGGCCGGACCTGCTGGAGAAGGCCCGCATCCGCGACTTCGACGAGTTCGCCTCCACCTACGGCAAGATCGTCAACGGGGTGGAGCTGGCCGCGGACGGCTCCGGCTTCCGTGAGGTGTCCCGCTTCTCGGCGTTCCGCAACATGCCGGAGCTGCTCCGGATCTGGAAGACCGTCGCGGACGTGAAGACCGCCGATGACCTGGATCTCGACGTCCCCAAGCTGTCGACCGGCCGGGCCATCACCGTGAAGGTCGAGCCGACCGAGGCGATGCTCGCCTACCAGGAGTCCCTCGCCCGGCGCGCGGCCGCGGTGAAGAGCGGCATGGTCGAGCCGACCGAAGACAACATGCTCAAGATCAGCTCGGACGGCCGGAAGGTCTCCCTCGATCCGCGCATGGTCGGCCTCGACGAGGCCGGGAACAAGCTGCGCACCGCCGCCGACAACATCCACCGGATCTACGAGTCCACCAAGGACACCGAGTACCCGACCAGCAAGGACGACCCGACACCGCACCCCACCAAGGGTGGGCTGCAGATCGTGTTCCTGGACATGGGCACCCCCCAGGACCCGAACAAGAAGAAGCGCAAGGGGAAGAAGGGGGCGCCGGCCGACCTGGAGGAGCTGGACGAGAGCCCGTTCCCCGCCTACGCCGAACTCAAGGCGCTGATCGCCGAACGCGGCATCCCCGAGGAGAAGATCCGCTTCATCCACGAGGCGAAGAACGACGCCGAGAAGGCGAGGCTCTTCGCCGATGCCCGCAACGGCAAGATCGCCGTCCTGATCGGCTCCACCACGAAGATGGGCGTCGGCACGAACGTCCAGTTGCGCGCGACCGCGTTGCACCACCTCGACTGCCCGTGGCGGCCGGCCGACCTGGAGCAGCGTAACGGCCGCATCATCCGCCAGGGCAATGTCAACCCCGAGATCAGCATCTTCCAGTACGTCACCGAGCAGTCCTTCGACGGCTTCTCGTGGCAGACCGTGGCCCGGAAGGCGAAGTTCATCCGGCAGCTGATGAAGGGCAACCTCACCGACCGCACGGTGGAGGACATCCCGGACGGCGTCTTCAACGCTGAGCAGGTCACCGCGATGGCGACCGGCAACCCCTACCTTCTGGAGCAGGCGAACGTTCGCGCGTCGCTGGGGCTGCTGACCCGCCAGCACAAGGCGTACCTGCGGGCGATCGACGGCGCCCGCGCCACCATCCATCAGACCGACGATCTGCGAGAGCGCACCGCGGGCCTGGTCACCAAGCTGCAGGCCGTCTCCGGGCGCAAGCGCGTCACCCGCGGTGACGCGTTCAACGCCACCCTCGGCGGGAAGAAGCTGACCAGCCGCAAGGAGGCGAGCGCCGCGCTGGCACGTCTGGCCGGCGAGGTCATAGCCGAGGGCCGGCAGAGCCCGTGGGAGCAGCACGCGCAGGTGTCGCTGGGTGAGGTCGGCGGCGTCGACGTCGTGGCCAAGTTCCGGGTCGGCTACCACGCGGGCGCCCGGGTCTACGTCGCCGACATCTCCATGCCGGACGTGCCGGGAAGCCGCCGCTCGTACACCCAGGACATGCTGGACGCGCAGTCGCTGACCCCGATCACCCGCCTTGAGGACTCCCTCGCCGGCACCGAGGCGAACATCGAGGCCGCCGAGAGCTTCCTGCGGCAGGAGGAACGGAACGCGGCCGTCGCCACCGAGCGGTTGAAGAAGCCGTTCGAGAAGGCCGACGAGCTGGAGACCGCGCAGCAGCGCTCCCGTCTGGTGAACGCGATCATCAGCGCCCAGTCCAAGCCGCTCAGCAGCGACGCCAACGAGCGCGCCGCACAGCGCCGCCGGATCGACGCGCTGGAGCAGCAGCTTCGGGACGCCCGAATCCGGGCTGGCGAGCGCCCGGAGGAGGCCGACGATCCGGCCGCGGTGCAGGACGTGGACGTCATGCCGCGCACTCCGGCTCCGCCGGTGGTCACCACCGACGTGAACGGCCGGACCACCGTCTCGTGGCCGGACCGCGAGGCGACGAAGGCACGACGCGACCAGGCGAAGCGGGAGCGGGCGCAGCAGGCCACCGAGAAGCGGGCCGCCGGCCGTCCCGGGGACGACGCTCCGGAGGAGCTGACTCCGCAGAGCGTGCAGGCCGATCTGGCGTCGATCGCCCCTGACCCGCCGCTCCCTCGTGACGGGGAGCAGCGGGCGGTCCGTCCGGACGCTGCTCGCCCGCACGCGGCGGCTGGTCCTGCGCGGCCCGCGGGAGAGTCTGAGGGTGGGGCTCCTACTCCTGAGGGGACCGAGCGGGACCCAAAGAGCAGCGCGGCCCCGGCGGCCCGGGACGGGCGGGCGCATCCGTCGACCTTGACGGACGAGCAGATCGCCGACGAGGTGGCGTCGCTGGAGCCGGATCTCCTCGGGGACGGCGAGGTCGGATCCGAGGACGTCGCGCGGCACTCGCTGCTGTCCACCGAGCAGGCCCGCCGCCGTAAGAAGGCGAAGACGGATGCGCCAGCCGGCCCGGGCGGCAGCTGGCAGGAGATGCAGGCCGAGCAGGCCAGCGGCGAGGACGCCGGGCTGTTCGGCGCCGCCGACGTGCGGGCAGCACAGCCGACTCAGCAGGTGGCCGACGAGTTCGGCACGCCGGACATGTTCGCCGACGCCGAAGGCGCTACCGACCGGCTTAGGGCCTCTCGTCTGCGCCGGGGCGACCGGTACGTCGCGGACGACGGCACGGTGGCGGAGGTCGCCGACGAGCCCGAGCAGCTCGGCAAGAACGGCAACGGCGGGGTACAGGTGCGTACCACCGATGGCCGGACCCTGATGCACCGGCCCGAGCACACGTTCCGCCGCGCGGACGGCGCCACCCCGTCCGGGCAGCGCCCTGCCGGCGCGGCCGAGAGGAGCAACGGCGGCAAGGCGCCCGAGCCGCAGGCGGCAACGCAGTCCGCGCCCGAGACGAACGCCGCGAGCACCCCGGAGAACAGCGACGCCAACGACGCGCCGACGTCCGGCGCCCCGGACGCTCCACCGGCGCCCGCCGCCGGTGAGGACGGTCAGGTGCGCCGGTACGAAACCGGCGAGGAGATCGTCACTCCGGACGGCTCCGGCTGGTACGTGAGCCCGACCGAGGACGGCCAGCACTTCGTCAGCGTCCAGGGCCGCTACGCCATCCACCCCGACCATGACGTTCACCGCCCGGGCGAGCAGCCGCCCGCACAGGCCGCCAGCCTCGCGGCCGCAACCGAGGCCGCTGCCGAGGAACGGCAGGCGAAGCTCGATCAGGCATCGACTCCCGAGGGCCTGGCCGTGAACTACGGCGGCCGGCTCCACAGCCTCGACCAGGAGGCCGGGCACGGATGGATCGCCGACGAGGACGGCAACACCATCGGCTGGGTGCGCTCGCGTCCGGATGAGGAGGGCCGCACCGCCTGGTGGGGACAGGACGCGCGCGGCGGCGCGCCCGAGAGCATGACCTGGCACGACAAGATGCCCGCAAAGGCCGGCATCCCGCCGATCCGGGTGGCGACCCACGTCGCGCAGGGCATCGACCTGAACCGCGGCGATCGGCGAGCGGGCCACTCTTCTCCGTTGGCGACGGGCAGCGTCTGGAAGGAAGTCACGCTCACCGAGGCGCAGGTGCGCGAGCTGGCCCAGCTCGCACAGCCCGACCCCGAGGAGCCGATCGGCTGGAAGCCCGGCGTCTTCCGCCGCTACCAGATGCGCTCGGACCAGATGCGGACCCTGCGCGACGCCGCCCGGGCGGCCGCCGACCAGGCTGACACCACCACCGCTGCCGGACGGCGCCGGCAGAAGGTGCTGCACAACGCGGCCGACAAGCTGGACAGCGAGGCGTACGAGACGGACCGCACGCAGGCCACCCTGCCCCGGCCCGGCGAGCCCGACCCGTTCGCCCAGCCGTACTCGCCGCCTGTCCGGGACGCCGACCCGGTCACGACCGACGCGACGGTGCCGAAGGCGGAGTCTGCGGTGTCGAGCGGTACCGAGCAGCGCGTGCCGCTGGACCCCGAGCAGGTGCAGGCGGACCTGGCCTCGCTCCGTCCCGGCGAGCCGCATGCCCCGGCTGCCGGAAGCAGTGGAGAGGGGCACTCGGGGGCACCTTCGTCGCAGCACGGGGCGGGGCGGCCGATGGTCGGCGACCGGCCGGTGACGGGGATGAACCAGCAGGAGCTGGACGACGAGCTGTCGGATCTCGACGCGGCCGTGCAGGCGACGGAGAACTCAACCGACCCGCTGGCTCTCGCATGGCGGCGTCGGGCCGAGCTGCGCCGGTGGGAGGTGCAGCGGGAGCTCAACCGCAAGACGGTCGTCGAGAAGCCGGCTGACCGTGGGGAGGAGATCGAGAACCGGCTGGCGGGCCAGGGGCTGCGCGCCGACGAGGGCGAGGGCCGCAACGTCGAGCGGATCGAGGATATGCCGGCGGCGAAGCCCGGCTCGCCTTCGGATGCCGACTGGGAGCAGATCGACGCCGCGGCGGCGGAGCAGGAGGAGTACCCGCCGACTCCAGAGCAGACGCTGATCCACGAGGCGGTGGCCCGGCGCGGCCTGAACACCGCGGTGATGGCGCTCGCGGGCACCGGCAAGTCGTCGACGCTCAAGCAGTTGTCGCGGCGGATGCCGGGCAAGCGCATCGCCTACCTCGCGTTCAACCGGTCGGTGGCGGAGGAGGCGAAGCAGGCCAAGGCCAAGGGCGAGTACGCGGACAACGTCACCCCGCAGACCGCGAACGGCATGGCCTTCCAGGCGGTCAACAAGCGGTACCAGGACGCTGGGCGGGACCTCGGGAAGAGGTTGCCGCAGGACGGCGACGGCGGCGCGAAGCGCCAGACCGCCCAGACCGTGGCCGATCTGATGCGGGTGTACGACTGGGTGGAGTACGCGCCCGGGAAGTCGTTGAAGCCGTCGTCGGCCGCCTACCAGGCCCGTGACCTGGTCTCGCGGTGGTGCCAGTCCTCCGATGAGGAGATGGGCCCGCAGCACCTGAGCCTGCCGCCGTGGATCGAGGAGGAGCACCGCGAGGCGCTGTTCGAGGCGTTGAAGCCGATCGCGGAGCGGACGTGGGAGGACATTCTCGACCCGCACGGCAAGCTGACGTACGACCAGGACTACATCGTCAAGCAGTGGGCGCTGTCCGGGTTCAAGGTCGACACGGACGTGATCTTCTTCGACGAGGCTCAGGACGTTAGCCCGGTCCTCGACGGGGTCGTGCGCGCCGCGATGAAGCAGGGCGTGCAGGTCGTCGCGGTCGGCGACTCCAACCAGTCGATCTACGGGTTCCGTGGCGCCACCGACGCGCTCGCCCGCTTCCCCGTCGACGCGCGGCTGACCCTGACCCAGTCGTTCCGCTTCGGCCCGCAGATCGCCGAGGCCGGCAACCGGTTCCTTCGCCTGTCCGGCACCGAGATGCGCCTCAAGGGCCTGCCCGGCAAGGAGTCGCGGATCACGGAGCTGGGTCCGGACGACGTCGACGCGGTGCTGTGCCGCACCAACGCCACCGCGGTGATCGAGGCGATCGACGCGCTGGACCGCGGCAAGCGGGTCGCCGTCGCGGGCGGCCTGGACGAGATCCGCAAGTTCGTCGAGGCCGCCCGGCAGCTCCAGGCCGGCGAGAAGACCAACCACAAGGACCTCGCCAACTTCGCCGCGTGGGACGACGTGGTCGAGTACGTCGAGCAGGAGTCCGAGGCGGCCGGGTCGATGCGCACCCTGGTCCAGCTGATCGAGAACGACACGGACGGCAAACTCGACCGACTGCTTGAGTCGGGAGGCCTGGCCTCCGACATCCGTGTCAGCGACGACGGCGAGCGGCTGTGGATCTCCGGTACCAGGTTCGGCGACCCGGACCACGAGGCGTTCACGCGCTGGTTGAAGGACCCGAAGGCCAACGGCTTCGGCAAGCTCGCCTGGGACGACCAGTCGAAGCGCTGGTACTACCAGCCCGGCACCCACACGGTGACCAACCGCAAGTCCGGCCGAAGCTGGACGGTGAAGAACCCGGCCGGCAACCGCGACGCCGCGATCGCCGCCGTGAAGGCGTACATCGAGCAGCACAGCCGCGCCCCCGAGGATGGCGAGGGCGGCATCGTCGGCGAGCACCAGGACCCGGACGTGGTGATCTCCACCGCCCACAAGTCGAAGGGGCTGGAGTGGCGGCGGGTGCGGATCGCCGGCGACTTCCGCGGCCCGGAGATGGACGACAGCGGTAAGTACGACCTGACGACAATGCCCAGCGACGAGGACCTGAGGTTGTCGTACGTCGCGGTCACCCGCGCCACCGAGGCCCTCGACGCCGGGGGCCTGGGCTGGGTGTGGGAGGTGACCCGCTCCGAAGACCCGATGGAGGCGCCGGACACCGACTACCCGCGGGACTGGACGCGCGAGGACTTCACCCCCGGAGACACCGTGCTGTACGTCTCGGAGGACGGCGAGCGAGTGCTCACCGGCGACGTCGTGAAGGCCGACAACGTGCTGACGGTCCGCGACCCGCAGACGGGCCACACCTCCACGATCTCCATGCAGCAGGTGCGCAGGCGCAACGGCGAGCCGCAGCCGCGCGCCGACGTCGCCTCAGACGATGACCTCCAGGCGGCGATCGATTCCGGCCGCTACACGCCGCCGGGGAGCAGCCCGGCCGTGGTGGAGCAGCACGGCCTGGGAGCGGGCGGCGCCCTGGGGGACCGTTCGGGCCTGGCGGCCCCCGCCGGCGATGACGTCGATGCGCGATCCGCTGGCTCCGCCGGGGTGGGCGCTGGGGCGGCGGAGCAGTTGGCGGACACCGACTGGACGGATGCTCAGCGGTCATGGAATGAGAACTGGAGCAAGAAGCCGGAGCCGAACCCGGATTGGGTCCGGTACGCGAAGCGAAGCCTGGCGACGAGCGCACCCGACTCCACCGACCCGGCGTTCGTGCGTCGTCAGTCCAAGAACCCGACGATGAAGTTCAGCCCGATGGGGCGCTTCTGGGTCTGGACTGAGGACGACGGAAAGACCTGGTCGATCACTACCCGGGACCTCGGTGAGTACGTCGGCGACCCTGAGGTGAGCAAGGTAGCCGGCACTGAGGAGGACGCCCACCAGCTCGCTCTTGCCTTCGAGTCGATCAAGGACGGCAAGGGCACGACGCTGGGACTCTCGTGGGATATCTCCCGACACGCCGACGAGGTGCGGGACATCAACGGGGTGTCGTACGCGCAGCGGATGCGCCAGGCCCGCGCACGGTTCGATGCTGACCGGGGGACCCCCTCTGAGGCGGCCGCGGGCGAGGCACCGCAGCAGCTCGGTGAGCATGTGAAATTGTCCCCGGAACAGGTTGATGCGGATCTTCGCTCCCTCACGCCGGAGGGTGCGCCCGCCGATTCCCCCGCTGCCGGCGACCAGCCGGTTCTGGCCGCGCCCGAACGCCTGCACGGGCCGGTGGATGCGGCCGCCGGGACGCTGCCGGGCCCGGGAGACACCGCCTCCTACCCGACCCATCATGAGGGCGTCACGCTCAACCGCTTTCGGCCCGATGGCGACTTCTACGACCTGTGGCAGGACGGCCGGCTGATCAGCCGCTTGTCCAGCCACGAGGGCCGGTACTACCCGTACCACCCGTACGGGATCACCGGCCGGAAGAAGCGTCGGGGCTACAAGGGACCGTTCACCTTCGACACCCTGCAAGAGGCTATCGACCTGGCGGTGGAGAACGATCGGCTCGACGGTCCGGTGCCCACGGATGCGCCGGAGTGGCACCTCCAGGGCCTCGCGAAGTACCACGTACGGACCTTCCCGCCGCTCGGCCGGCTCGAGGGCAACGAGGAAGCACGCCGCCTTCATGCTGCTGCCGTACGCGCGCTGACGTCGCTTGCGGAAGGCCACAGCGACAGCGGGAGCGTACCCGAGGACCTGCGCACCATTCGCGACGCTGACCGGGAGCTCTCCCGCCTGCACGGCGGTCCGGACAATCCCTTCGGCCAGAACCAATTCGCCACGGTCTTCGCGGCGATGAGGCCTGAGGACCGGTACCACCGTGCCTCCGGCGAGCCGAGCCCGCAGGACATCGAACGGGCGCAGCAGGAGTTCGCCAAGTTCGTTGCGGAGGAGCAGGCACATGTCCGTGGCACGGACGCGCCGGAGATGTCCTCACCTTCGACCGAGCACCAGCACGACCCGCGCGGCGGGGTCTCCGGCGCGCACGAGGGCGCGGCTACGACGCAGCGGGAGGGGCAGGAGGGTTCCAAGCAGGATCGCCGCCGGCGGGAGGACCAGGAGGACGGCCGGAGCGGGGCTTCGGCTGACCGGGAGAACCATCAGGAGCGGGGCGTCGACGCGGGCCGTGCGCCGCAGCGTGAGCACCGTGATCGTGAGGCGAACCGCCGTACGCTCGACGACGGCACGGCCGCCGAGCAGCGAGACCGTGAGCGCGACGCCGAGCACGACACCGGTGAGGAGGACGGGGGCAACGACCGGGAGCGTTCTCGTCGTCGGCGGCGGGGACGGCGTGGCCGTCCTGACGGGACGAACGTCGGCGGGCCCGACCTCGACGGGCTGGGGGCGCCGGACGTCCCGCTGATCGGCGCGCCCCTGCCGAAGGGTTCCCCTGCATCTGGCGGGCACGAGACCGCGGGTGAAGGTGTTCGGGCCGGGCGTGGCGGCCATCCGGGCGGTTCCCGTCGCTCGGCGGGCAGGTCGGTTCGGCGGGCGGGGAAGGTACAGCCGCCGGCCGGTGTCGTGGCGAGCCGCTGGAACCCGGAGGAGGGCGGGCAGGTACCCGACGTCGTCGGGCGTCTGGCTGCTGCCGCCGGCGGACACCCGGACGACGCCAAGGAGTGGAATGCGCTGCTGGGTGAAGCCAGCGCGGCGGCGCCGCTCGCCCAGTTCGACGCGAACGTTGAGCACTTCCTTGCCGAGCACGACGGTCCGATGCGGGAGTTCCTTGCCGAGCGGGCCCGCCTGCTGCGGGCCGAAGCTGAAGCGGCCGGCCAGCGCGCGACAGCGGACTACCTGGAGCGGCTTCGCGCCGCCGACAGCCCCGCCGCTGGGGAGGCCGTCTACTTCGGGTCTTACCGTGGTGACGGGCGCCGGGGCGGTCCGGGCATCATCGGTGAAGGCCGGTACTACGAGGAGCTGCGGGAGGCATTCACCCGCCAGCGCGCCCAGGCCCGGGAGGAGGCTGAACGGCGGGACCTGGACGCGGATGCGGTGGAGCGGTTCCTGCTGCACGCGGACGGCGCCGACCCGGACCAGCCCGCGGCGATCAGCGCGCACAGCGTCGAGGAGCCGCTGAACGTCGCCCGGCACGACGCGTTCTACGCGATGGTGGCCAACCTGCCGGAAGCGGTCCGGCGTGAGCGGTTCCCCGGCACGCTTGAGGAGCACGAGCGGCGCAGCGCCCTGGTCGAGGCCGCGTTGCAGGAGCCTGACTCAGCAGAGCGGCCGGACGGCGCCGGTACGCACACAGCAGCGCCGGCAGACGGGCCCGCAGCAGCCGAGGACGCGGGCGCCGTCGAGGAGGGGCTCGCGCGGGTGCGGGAGCGGTTCACCGGCGGCGAGGGCATCCCCGGCAGCGCGAAGAACCGAGCCTACGTGGCGCGGCTCGGCGCGAACCCGACGCTGGGGGTCTCCCCCGGCGGCGGGGTGGCGTACTGGTCGAAGGACGGCGGACGCACCTGGGAGTTCGGCCACGCCCGTACGGGCGCCACGATCGGTTCACGTGACGGCAACTCAGTGGAGGGCAGCCGGGAGGACGCGGCCGCCATGGCGGCCCGCTACGAGGGGCTGGTCGACGCCGAAGGCCAGCCGTTCCCGTGGGACGCGCCGGATGCGCAGGCGGCCGGGCGGGGCTGGCGGGACGCCGAGGGCCGGCGGATCGGCGAGGCGATGCGGGCCGCGCGCGACGAGCACACCGCACCCCAGGACCGTGAGGAAGTACGCGACTCTGCACAGGAGTTGGCGGAGCAGCCCGATCCCGACCTGCCAACGATGGACGGCAGCGGCCAGAAGCTTCCGGACGATCTGACGGGCGTTGACGAAGGCGTGTTGGAGGCGCACCTGGCCGTGCTGAGCGACCAGGTCGCGGCGGCCGGTGATTGGGGCAACCCGGAGCTGCACCGGGTCGCCGACGAGCTGGACCGGCGCGCCGCCGAGCGTGGGGACTACTGGCGAGCGCTCGCCCCGCTGGCCGCGCAGGCGTCCGACGCCCCTCCGGCCGATGACGCGGCGCGGGCGGCCGAGGAACAGCTGATGGATCAGCTGGCCGGCCTGTATCCGACGAAGGAGACCCGCCGGGAGTACCTGGAGCGGGTGGAGGCGGAGCGGCAGCGGCTTCGTCACCAGTACGACAACGAGTACCAGCCCACGATCAGGTCGGCGGTCGAGGACTACACCAAGGGCTACCTGGTGCGCCGGGAGTCGGCGCAGAAGGCGCGGGCGGCTCGGGTCAAGCAGGAGGCCGAGGACGCGCGGGCGGCCGCGGAGGGACGGCCGTCGCGGCGGGTCGCGAACGGTCTGCGGATCGACGACCCGGACTACATGCTGTTCGAGGCCCCGCAGTCCGTCTTCGACAAGCACGCCTCGGACGAGCTGCGCGAGTGGATCGAGTACCACAACAGCGGCGACCGGCCGATGTCGTTCTCCCGGTACTACCAGCAGCACCTGGCCGGTGAGCGGCGCGCCCGAGCTCAGTGGCAGGAGGAACAGGAGGCCGCGCGGGCCGCCGGGCCGGACGAGCCGGCCTCGCCGCCGGTCGCGGGCGCTCTGGACGGTGGGGCAAGTCAGCGGCCTCGAGGTGCGGACGCGCCGGCGGCCGCGGGCGCCGCGACCGTCCTGCCGGAGCCGGAGCAGCGGCCGTCTGCGGACGTCCCGGCGGCTGGGCAGCGGCCCGGGGCCGAGCAGCAGGACGGTGTCGACCGCTCGAAGCGGGTGAAAGACCAGGGCGCACCCGATCCGATCGGTGGCCGGCCCGCGCAGTGGGTAGCCGTCGAGCAGCTGCGTGCGGGCGACGTTGCCCGGGTCGAGGGCAGCGACGAGAACGGCAGCCCGGTCGGCCGCTCCGGATGGGTGCTGGGCCGACGCGAGGCGGTGATCACCCGCGGTGGCCGGACGATTCGCGGCCACGAGGTCACTGTGGGAGACGACGCGGAAGGCACCTCGGGCCGGCGCGGGGTGGTATTCGTCTCCGCCGGTGAGCAGGCCGCCCGGGCCGACGCGCTGACCGAGCAGGGCTCCATGCTGACCGGCGCGCAACTGGAGGCGATGAACGGTCGGTTGGACGGCGACCACCCCACCGACCGCAACGGCGTGGGGCTGTTCCCCGGCTCACTGGTGCGCAGCCCCGGCGACAGGGAGGGCATGGTGACCGGAGTGACCGCCTCGGCAGCGTCTGTGCGCTACGAAGGACGGCGCCACGACCAGGACGCCGCCCCGGGGGAACTGGAGGTCGTCGACGGCGGCGCTGCCCGCCCGGCCGGCTGGACGCCGGACGGGCAGCACATCAAGCCGGGCCAGATCGCTGTCGACCCGGACACCCGTCAGCCGGTCGGCGTGGTGCAGGCCGTGGACGGCGACGCCGTCGAGGTGGCGACACCGCAGGGCGTCGAACTCGCCGATGGCGGGTCGTTGACCGTGGCGCGCGGCGCGCAGCCGGACGAGGCCGGGCCCGCCATCGTGGCGCTGCGGCCGGTGCCGGCCGGGGAGCTGGCCCAGGGGGACGTCGTGTTGGTGGACGACGCCGGCCGCAAGACGCCGGTGAAGGTGGTCGGTCAGCCGGTCCGCGACGGTGAGCACGTCGTCGTGGACTACGAGGAGGTCGAGACCGGAACGCGCGGGCAGCTGCGGGCCGACCGGGCGCTGCTGCTGCCGCGTGCCAGCGGCGCCTCCGGACAGCCGGCCGATCTGTCGCCGCAAGAGGCCGTCACCGGGATCGACGACACCCGGCGGGTCACCCCCGCGGGTGCCGCGCCGCAGGCCGATGCCGGGATCGTCCCCCAGCTGACGCCTTCTGAGCGGGCGCGGATTCACGCCCTCGGGCTCGGCGAGGCAGACGAGCCCGACGCGCGGGAGGCAGCCGAGCGGATCAAGGCCGGGCAGCCGGTGACCGCCGAGCAGGCCCGGGCCCTCGAGGAGGCACTGCGTCAGCACGCCGATCCGCGCACCGGGGAGGGCCGGACGGCCGGACGTGCAGCAGACCGACTCGCGCAGGCCGCCGGCGGTCGGCCGCAGGAGCAGGGTCGAGTGCCGGTGCGGGGAACGGCCGGGGACCTGGTGCCCGGTGACGTGGTCGCGGTGCCGCAGGGCGACGGCACGTCGACGCCGGTGGTGGTGACCGATTCCCGGCCGGGGCCGGGTGGCACCCGGGCGGTGACGGTCGAGGACGCCTACGGTCTCGCGGAGGAGGAAGTGCTGCCGGCCTCGGCTCCGGTTCACCACCTGCCGGCACCGCAGGCGACCGCGCCGGCGGGCGGGGCGAAGCCCACCGAGGCTGCACCAGCAGCTCCCTCGGGCACGCCAGCGGCGCGGCCGAGGACCGGCGACGTCGTCGCCGCCCGCGCGCGGGACGCAGTCGACGCCGTTGTGGAGGCTGCGGTGGAGGGCGCGGTGCCGGGCACCATCCACGCGTTGCGGCAGTCCGTCGCCGAGCGGCTGGCCCCCGGCGCTGCCCGCAGCGGTGAGCGGCGCGCGGCCGCCGACGCCGCTGAGGCGCTTCGCCAACTTGGGCTGGACGAAGCCGCGCACGCCCATGCCGAGCAGGCCGTACGGCACGCCGCACAGAAGGCGCGGGAGGCCGCGGTGAAGGCGGTGCTGCGCACCCTCAACGACCTGGAGCCGCTGGACGGGGAGAGCGAGGAGGAGACGGCGCAGCGCGCGGTGCGGCTGCTGCGCCGCATCCCCGAGGCGATCGACCCGACCACGTTCGCGCTGGTGGCCATGGCCCGCTCCTACCGGGCCGCAGGCGGCAACTCGGGTTCTGCGTCTGGGGCCGCGGCCGCCGGCCGGGGCGAGGCGGCGGCTTCGGCCGGGCAGCGCGCCGGCCAGACGGCGTCGTCGTTCGCCGGGCGGGCGGTGGGCTCCGCGCTGGGAGCAGCGCTGTCCGTGCTGAGCCGCCGGCACCTGGACCAGCAGCAGGTCGAGCAGATCGTGCAGCGCACAGTCCAGGCGATGGCAGCGGGCCAGGAGCAGGTGGCGCGGGAGATCGTGGACGGCGTGCCGGCCGAGGCCCGGCCCGGGCTGTTCTCCCGGGTGATGGCCGCGCTGGTGCGCTTGGCCCGCCGGGTCGCGGTCTGGCTGCGGGAGGTGCTGCGCAAGGTTGCCACGATGTGGCGGGGCGAGGACGGGGAGCGTCTCCAGCGGGTGCGGGAGCGGCTGGCGCGGCGGCTTCGGTGGTGGCCGGAGACGCGGGAGATCGAGGCGGACATCGCGGCCGCCGCCGGCGAGACCGGCGGGAGCACGGAGGCTGGCGCGGATCTGACGCCGTGGCTGGCCATGCTGCCGGCCGGTCGGTTCGGCCAGGTCGAGCGGACGGTCGGCCGCTGGGAGACGGCGAGCACCGCCGGCCTCGAGGCCGGGCGGCTGCCCGAGGCTGTCGAAGAGCGGCGGTGGACGGCGGACCGGGCGGTGGACGGCGGACCGGGCCCGGAAGCGCTGCGGCATCTGGCCGCCGTCCTGGGCGCGGGCGAGGCCCTGGATGCTGCGGTCACCGACCAAATGCGTCAGGTGGCGCCGGAGTTGGGGGCTGATCCGCACGGGCGGCTCCGGTCGGTTCACCAGTACGCGCAGACCGCGACCCGGCGCGCTGAGCGGATCGCCGCCGAGGCCGCTGCCGGCAGCCGGGACGCTGAGCTGGAGCTGGACAGCGCTCGGGCGGAGGCCCAGCAGGCGGTGGTGGACGAGCAGCGCGCCCAGGCGGCGTACGCGGCCGCGCTGCGCGACGCCGCCCAGCACACGCTCGGCCGGGTCCGGCAGCTCGGCACCGGCGGCGGTCTGCGGGCGAGCGGCGAGGGCGGGGAGCGGCTGCGCGGCCTGGAGGCGTTCCTGCCCGCCGACTGGCTGGCGGCGGCCGGCCCGCTCACCGTCAGCACGGGCGCGCGCCGCGGCTCCTACCACCCCCAGAGCCGGCACCTGACCGTGGGCGAGAGCGACGCGACCGCCCTGCACGCGCTGGCGCACCACCTGCAGCACTCGATCCCGGAGCTGGCCGCCGCGGAGGAGGCGTACCACTGGGTGCGCACATCCCGGGGCGAGGTCGGGGCGCGGGAGCGGGCTCCGCAGGTCCGGCTGGCCCAGTGGTTCCCCGGCCGCGGGCACCACCCGCGGGCGACCGCCCGGCAGGGTGGCTGGGCGGACATGTTCACCGGTTCGGAGCCGGCGGACGGCCGGTCCTGGGAGGTGTTGCCGACCGCGCTGGAGGCGATGTTCAGCGGCTCGACGTGGTACTTGGACGACGACCTGCGTCAGTGGCTGCTCGGCGTGATGAGCACGCTGGGACGGCGGGCGTGAGCGGATCGGAGGCAACGGCGATGTTGCGGGTGACGGGCGTGCTACCCGGTGGGCAGGTGTACGAGGTGAAGATCACCGGCCAGGCCGAGCGGCCGGTGATCGGCTCCCGGCTGGTGGCCGCGATGGTGGAGGCAGCGCAGCGCAGCGGGGCGCTGGTGCGGCCGTCGCCGACCGAGGCCCCCCTCGTAGTGGACGGCGCGGACTCGAGGTCGGTGTTGGCGCTGCTGGAGGAGCGCAGCAGCCGCATCCTCGGGATCCACGGGATGGTACCGAGACCCGAGGAGGTGCACGTCGCCGGAACGGTGTACTGAGCGGCCGGGCTTTACCGCGGTAAAGCCGAGGCCAGCCCGGGCGCACACGACAGAGCGCTCGCCCCGGCTTGTTCCTTGGGCGGAGAAAGGGAGCCACGCTAAGGTCCATGCAGGACCTCGGGAGGACCTGTTGACCGGTAACGACGCCGACGCCCCGGCGCAACGCCTTGCATTCAGCGGCCACTACAGCATGGTGAACCGTGGCACGCTCGAAAAAGTGACGGCAGCACGTTTGTCTGCAAGTCAACTCGAACTCTTCATGGGCATTCTCGCCGGTGCGGTTGACCTGCGCCAAGGCCCGCTTCCCCCGCAGGTACATCGTGACCTGGCCAAGCTGCAGGAGCACGAGCTGATCGTCAGGACAGCTCAGGGCTACGAGATCAGCCCGAATGTAGCCCGCTCACGACCGGCGAGCTAAGGGTGCTCGGCGAGACACAAGCTCGTCTCGCCGAGCACCCTCGCCGTTGTGCGCACCTATCGAATCTCCGTGAAGTCCCTCCAGCCGGACGGCCCGGTGCCGTCCGGCCCGCAGCCGACCGACCAGGAGCCCGAGAATCAGGAACCGGCTGACGATGGCCGGCAGTGGGCGGGCGATCCGTACGACGAGGGCGACGAGACGTTGCCCGACGACCCGGCAGTGGCGGCCCGCTTCTCCGCCCCAGGCGGTGAGGAAGCATGGCTGGAGCGTATCGCGGACGGCACGCTGATTGGATGGCTGCGCGATCCGTCCGGCCAGGTCTACCGTTACTCGGATGCCGATGCCTGGGCCGTGGACGTGGACGACGCCGGCATGGCCCCATCCGGTGGCGGCTCCCCGACCGACGAGCAGCCCGAAGTCGATGACCTGCCGAAGGACGGGGCGGAGCCGGACGGTGGCGGCCAGGGTGGCGAGCTCCCCGACGAGTTCCGGAAGTAGAAGAGGGTCGACGTGGAGGTTCAGGATCTGCCTGGCCGTGCTGCGGCTGTCCAGGCAGCTGCGGAGGGTGCAGCGGCTGCGAAGGCGGGCGAGACGGCGACGAACTGCCCGTACTCGGAGATCGGTGACTTCGCCGAGCGGTACCGGCGCCGTTTCTGGCTGCGCGGGTTCCAAGACGCCGGCGGCACGCTGCCTGAGCAGCAGGACGGCGGGGCAGGCGGCACCGGGTGACTGCGCGACGGTAAGGGCACGGAGGGGGCACGGTCGCGGGGCTCGCCGTCCCCGCCCCGAGGAAGTGCCCTGTGCCGCCGCGTCCACCAGCCCGGCCCCGTCGTCTGCAGGGCATCGTCCGAGCGATCTGCGCCGTCACCGGGGTGCAGGACGAGGTCGGGGACGTCATCCTCCCCGGGGCGTTCACCCGCACCCTGGCTGCCCGGCCCGTCAAACCCGTGTTCAGCCATGAGTGGAGGGACCCGATCGGGGTCTGCCACCGGGTCGAGGAGTGGCTGCCCGGCGACCCCCGGCTCCCGAAGACCACCCCGATGGGCAAGCCCTGGCCGAAGGACGCCGGCGCTCTGGTCGCCGACGTCGGCCACAACCTACGCACCAGCCGCGGCCGCGACGTCTTCGAGCAGGTGAAGCAGTGGCACGAGGAGGGCGGCGGAGCCCAGTGGTCGATCGGCTACGTCGTCCCCAAGGGCGGCGCCACCAAGCGCGCCAGGGTGCGGATCATCCACGACCTCGACCTGTACGAGGTCTCTCCGGTGCTGCACGGTGCGCACCCGCTCACCATGGCGCTGGAGATCAAGGGCAACCCGGCCGGCCAACCCCAGGGCTTGGAGTACAAGCCGACCGGGCCGCACGGGGAGCCTCAGGCCGGTCAGGGCGTGATGATCGCCTTGTACCCGCCGCAGGAGGTCGCCGCCGCGCTCGCGCACCCGCAGGGCACCGTGTCCGGCGATCTGCACGTCACCCTCGCCTACCTCGGCCAGGCCGACGCACTGGGCGGGCACCCGGACGACCTGCCCGACCTGATTCGCGCGGCCACCGCAGGCGCCCCACAGCTCGAAGGCCAGCTCGGCGGGATCGGCCGCTTCCCCCCGGGCGAGGACGGCGTGCCGGTGTGGGTGCCCGTCGACGTGCCCGGCCTGACGGAACTGCAGCAGCGAATTGTTTCCGCGCTGTCCGGCTCCGTCTTCAACGAAGCCCTCCGCACCGACCACGGCTTCACCCCGCATCTGACGCTCGGCTACGACCTTCCCGACGATGCCCCGGCTGTCGATGCGACGCCGGTCACCTTCGACGAGCTGTTCGTCGTCCGCGGTACCGACCGCGTCAGCATCCCGCTGGGACGCCCCGAGGAACAGGTCGACGCTGAACCGGACGCTGCCCCCGCATCCCCCACACAGTCGCTACCGGGGGCGGTGGGGCCGGCGGTCGAGGCGAAGAGCGCCCGCCAGGCCGTCGCCGCCGCGAAGGACGTCGCCGCACGACTCGGAAGCCTTGAGGTGAAGACCGCTCACCGGGCCGTCGCCGAAGCCAAGTCGCTGATCAGCCAGATCCAGGAGAAGAGCATGCAGCCGCCGATGGCCGGATCGTACGAGGAGCAGCAGTCCCACCTACGGGATGCGCTCCAGGTGCTGTTCCTACCCAACCAGGAAGCCAGCGCCGACGCGGCGTGGGTGTGCATCGAGGCGACGTTCCCCGACCGCGTGATCGCGACCGTGGCCCGGCCCGAGCCCGGCGAGACGATCACCTACTCCGTGCCGTACCAGAGCGCTGGCGGTGACGTCGTCCTTGGCGCTCCGCAGCGGGTGGAGCTGACGGTCGTCGCCGTCGACACCGACGACCCGGACGGCGACGAGGAGGTCGAGGAGGAAGCCGAACCCGAGGAGGCCGTCGAAGCCCGGTTCCTGCAGCCAGCTGCCGGCCGGCTCGCTGACGCCACCTCGGCGATCGCTGTGGCCGACGTCGAACCCGAGCAGCTGGAGAACCTCCGCCCGGCCGTCGAGCGCCTGCTGCGCACCCTGGCCCGTAAGGGCATGCCCATCGGCGAGGGCAACGACGAACCCGACGACGACTTCGGCGACGACTGGGGCCTGTACGACCACCTCGACGACGAGCAGGACCAGGACGACGGCGAAGGCGGCGCGCCCGTTCCGGCGATGGTTCCGCCCGAGGCTCCGGGCTCTGCGCCGGTGGCCACCCTCCCGGGCAGCGCACAGCCGGGTAGCGAGGTCCCAGTCCAGGACCGCGAGGAGGAGGTCACTTTGAACCCGGATGAGGTCGAGGCTCAGCTCAAGGCGTTGGCGGCCTGACCGAACGCCGTCGTGCTGCTGTGCCCGGTACCTCGGGTACGGCAGCACGCGACGTTAGACCCTCATCTCCCTTCCACTGACCCGGACGTTTCGGGTCGTCCCGGTGCTGGCCGGGCGAGCGACGCGCGCCAACCGTTCGCACCAGCACTTGGAAGGCTTCGTGAGCACCGCCACCGCCGACATACCCCTCAAGACCCTCATCGACGAACTCGCCACCCGCCAGGTCGAGGCCCGCCGTATCTCCGAGACGTTCAAGGTCGACGAGAAGGGCCGTTTCACTGTCAGCTCCGAGCAGAACTCCGCGTACCGCAAGGTCATTCAGGAGGCGCAGGAGCTCAAGTCCCTGATCGACGCGCGCAAGTCCGCCGACGACATCGCCGGCTACCTGGACTCCCCCGAGAGCCCGTCCGCTGCCGGCCAGTTCTACGGCAGCCCCCAGGGCCCCGAGGTGAAGTCCCTCGGCGAGCTCTTCACCGAGTCGGACGCCTTCGAGCGCGCCCGCGAGCGCGGCTTCGAGGGCTCCTCCCAGATCCGCGCCGGTCTGGAGGGCAAGTCCATCTGGGCCCTGTCCGCCGGCACCATCACCCACAACAGCTTCGGCGGCGCACAGAACGTCGGCATCAGCGAGCTGGCCCGCCGCAAGTCCCGCATCCGCGACCTCTTCCCCAAGGCCACCACCAAGGCGTCCGTCCTGTACGGCATCCGAGAGACCGGCTGGACCAACAACGCCGCGCAGATCCGCCAGCGAACCGCCGCAGACGGTGTCTCCCCGGCAGCCGGCCTGCCGACCGACCAGTGGGGCCGCGCCCCGGAGTCGAGGCTCGACTTCAAGCCGGTGATGTACCCGGTGAGCGAGATCGCCCACGTTCTCCACGCCCACAAGAACATCCTGTCCGACGAACCGCGGCTCAGGTCGTTCATCAACAACAGGATGATTGAGGGGGTGAAGTATCGCGAAGACTACGACCTCCTCCACAGCGCCGGCGACGGCGAGAAGCTGACCGGTCTGTTCAACGTCCCTGGCGTCCAGGAGTACGCCGCAGTCCAGACGGACAAGCGCAGCGTGCAGGTCCGCCGAGCCATCACCAAGGGCATCCTCGCCGAGTACGAGATGACTGGCCTGGTAATCTCCCCGAACCTTTGGGAGGAGCTGGAGCTCGAGACCGACAACAACGGCGCCTTCCGCCTCGCGATCGCCGTCGCGGTCGGTGCCGAGAAGAAGGTCTGGCGCCTCAACGTCGTCGACACCACGGCCATGGCCGACGACAAGTTCCTGGTCGGTGCCTTCGGCACCGGCGCCCAGCTCTACGACCGCGAGTCCGTCTCCGTCACCGTCTCCAGCGAGAACGGCCTCAACTTCGAGAACGGCGTCATTACGATCCGCGCCGACGAGCGCGTCGCCCTAGAGGTCCCCCGCCCCGAGTCCTTCGTCGTCGGTACTTGGGCGTAGCCGCCCAAGCCGGTCCGGGGGCCGCTGCACTCCTCGGCACGGAACCACGATCGGTCGGTCGTGGTTCCATGCCGAAACGTTCACAAGCACCTCGCCGGCCCGGGGCCGCTGCACTCCCCGGCACGGAACCACGATCGGTCGGTCGTGGTTCCGTGCCGAAACGTTCATATCGACGAGGCCGGCCCGGCCGTCAGGATGGCCACGCCGACCACGACCGGTGGGTCGTGGTTCCATGCCGAAACGTTCACAAGCACCTCGCCGACCCGGGGCCGCTGCACTCCCCGGCACGGAACCACGATCGGTCGGTCGTGGTTCCGTGCCGAAACGTTCATAAGCACGAAGGGTTGTTGATCCGCAGTGGATCAACAACCCTTCGCACCTCCTACATCGTTCAGTCCACAAGCCGAAGGGCCCGCGCCTGCCCGTGGGCTGTCGGCGTCAGCCGGAAGAACTTGACCTGGGCTCGCCCACCGGACTGCTCCAGCCATCCCGCATCGACGAGCTGCTGTCGGATGCGCGAGAACATGGTCGGAGTCCATCCCACGATGCCCGCCAGGTCCTTTGCAGACTGCTCGATCACGCCGTTCCGGCCGACGAGCTCCGGATCGTTGTACAGCACGATCATCAGGCGCTGATTCGCGGTCAGGTTGTGGGTTCGCCTCAGCAACTCCCCGAACGACATGCTCCTGCTCCCATGCAGCGCAACCGTCTGAGCGCTCATCGGTCCTCCCACCACTCTCGAACTCTCGGGGCCAACCCAGGGATGTCCGGGGGGTTGAAGCGCTTCACCGCTTCACGCTGATCGTAGCCCGGGCCGTGGAACGCGATGTAGGGCGTAATCCGGTACAACTTCGAGTTTCCGAACGTGCCCACCGCGACCAAGATCCGGTGCTTGAGGAGTTTGCGGCTGATCCGGCCGATGGCATCCGCCGTCATGCCGACTTCCTTGCCGATGTCCGCCCCCGTCATCACCACGGGCTCCATGCCCTCTGGCGACGTTCCGATCCACCACAGGACCATGAACTTCTCGCCCGGGGTGAACTTGTTGCTGCGGCAGATGGCGCGGACGCGTTCCTTGTCGACGTTCGCGTGTCCGGAGTAGAACGCGAACGGAGCAAAGGGGAGAAGTTCCCCGTTCTCGTCTGCTGGCGCGCGTCGACGCCGTGCGGCGGCAGCCACGTGGTCCCCTCCTTCCTCGGGCATAGGTCTTGGACCCTGCCGCGGTCGGCCGCAGCGGATCAGATGGCCTAAAAGTACATGACCGAAACGTCACTGAGCCAACTTCAGGGGGCGCTCACGACCTCGTGTTGCGCCTTCCTTCCAGGGACATCCGCAGATGTACTTTTCGGCACTGAACCACGATCGTACAGTCGTGGTTCAAGGACTTCTTGATCGTGGGACCCTGATCTCTTGATCTGGATACCGCGAGGCTCTGATCACTTCACCACGCTCCTATGGCCAGCCTTGGCAGCCCCTCGATCGGGGTAGCAGATCTGGTGATCGTGGCTTCGAAAGGCATTTCCGCAGGTCAGCGCCTTACTGCGGTCTTCTGCCTCTTCTGCAACTGAACGACGACGGGGACGTGCGCGCGTCTCGCGGTGGCTAGCCATTCGGCTGCGGGTCCTTGCGTGCTGACAGCAACAGCAGCCCGGGGGCAACCCGCCATTGCGTACCGCTGCTCGGCCGCGGACGGCCTCCCAGCTCCCGGGTCACCTTAGCGACGTGCTAGTCGACTTCCCTCTCGGGCGGCGCGCATTCAGTGGTTCGTGTCTACAGCAACCACTGAGCAGCCACGCGGGACTGTTGTTGGTAGGCAGCAGCTCAGCCGATTCATACACCACTGGCTGGAGCAACCACCTGGACCGAGGGCAAGGGAGCACCGCCCGGAAGCCGGCGGACATCGCCGCCAAGGCGGTGTCCGCCGGCTGAGGACGGAGCGGACTGCGGCAGCGTAAGGGGTCTGGGGACCCGCGGTCCCCAGCGGGGGTCCGGGGGCTGGCCCCCGGGAGGGAAACTTCCGCACCCTCAGTGACCACCGCCCAAGACGCGCGAACACGGCAGGTGCTCGCGAGGAGGTGACGGAAGGCATTACCGGGGGCCAGCATCTTGCTGGCATAACCAACTCCTAGCAGGAAGTGAGCGATGGGCCTCTACACCGCGGGCGGCGCCCGCATCACGAAGGCCGGCTTCCCGGCTACCCCAGTCCCGGACCGGATGATGACCGTCACCGAGCGGATCTACGCGACCCGCCGCTACGCCGAGGGCGACCGCAAGCCCGAGGGCGCGATTCGCACGATCGCCTTCCAGCCCGGCGCCCAGATCCGGGAGTCAGACATCGCGAAGCTGTTCCCGCTGCCGACCATGACGTCGGTCCTGCCGTCCAACGGCCCGGCCGCTGGCGGAACCGTGGTGACGATCACGGGCACGAACCTGGACGGCACCAGCGCCGTCACGTTCGGCGGTACGGCGGGCACCGCGCTGACGATCGTCTCCGACACCGTGGTGAAGGTGACCGCCCCGGCCAAGGCAGCAGGCGCGGTCGATGTCGTCCTGACCGACGACGGGGGCACCGTGACCAAGGTGGGCGGGTTCACCTACTCCTGACGCGAGCCGGTGGTGGCCGGCTCGGCGCGACACAAGCCGTCCCGGCCGCCACCCTGCTGAGGCCCGAACAGCCCCATGGTGAAGGGAACCAGCTGATGACAACCACCCCGCGCAGCCGCAAGACCGCGGCGGCCACGGAACCGGTCGATCCGGACGGCACCGTGGCGGAGGCCAGCACGCTCGTCCCGGCGGCCGCCCCGCTGGAGCCTCCGGTTGGACCTGAACCGGCCGTCGCGCCGGAGACCGGGATTCCGGAGCGCGTTCCGGTCGCGGAGGTGCTTCCGGAGACGATCGACGGCCTGATCGTCGACTCGCAGACCCGCCGCCCGCCCACCGACCTGAACAGCCTGTTCGAGAGGATCACCCCGCACGGCAGCACCCTGGTCAGCACTGCCCGCCTAGTCGAGAACCGGATCGACGAGTACGGCCGCACCCGCACCACGCTGCTGGCCGCGCAGGGGGCCAACCTGTCCGAGACGGTCGTCGAGCTTCTGCTGCAGCGTCTGCGAGACCAGGCCAGCGTCCGCCACGCGATCGGCGAGTAGACCGCGGTGTCGATGCTCGACTGGCAGGCCACGTACGGCGGCGCCACGTTCGACCCGACCGTCGCCGGTGGCACCGTCACCTCGCTCACCCTGCACGCGAACCCCGAGCGCACCGGCCAGCCCGCTGCTGTCGCGGCCGCGACAGCGCTGAAACCCGGCACGTTCCGCTTCGTCATCCCGGACACCCTGGCCGCCGGCCGCTACTGGGGAACCGTCGTCTTCACCCCGGCCGCCGGCGAACCCGCCAGCACGGACCGGACGATCCGCGTTGACCTGCCCACCGGCAGCGGCCTGGTCACCTCTCCCGAAGCGGTCGCCGACCACGCAGGTATCCCGCTGCCGCTCACCGAGGCGCAGCGCGACGGCTTGCGGACCGCGATCGAGGACGCGCAGGCCGACGTGGAGGCGTACCTCGCGCGTTCGCTGGTGCCGCGCTCGGCCACGCTGCACGGTGTCCGCCCGGCGCCTGGGACGGACCTGGGGATGTGGCAGGCGTGGGCGCACTGCGGGCCGGACGACGACTTCGCGGTGGACGGCTGGACGGTGCTGCCGGACGGCACGTACGACGTGCGGCTTCTTGTCGGCCTGGACGGAGCGGCCGAGCGGCCGATCCGGCGCTTCGTCACCGCGCATGCCGCCGAGGCGATCCGCAACTCCCCGGGTTCGGGCGGTGCAGCCGGCGGGCGCCGGGTGTCGTCGTTGTCGGCGGAGGGGCAGTCGATCAGCTACGAGGCCGCGCCGAGCGCCGGCCAGGCCGGGGCGCTGCCGGTTCTGGTCACGCTGGACGGCTACCGGCAGCCGCCGGTGTACGTGCGGCCCCGGCCGGCGGCCGCGCCGTGGCCGTACGGGGGGATGACGTCGTTGTGGCGGTGATCCTGGCGAATCGGCGCTTCACCGTGTATGTCGCCGAGCACCCCTGGGACCGTGACGCGCACGGCCTGCCGGTGCCACCGAGGCCCGGCACGACAGCGGCCTCGGGACCGGCGCTGCCCGGCGCGGCGGTGGTGCAGGCGGACGGGTCGTGGTCGCTGCGCGCCGACCCGCGGCACTGGCCGCTTCGCCCTGGGGACCGGCTCGTCGACGGCCCAGAGTCCTGGACGATCACGACGGCCCGGCTGTGCGCCGTCGCGGCGGACGGCGCAGCCGACTACATCGCGATCACCGCGGCCCTCGACCCGCCGCTGGTGCCCTGATGGCCCGGTTCGAGGCGGTGCCGGGGCTCGAGGCGATAGTCGCGGCGATGGTGGCGCCCGAGGTCGGCCGCATCGCCGACCAGGTCGCCGACCGGGCCAAGCGCCTCGCCCCGCCCACGAAGCAGTGGGTGACCGTCGCCGACGACCGGGTCCGCCACACCCACGTGCAGACCGAGGGGCAGAGCGTCCCGAACAACCTGCGCTTCGTGGTGCCGTCGATGGACTGGGACCGCAAGCACCGCGGTGTCGGCGAGTACACGTACATGAAGGGGCCGCGCGACGAGAGCAGCCGAGCCGTCGCGAACCTCAAGAACTGCCGCTGCACAACTACCCTTGACCCCATGGGAGTTGCCCATGGCATTAACAGCGGCCAGCCGGTGACGGCCGGGAACCGGGTGACGGTCACCGTGGTCTGCGAGGGGGAACTCGTCGTCCAGGCCGAGTTCGGCGACGTCTACCCAGGCGGGCTGGTCGCCACGGGCACCCACTTCATGGCCCGAGCCGTCAACGAGGCCGCCCTCAAGTACCGGTAGAGCGCGCGACGCAAAGGTCCGGACCGTGCACAGTGCACCGCCATGGCAACCAACACCAGCAGCAAGAACACCCTGGCCACCGCCGAGCAGCCGGCCGCGAGCCGCGAGCCGGACCCGCAGACTGTGGTCGGCCCGCCACTCGGCGACGGCCAGGCCCCGGAGAAGGTCCGGCTCTCCCACCACCTGTTCATCTCCGGGCGCGACTACCTGCCCGGCACCGACATGTGGGTAGCCCCGGACTACGCCCGCCAGCTGCACGCCAACGGCTACGTCGCGCGCCGCTGATGACGGAACCGGCGCTCCTGCAGAAGGTCGCGGCCGCCGACCCGGTCGCCGCCGCCCTGGCCCACCTGCGCCAGCACCCGGCCGTGGTGGAGGCGTTCAGCGGCCCCGGCCACGTCTCCGGCCTGGTCGAAGCGCCTTGGCCACGGCTGCGGGTCACCTCGGGCCCGGGCGGTGACCTTCGCGGGCTGCGCTGGGAAACCGCCGGCGAGGTCACGATCGAAGTCATCTCCGACCCGGCCGGCTGGCCCGGCTCCGCCGAACTGCGCCGCCTCACCCTGCTGGCGGCCGGCGCCCTGATGGACCTGCCCGAAACCGACCCGCCGCCAACCGGACCGGTGGTCAGCCACGTCGCCACCAGCGGCCCGCTCGCCTTCACCGAGCTCACCTCAGGGGCGATCCGCTACAGCATCTCCCTCCAGGTCGTCGTACACCCCTGACCCGGCGCCAGGGCGCGACACAAGCCCCGTCCGGACCGCACCGTCTCCTCGCCGCAGCCACCCTGACCGCGAGGAGCCACCCCCTATGAGCGCGAAGACCAACTCCGCCGAGACCGTCGTCCCGGGCCGGCTCTACCTCTACCTCGCGCCGGTCGGCACCGCCGCGCCCGCCGACGCCAGCATCGCTCTCGCGGCCGGCTGGCGCTCGGTCGGCCACACCACCGAGGACTCCCTCAAGTTCAAGGAGGAGCCGAACTTCGAGAGCTTGAAGTCCGCGCAGTCGGACTTCCCCGTGCGCCAGTTCCAGACCGCGGACGCGGTCACGGTGGAGATGGACCTGCTCCAGTGGTCCGCGCCGAACTTCAAGGCCGTCTACGGCGGCGGCACGATCACCGAGATCACCCCGACCGGAACCGGCACCGCGAAGCACTACAAGTTCGTGCCCCCGCGCATCGGCGAGCGCACCGACGTGGCCGCGCTGCTCGAAGCCGTCGACGGCGGCAAGCACTACCGGTTCGTATTCCCGCGCGCCATGCAGCTCGAAGGCGTCGCCAACGACCTCTCCAAGGGCTCTGGTTCGAAGCTGCCGCTGCGCCTGGGCGTCCTGGGCGGCGACGACACCGACGCCTGGTACATGCTCACCGACGACCCGGCTTTCAAGGAGTCCTGACGGCAGCGGTCGCCACAAGCCTCCGGGCTGTGCGACCGTCCCCGCCGACCACCGCCCCACCCGCTGGGAGAGGACCCCCCTTGAGCGACTTCCTGATCGACCTCGACGCGCCGAAGCGCGAGGTCACCCACCCCAACGGCATCTCGGTCCTGCTCGGCGGCGAGAGCTTCCTCTTCCCCGCCGAGCTGCCGCTCGACGCGCTCGACCCGCTGCTCGCCAACAACCTCGACCTGCCGGGCCTCGCCGCGCAGGTCATCGCGGACGAGAAGAACAACAACATCGCCGGCGGCATCGTCGACCTGCTGCTCACCCGCCCGCACCTGCCGCGCACCTTCCTCGCGGCGCTGCGCGACGTCTACCTACTACTCCTCGGGGTTGAGCAGTTCGAGCGTTTCACCGCCCAGCGGCCCAGCATCGCCGACTACGTGCGGCTGACGAGGGCCCTGATCAAGGCCTACGGCGTGAGCCTGGGAAAGCTCTCCGGGTCGCCGACCTCGCCCGCAGCAGGTGGGACGACCTCGAGTACGACCTCGCCCACTACCACCGGCGAGACGCCCGCGACCTCTGGCGCCGCCCCGGCGACCCCGCCTTCCTCGGAGTCCGCCGCCTCGTAGTGCTCCTCGACGGGTTGCCCGAGCAGGCCCGCACGCGCCGCGCCCCGGGCGAGCGCGCCTGGTGGGGCTTCCAGGAGGAACTCCTCGCCCAGCTCGTCGAGCTGACCTCGGTCTACGCCGCCGACCGGCGGCTCGCCGAACCCTTGGCCGTCCCCCGGCCGAACACCGTCCGCGCCGCGGACACAGCACCATCACCGCCGTCGTCCGGCACGTCAGGTCTGCGCCAGCTGCTTGACGCGGCCTCGCTCCGAGGAAGGGTCCAGCATGGCTGAGGGTCAGCTCGCCGGGCGCCTCGTCGTGCAGGTCGAGGCCACGGCCGCCGGGTTCGCCCGCAGCCTGCGCACCAAGGTCGAGGAAGCGGCCGAAGGCGTCAAGGCCAGCATCGGTGTCGACGTCGACGGCGAGGGACTGCGCGAGCGACTTAAGGCCGTCGTCGAGGAGGCATCCGCCGGGCTGCGCGCCAAGGTCAAGCTCGCCGTGGATCGCGAGCACCTGCGCGGTGACATGGAACGCGCTGTCGACGGCGCTGCCGAAGGCGTCCGCGCGAAGGTCAGTCCGGACGGCGAGCACTTCCGCCGGGAGCTGACCCGCGTCGTCTCCGAGGCGACCGGCGAGCAGGGTGCCCGCATGCGGCTGCGCCCTGACATCGACCCCCGAGGGCTGGTCGACGCGGTGCGGCGCCGGGTCCGCGAGGCGGACGGCGACGTCGCGCAGGGCGGCGGGATCAAGATCCCGTTCCAGTTGCCCGGCCGTGCCATGTTCATGGGCGCGATCCTGACGCTCGTCCAGCCCGCGGTCGGCGCGCTGGCGCAGCTCGGCGCTGGCCTGACCGCCATGGTCGGCTCGGCGTGGCCAGCGGTGAACACCCTCGCAGCGATCCCTGGCATCTTGGCCGCGCTCGGCGTCGGTCTGCTCAGCACGAAGGCCCTGTTTGGCGGTGTCGGCACCGCCGCGCAGGCGTACGGGCAGAAACTCGCGGCGGTGCGCGACGGCACCACGATGAGCGCCGGCGAGTTCCAGAAGATGACGGCGGCGATCAACGCCGTCCCGCCGCCCGTACGGGAAAGTATCCAGGCCCTCCTCGGCTTCCAGGACGTCTGGAAGAGCATCAAGCAGGACACGCAGAAACGTCTCTTCTTCGACCAGGCGCGCGACATCACCGCGTTCGGCTCGATCGTTCTGCCGCTCGTCCGCACCCAGCTCACCGGTGTCGCCGACATCGGCAACCGCTTTTTCACCGACGCGGCCCGGTGGGCTCGAAACCCCGTGTTCCGGGCCGACGCCGCCGAGATCGTCCGCAGCAACACCAGGGTGCTGGGGACGATGGGCTCGGCCATAAAGGACCTCGGCCACGCCACCGAGGACACGCTCGTGGCCGGCGGCCCGTTTGTCGAGCGCCTGGCCGAAGCGACCCGCCGCGGCACCCAATGGGCGCGCACCGCCGTCGCCGCCGCTCGCGAGAACGGCTCCCTCAACCGGGCAATGAACGAGGGCGCCGACGTCGCGGCCTCCCTCGGCCGCTCGATGCGCAGCCTCGGCAAGGGCTTCGGCGGCATGTTCGCCGCCGGCCGGGAGCCCGGCAACTCCCTGCTCGCCGGGATGGAACGCCAGCTCGACAAGTTCGACAAGTGGTCGCACTCCGACGCCGGCAAGAACCGCCTCAAGGACTACTTCGACCAGGCGCTGCCCGGCGCCCGCGAGACGATCGGCCTGGTCGGAGACCTCGGCAAGGGCCTCGCCCACATGGGTGCGGACGACCGGATCGCTGCGTTCGTCTCCCAGATCCGCACCCAACTCCTGCCCGCGCTCGGCGCGCTGTTCCGCGGACTCGGCTCGCTGGGGCCGCACGTCCTCGGGGTGCTGTCCAACATCGCCGAGATCATCGGCCGCCTCGCCTCCGGCGCGGCCGCCTTCGCCCCGCTGCTGGCCGTCTTCTCCGGCCTGGCCAACGTGGTCGCGGTGCTGCTGCGCACCGTCCCGGGCCTGTCCACCGCCCTCGGCGGATTGCTGGTCGTCATGCTCGGCATCAAGGCCGTGCAGGGCATCAACGGCATGTTCTCCGTCGCGAACACCAACGCCACCGGGCTGGGCCGCACCACTACCGGCCTGATCGGCACCTTCCGTGGCCTGAACGAGCAGATCGCACTCCAGCAGTGGCACGCCGAACGCTCCGGGGTCTCTCTCGGGCGAGTCGGCGCCGCCGTCGCCGTACTGCAGTCCAATGTGCCGCGCCTGGGCGCCACGGTCCCCACCATCGACGCGATGAACCGCGCTTTCCTCGACACCCGCTCGGCGGCCGGCGAAGCGCAGACGCGCATCACCGGCGTCGGCAGCGCCGTCTCGGTCGGCCTCAAGGGTGCATGGTCCGGCCTCGTGAACTTCATGGGCGGACCGATGGGCATGGCCGTCGCCGGCCTTGGGATCGGCCTCGGACTGCTGGCGAACTGGCACCAGAGGGCCGCAGCCGCCGCCGCCGACCAGAAGCGCTCCCAGCAGCAGCTGTCCACCGCGTTGAAGGAGACCAACGGCGCCGTCACCACCGACGTGCGCACCACCGCCGCCAAGCTCCTCCAGGACCAGAAGGTCCTCGGCGGCCAGGAGAAGCTCCTCGACGTCATGGCCAAGGTCAAGGTCGGCCTGCCCGAGATGACCAACGCCTACCTCGGGCTCAACGGCGGCCTCAAGCAGCTCTCCAAGACCATGGACGAGCAGGCCGAAGCCGCCATCAAAGCGTACCGGGGGAAGCCGACCGACGACCTCAAGAACAAGGCCCGCGACGCCGAGAACGCCGCGACGGCCCTGCATGAGCTCCTCAAGGTCCAGGAGAGCGAGGCCCAGCAGACCAAGGACGCCGCCAACGCAGCCGGTGGACTCGAACGCTCCGGCCTGGTGTACGAGAAGCTCAAGGGACTGGTCGGGCAGTTCAGCAACGCCACCGTGGACGCGACCGCCCGCACCGACGCACTCAAGTCCGCCCTCGACCTCCTCGCAGGCGGCACCTTGTCGTTCAAGGACGCGCAGGCCCGCGCGGACGGCGCGGTGCTCTCCGCCCTCCAGGCGTCCAAGAACGCTACCGACGAGCGCAACACCGCCCTCAAGGAGGGCACCTCCTACCTCAAGGGCTGGGGCTCGGCGCTGGTGGAGACGGACGGCTCGCTCAAGACCAGCGTCGAGAACGGCCACCAGCTCTACCAGTCAATGACGTCGATCCGAGACGCCACGCTCGACTCCACCCGCGCCGCCTACGACCTGGCGATCAGCCAGAAGAAGACCGTCCCCGAGGCCCTTCAGGCCGCCAAGGCGGAGATGGCCCGCCTGTACGAGTCCGCCGTCAAGACCGCGATGGGCTACGGCCTCACGCGGGAGCAGGCGGAGAAGGCCGCCGCCGCGATGGGCCTGGTGCCCGACCGGGTCACTACCCTGCTCGCCGCCAGCGGCGTCGACTCCGTCCTCGCCCAGCTCGCCGGCGTCCAGGCCGAGTACGCCAAGGTGCCCGGCAGCAAGCAGATCACCGTCCAGGCGATGACCGACGAGGCGAAGACGCTGCTCCAGGACCTGGGCTACACCGTCATCACCCTGCCGGACGGGCAGGTCCAGATCACCACCACGTCGGCGACGGCGAACGCCGAACTCAACTCGATCATGAAGACCCTCGCCGGGTTCCCAGCCGGGCAGAAGATCGACGTGGATGTGCCCACCCTCAAAGCGATGGGTGAACTGCAGTCCATCCAGGACAAATTGAGCGCCACCCCGGGACAGAAGAGCATCACCGTCGAGGCCCCGTCCGATCGGGCCATCTACGAACTCCAGAACATCGGGTTCAAGGTCGAGCGGCTGCCGGACCACCAAGTCCGCATTTCTGCGCCGAGCACCGAGGTCTCGCAGAGCGTGTCCGCCATCCAGAGCATCATCAACACGCTGCGCGGACGCACCGTCAACGTCGACGTCCAGTACAACTACCCCTCCGGCCCGCCCCGCAGCAACCAGGCAGACGGCGGCATCCTCACTGGCTTCGCCAACGGCGGCATCCGCGGCCGCGTCCAGGCGTTCGCCCGCGGCACCGAAAAGCACATCGCGCAGATCGCCCGCCCCGGTGAGTGGCGCGTGTGGGCCGAGCCGGAGACCGGCGGCGAGGCTTACATCCCGCTCAGCCCCGCCAAGCGCCACCGCTCCGAGCAGATCCTCGCCCGAGTCGCCGACATGTTCGGCGGCCACATCGTCTACAACGCGGCCGGCGCCCTGCGCCAACCCGCCCTCACCGCCGCCGACCTCTACCGCAGCTCCCAGTACACCGTGCGCTCCACCCCCGCCGCGCAGGCATCCGCCCTCGTCGGCGGAGACCTGATCATCACCCGCTCCGACCGCGAGAGCAGCGGCGACGCCCTCCAAGGCGCCATGTTCCAGCTCCGCCGAGCCCGCCTGGGAGGCGTCCATGGCGTTCTTGCGTGAGGGCCAGTTCAACCTGCTCTACGACGGAGACGGCCTCCACCCGGGCGCAGACCTGCTGTTCGGCACCCTCAACACCGGCATCTACCTCCTCAGCGAGCCGACCTTCGACCGCGCCGAACCGACCCTCGGGGACGCGGCCCTGCCGCTGGAAGACGGAGTGCGCTTCGGCCAGGACACTACCTCCACCACCACGGTGAGCTTCGAGCTAGCCGTCGACACCGTCTACGCCGCCAGCACCCCGGCCGGCCGGCACACCACCAACCTAGCCGCCGTCGACTCCCTGCTCGCCGCCTGGGACGCCGCCGCCGTACGCCGCCGCATGGGCGCCGTCGCCGTGCTGCGCACCATGCAGGGCGGACGCATCCGCCGCGCCTACGGCCGCCCCCGCAGCATCGCTCCGGCCAACACCCGCTTCACCCGCCAGGGCAGCACCACCCTCGTCGCCACGTTCGCCGTCGCGGACGGCCGCTGGTACGACGACGCCGAGGAATCGACCACCCCCACCGCCGCGCCGGCACCGATCCGCGGCCTCACCTCGCCGCTGACCGCCGCCCTGTCCCAGCGCATCCCCGCGCCCCCGCAGCCGCCCGGCGCACTGCCGGTCGGCGGCACCCTGCCGACCTGGCCCGTCACCACCTTCTACGGCCCGGGCCGCAACCCGGCGCTCACCTTCTACGGGCCTTCCCGCACCCCGCAGGGCGACCTGAGCCAGCGCATCACGATCGGCCTGGACCTGATGCTCGGCGACGGCGAGTGGGTCACCGTCGACCCCCGCCCCTGGGCCCGCACCGTGCTGCGCAACGGCACCGCCAGCGTCGCCGGCGCCCTCACCCGCAGCACCCCGCGAATGCAGGACATGCTCCTCGCCCCCGGCCTCCAGCACGCCCGCTACACCATCGCCGACGACACCGGCACCTCCCGCGCCACCGTCGCCTGGCGGCCTGCCCACCGCTTCTACTAACCCACCCGAAGGAGCGTCACCGTGTCCTGGGACTCCGTGCCGTGGTTTCTTGAAGGCTCCGCCGAGCACTCCAGCGCGATCGCCCGGCTGCTCGCCTACAACGCGGTCGGCGGCGCCGAAGGCGTCATCGGCCCCGCAGACCTGCGCGTACGGGCGCTCGCCGCCCCCGGCCAGCAGGTCGAGGTCCTCACCGGCGCCTGCTCCATCCTCAACCGCGCCGCCGGCGCCCAGTACGAGGCGTACGCCGGCCGGATGATCAGCATCGACAAGATCCCGATCACCCCCACCGGCCCCACTCCGCGCTCCGATCTGATCATCGCCCGCGTCGAGAACCCCTACCTGATGGGCGAGACCTGGCAACAACCCTCCAACCCCGCAGCGGGCCCGTACATCTTCACCCGGGTGATCTCAGGAGTCCCGGCCGGCACCACCTCGGTCCGGCAAGTCCGCCCCGGCGATTCCGCGATCGCCCTGGCCCGCATCGACTTGCCGCCGAACACCAGCAGCGTCCTGCCCGCCCACATCAAGGACCTACGCCGCGTCGCTCGCCCCCGCACCGACGACCGCATCTACACCGTCATCGGCTGCGGCTACTCCTATATCGAGCCGACCGACCGCACCCCGAAGAACTGGCCCGAACAGGCGAACTGGACCATCGACATCCCGGAGTGGGCGGTCACCGCGATCATCACCACCAACCTCAGCGGCCTGCGCCTGTCCAACAACAACGTGTACGCCCAGATGCGTCACGTCTTCGCCGGCATAGCCGGGTCGAACAGTGAGCTCGACGACGACGGCGGTGGCGGCTTCCGCCGGGCCGACAAGCTCCTCGCGGACAGGTACTCGATTCCCGCCGCCCTACGCGGCACCACCCAGCCACTGCTCGTCCAGACAACGGCCCTCGACCCCGGGCGCATCGACGTCAACAGCAGTACCCAGCTGATCTGCCGCGTGCAGTTCCAGGAAGCCGCCGCCCAGGACGGCGCGTAGATGGCTTGGCGCTTCATCGCCCTGCGCGTCCTGACCGGGCAGATCCTTGACTGGGACGTACCGCTCACCCTCACCAGCGCCCCCACCCGCCAGCTGTCCGGGCCCGGTGGCATGACCGGGCACATCGAGCCCGAGTACGCGCGTCTGATCGCCGCGGACGGCCGTCCCCTGCTCCAGGAGTGGGACACCGCCGTGTTCGCCGAGATCGAGGGCCAGATCCGCGGCGGCGGCCTGATCGTCAAGTGCATGCCCGAGAACGGCAAGTGGGTGATCGAGTGCGCTGGATATACCGCTTACCCGCACGGCCTGCCCTACGAGGGCCTGATCCAGTCAGGCATGCTCATCACCCCACCCGATCCCAACGCCGGCCTCGACAAGAACCACGACGGGTACATCGACTTCACCGACCCGCCGCGATCCGTCCAGGTCCCGCCCCCGCCCCCGCCCTACTGCGGACCCCGGATCGACGCCTACGACGCCGTCCGCGAGCTCTGGGCACACCTGCAGTCCTACGACAACGGGCACCTGGGCCTGGCCGTCGACCAGCACAAGGCCGACATCTTCCTCGGCGCCGACGACGGCTCCGACCCGTACGAACTCGCCTGGTGGGACACCCCGGACAGCGGCACCGCCATCGACAACATCTTCCTGCAGCACAACCTCGACTACCTCGAAGAACATGTCTGGTCCACCGCCACCGGCAACGACCGCACCATCGTCCACCGCCTGCGCCTGGGCGCCCCACGCCTCGGCCGAAAGCGCGACGACCTGCGCTTCGCGGACGGCGAGAACATCTCCGCCACCGCCACACCCCGCGCCATGGGCGAGGACTTCGCCAACGAGGTCATGGTCCTCGGCCGCGGCGAAGGCGCCACCAAGACGCGCCTTCAACTCGCCCGTCCGGACGGCCGGCTGCGCCGCGTCCACGTCGTCGTCGACAAGGCCGCCACCAACGAAGCCGCTCTTCGCGCCCGGGGCAACCGCGAGCTCCAGTCCAGGACACAAGCCATCTACGTGCCGATGCTCGAAGTCCGTGATCACCCCAACGCGCCCATTGGCTCCTGGTCGCCCGGTGACGACATCCTCGTCCAGACCCACGTCCCGTGGGTGGGCGACATCCAGGTCTGGCACCGCATCACCGCCGACGAACTGCGCACGGACGGCACCGCGGTGCTGACCCTCAAACGCTCCGACGCGCTGGGCTGATCATCAACCTCGTCCCGGCAAGGGGGTACCGCCGCTTGACCAGCGCACTCGACCAGGCCGTTCAGCAACGCGAACTGGCCGCCTTCCTCAAGAACCTCGACCAGCGGCTCACCAACATCGAACGCGCCGCCCAGCTCCCGTACAGCGCTGCCCGCGGGCAGCTACAGGTCATCGACGACGACGGCAGGGTGATCAGCACCGTCGGCCGCCAGACGGACGGCACGGTCGGCGTCACCGTGGCTGTCTCCCCGCCGCCGCCGACCCCGCTCGCCCCGCTCGTCGAAGCCGCGAAGGCCGCCCTGAAAGTCACCTGGGACGGCCAATGGGCGGACGCCTACACCGCTCCGCTCAACCTCTCCCACCTCGAAGTCCACGCCGGAAGCACCCCCGACTTCACCCTCGAACCCCAAAGCATCGTTGCCACCCTCGCCGCCGCCGGCGCCAGCATCACCCTGGCCACCACCACCTACAGCTCCCGATGGCTCCGCCTCGTCGCGGTCAACGCCGCAGGCGCCCGAGGGCCGGCCAGCGCCGCGACCCAGGGCACCCCCCTCAAAGTCGTCACCGACGACCTGATCAACGGCATCATCGGCGAACTCCAGCTCGCCAACAGCGCCGTCACCGCGGCCAAGGTCGCCACCGGCGCGATCAACTCCGACGCCCTCCAGGCATCCGCAGTGACCACCACGAAGATCGCTGTTGATGCCGTCAGCGCTGGCAAGATCGCTGCCGAAGCGGTTACCGCCCGGGAGATCAAGGCACTGTCGGTCAGCGCCGACAAGCTTGCCGCGAACTCGGTGACGGCCGGCAAGATCGCGGCGGGCTCGGTGACCGCCGCGTCGCTGTCCGCCGATGCGATCGACGGGCGGACCATCCGAGGCGTGACGATCACCGGCGGCACCGTCACGGGCGGCACCCTCCAGACAAGCGAGACCGGACGACGGGTGCTGCTGTCTCCGGCGGACCCGGTCGAGGGTCGTGCTGCCCCTTCCATGCTGCTGTACTCCGGGGCCACGGCCGAGCAGCAACCGGCGCGTCTTACTGCGGAGGTCCGTACCACGCCGGACGGGGCCGTTCCGATGACCCGGTTGACCGGTCCCCAGCTCACCGCTGACGGCAACCACACCCCGAGGCTGTGGCTGAACTCGGGCGCGCCCGGCACGGGCTACCCCGCCCGAGGCAGCTGGGCGCTAGGCGTCGCGGGTGAGTACGGGATGGCCGGTGAAGCGGTGATCTCGGGAGCCGCCGGCGACACGACGAACGCCGCGTCCATCCAGATGAGCGTGCGGCGCAGCACCAGCGGCTACAAGACCGCCCTCACCCAGCTGAACCCGGAGACATGGTTCACGCAGCTGGCCGACCAGGTCGCCGCGATGGACCTGAGCAAGGACGGCCTGACCGTCCGGGCGCTCTTGGGCGAGGTGCTGCTGCAGACCGGCACCGGGCTGCGTCTCCAGGGCGGCAACGTCGACGTCGGCAGCGGCCTGGTGAAGAACGACAGCAAGTGGGCGCCGATCACCCTCAAGCAGGGCTGCACGCAGCTCAGCGGCTGGCAGACGATCGGTGTGAAGCAACTCCCAGACGGGATGGTCGCGCTGCGGGGGATCGTCTCCGTGCCGGCCGGCGTGACATCCGGCGTCATCGGCACCATCGACGACCCCGCCCTCCGGCCCAAGGCAGGCGAAACCTTCCGGGCCATTACCCCGAACAACACGGGCGGCAATCTCTTTGCCCAGCCGAACGGCAATTTGGAGCTCTGGAACGGCAACGGCGCGCTCGGCGGCTGGCTCTCACTCAGCGGGGTGCAGTGGTCCAGCATCGACTGACAGCCGGTACGACGCGACGCAACCTCCTCGTCCCGTCAACCTAATTCCCCGCGCGGGCCGAAGCCTCATCCTCAGGCCCCGGTCCGCGCGGCACCACCACCGAAGCCCGAGGAAGGCCCAGCACTTGGCGACCACCGAGACGATCACCGCGGTCGCCACCCCGGTGTGTGCGCTCCTCGGCGTGGTCGCCAGCGGCTGGCTTGCCGCCCGCCAGGCCAGCCGCAAGGCCGTCGCCGAAGAGCACGCCGCCGAAGCGGCCGCCGAGGTCTCCGCCGAGACCGCCGAAGCCGCGGCCGCGGCCTCCGCCGCCGACGCCCTCCAAGCCGGCTTCGTCACCCTGTACACAGAGCACCGTGCCGAGCGCGCCGAACTCCGTGGCCGGATCAGCGCGCTGGAAGCCGGCCAAGCCCGGCAAGCAGAGAAGCTCGACCGCATGGCCGAGGACCACCGCCGTTGGCGCGATGCCGCGATCCGCTACATCCGGCTCCTGCGTGCCCAACTTGCCTCCCTCGGAGCCGCCCACCCCGCCCCCGACGAGCCGATCCGCGCCGACCTGGAACCCTGAGCACACGACACAAACCCGCGCAGGCCGCCACCGTGCCCACCCGCAACCACCCCACCGGAAGGCACACCTTGAACCTCAACAACCTGGTCGTCCACAGCGCCGGTTACGGCGTGGCAGTCGGCTCCGTCCTCCCGCTCCTGGCCGCCGTCGTGCTGCGCCCGCACTGGTCCCCAAAGGTGAAGACCCTGATCGTCACCATCCTCGCGGCGCTCTCCGGCGCCGCGACCGTCGCCGCTCAGGGCGGGTTCAGCAACCCAGTCAGCCCGGGCGCCCTGCTCGCCGCCGGCGCCGCCGTGATCGCCGCTTCCGAGATCTCCTACGCCGCCCTGTGGCACCGCTACGGCATCGCCCCCAAGATCGAGGCCTCGACCAGCCCCACCCCGCCAGCCCGCATCGACCTGACGAACCTGGCGTTCGACACCTCGGACGACACCCTGAACCGGCTCAAGCAGCGGCTGAGCGACCCGGACCGAGGGAGCGATTCCTGAATCCGAACGACAGCCCGTAGCATTCCAGACCAGGCGGCCCGCCACCCATCCACCGTCGAGGCGAAAGCCCCCGCGAAGAACACGACCCGGGTTTCCGGGGGTGTCCTTTCGGCGCGGGGACAACGAAGTAGCCAAGCCCACCGGCCGTGCCCTCGAGCGCGGCCGGGACCGGGGAGCGCAGCTACGCGGTGATCCGGCACACGGCGGACGGGACCGGCGGGCCGCCGCCCACAAACCCGGCACTGGAAAGGCACCAGCACGTGACCGCGACACCGAACCAGATGGCGGCCGCCCTCGCGGCGGCCCCCGATGAGGCGTTCGCGGACATACTGGTCGACTTCGTGACCCGCCCGAAGGCCGACCCCGAACTGGCCGCCGTCTTCCACAGCCCCGAGGTCGTCACCCGTGTCGCCCGGACGATCGAGCGGCTGCTCACCAACCACCACGTGCCCCAACACGACAACGAGTCCCGCAACGCCTACACCGAGCGTGCCCGCCGCCTGCGCACCGCCCTGGAAGAAGAACTGCAGCTCGCCCAGGTGATCGCGGCCGGTGACGCCGCCCGGGCGAGCGGCCGACTCGACCGCGGCCGCAACCCCGCGCAGCGCGCCCGCCGGCGGCTGGCCGACATGTTCCCCGCCGAGTACACCCGGCTGCGCCGCGAGGAGGAAGCCGCGGCAGCCCGGGGGCGCCGTACAGCGAAGAAGGTCCGCCGTACGGCGCCCAGGCCGTAGAACGTCGCTGTGGGCGCCGTCAACTCCCCGCCCACACCGACGGTTGCTACTGCCGCGTTGCCGCGCCGATGATCTCGGCGGCTTCCCGGGCCGGTGCCCGAGTGCCGAGTGCCGCGTACCGGTCTGCGACGTCGTCGAACCCCTTGTCGCGCAGCGCGGTGACGACGACCGGCCGCCACTGGCGCAGGTGCGCGGCCAGCCGTGACGGCGGCAGCTGCCCGGCGGTGCTGCCGGGGGGAGCCAGGTCGGTTAGGTGCCTGTCGACGCTGATCCCGAGCACCATCGCCTGGGCGGCTGCCTCGTCGCGCAGCATCTGCGCCGGGTTCGGCCGCTCCTGAACCGGCTGCTCGATCCCGGCTTGATCGGCCTCGGAGCTGTGCTGTTCAGCAGCCGGAGCGTCACCGAGGGCGGTGGCGGCCGGCGTCGAGCCGTGAGGCGCAGGCGCTTCCCCCTCGGCCTGCTGCTCCGACGCGTCCGCCGAAGATTGCTGCTGGGGGCTGTGCTGCGCGCAGCGCAGGCCGGCCGGGTACGGGCGGACCTGGTCGGTCGACGTGGAGCAGGCCGGGACGGCGCAGCGCGGCGGCTCGCCCTCGGGGCCGCCCGGGCCGCCGGCGGCGGGCCCAGGCTGTGGGGCCTTCACCTCGGTGGCGCCCGCCAGGACGTTGAGCGCGCGCTCGATGGCGTCGGACGCGGAGACCGGCCCGTCCTTGCCGGTGACCTTGCGGCGGCTGAGGGTCTCGTGGCCGTAGAACGCGGTGAGGCGGTGCAGGTACTCGGGGTTCCGGGTGCCAAAGGACAGCATGATCAGCTTGCCCAACTGCTCGCTGGACGGGTCGTCCGGCAGGTCGTCGAGCACGTCGAGCTGTTCGGCCTGCTCGCGGAAGAAGGCGCCCGGGTTCGGCGCCACGTAGGTGGAGCGGGCGACCCGCTCGTGCATCCTGAGGTCGCGGAACAGCTTGTCGACGCTGAACCCGGGCAGGGGGCGGATGAGCGCGGTGCTCAGGTCGGGGTTGAGCGACCGTACGCCGGTGAGGAACGCCGAGTCCCGGCCCCGCAGTTGGACGACGGCCGTGCACTCGAAGGGCAGCGACCGCTCCGCCTTGACCTTCCACACCCGGTCCCGGGTGGGCTTGTCCCCGTCGAAGAGGACCACGTCCTCCAGGCGGGCCAGGAGCAGCACCGGCCCGTCGTGGTACTTGAGGGTGTTGATGACGTCCTTGAAGCGGGACTTGGCCTTCTGCCACTGGTCGGCGGTGATGGTCAGCTCGCTGTTCGGCGGCGCGCCCCTCTCGTTGGCCCGCCGCCGGGAAACCTCCGTCTGCTCGTCGCACAGCAGCTCCCAGAGCATGGTGACGGAGTCCACCACGATCATGTTCGGCTTGCTGTCCTCGTCGCGCGGCTGGTGTACGGCGTAGCGGACGGCGTCGAGGATGTCCAGGTAGCTGCCGTCATGGCGGACGATCTTGTACGGGCCGAGTTCCTTGTACTCGTGGGCGGTGTCCTCGCCAATTTCTACCCAGTACGTTCGGCCGATCAGGTCGGACGTGGACGCCAGGGCGGCTTCGTAGCTCTTGCCGCTCTTCTCCACGCCGGTCAGGAGCAGGCGGGGCCAGGCCGGGAGGCCACTGGGCTCGTCGACTTCGCGGTTGAGGCGGCGCGGCGGGACTAGGAGCGTCACGCGGGTGTCCTTTCGGTTGTCCGGGTTGCTGGCCCGGTGATGCTGCCGGGTTCGGCAGCCTTGCATCCCTTCCTTAACTGTATCATGAACAATGATTAGTTTGAGTGGAGTGTTCTCGAGACCGGCCGGTCGACCGGCTCCCTAACCTGAGGGTCGAGTGCCGACCGCGCGGCCGCGTACCAGGCATCGAGCAACTCCGCCGTGCCCGCCACATCCGGATCGCCCGGCTCGCCCGGCCCGCGCGCTGCCGCCGCCTCTGGGGCGGCCCACCGCGCGGCCGCCGCCTCGTAGCGGACCTGCGCGACCTCGGGGTCGAGCAGAAGCGCCTCGCCAAGCTCGTCCCAGCCGGCACCGTCGAGCCGCGCGGCGATCACCGTCCGGTCCAACGCCTCCAGGGCCAGCAGCCGCAGGTGGCGTGCCTCACGAATCCGGTCATGGGTCGGCCTGACTGTGGAGGTCTCGCCGACCAGGGCAGCGGCGAACTGGGCGACCTCGCGTTGAGCGACCGCCGTCGCCACCTTGGCGCGGGCCGCCGGATCGTACTCGGGCATGGGGGACCGTCCTCTCGCATCCTCCCTGCGCACCCTAGCCACCCTGGTGAGCGGTCGGCGGCGCGGCGCCCGCGGTCGGCGGTTCACCAGCGCACCGGCTGGCGCCGGTCCGGCCGCACGAATTGCAGCGCCGTCGCGCTCTCCCCGAGCCGGGAGACGATCCGGTCCCCGAGGATCTTCGCGATCTGCGCCGAGTGCAGGTTAGTGCCGATAGCGGTCGGCAGCCCGGAGGCGATCCGGGCGGACAGCAGGTCCCCGGTCGCCTGCCGTACGGCCTCGGTCGCCTGACCGTCCATCTCGCCGCATAGCTCGTCGAGGATCAGCAGTCCGGCACGGTCGTGGAACTCCCGGACCTGCAGTTGGGTCAGCCCGGGAGGCGCGCCGTCCGGGCGCAGCCAGCGCACGTAGTCGCCGTGGCGCACGTAACGCGTCATGACCCCCGCGCTCACCGCCAGCGACCCCAGCGCGATCAGCGCCGCCGTCTTGCCGGAGCCAACGTTGCCGAACGCGACCAGGTGCTGCTTGGTGTCGAGACCAGCCGCCAGACGCTGCACCCAGTAGGCGAGCACCTCGGGGTGCTGGTCGGCATCGAGGAGCACGTGCCCGTCTGGCAGCCCGTCCGGCGGCACCGTGACGTGGTGCCGCAGGTAGGCGCGGTGCCGCGCCCGGTCGAGGCTCTTGAACCAAGCCGTCGCGTAGATGCCCTGCCGGTACTCGTCCGGCTGCTCCCACACCGCGCCGTCCTGCGCCGGGACCGCGCCGCGGGCGCGCTGCTCCGCCGTCCCCCGGGCCATCAGCGCGCGAGCCTCACGGATTGCCAGAGCCTTGACTGTGGTGCTGTGGTCCGCGTCCGTGAGCTCCCGCCCGAGCACCAACTCGGCCATCGAGGTCACCGTGCTGCTGCTCTTCATCGGCTGTCCAGCGCGCTCAGCACAACATCGACCGCCGAGTCCGCGGCCGGCTGCTCGGCCCGCGGGTGCGAAGCGGCGTCGTCGTACATCGGCGTCGCGGCGCGCCGGCCCGGCACGGCGGCCTTGCCAGCGGCCGTGCCGAGGGCTCCCTGCCACTGCTGCGCAGACGGGACATGCCGTCCGCAGTCGAGCAGGGCCGCCCAGATCTGCTGCTTGGTGTAGCCCGCGTCGGCGGCGCGCTTGATCATGCCCATCAGCATCATGAAGCCGTTCTTGCTGCCGGCCCATGGCCCGAACTGCGCCTGGGCGTGGTCCCACCAAGCCGTCGCGCCGTCGCGTGCGAGCTGGTCAAGCACCTGGTCCTGTTCGGCCTGTGCCGCGCGGCGTTCGGCGTCCTGCTGCTTCTTCGACTTCGGGCGGGGCGGCTTGCCGTCCCCGCCGTCCGGCTTGCCCGGCCCCGCGCCGGCCGGAGAGGGCACGTCGACGCCTCCCGCGCCTTGGGGCGGGTTACCGGGGAGGTTTATAGGGGTTGTTTGGGGGTCTTGAAGTCCCCCCTCCCAGGACTGTGAGTCCCCCCTGCCAGGACTCTCAGTCCCCCCTGCGCCCTTCGGATTCAGGGGGGACTGAGAGTCCGTGGACTTCAAGTCCCCCCTCGCGGCGGTCTCCTCGTCGACGGGGCGCTTCCTGCCGAAGTCGGCCCGCCGGACCCGGGCCGGCGCCGGCGTGATGTCCGGCCGCGACCGGGCGCTCAGCGGCGCCAGTCCCCTCTGCCGCCGCTCCTCGTTCACCCGGTCGATCCGGTGCCCGAACCACGAGTGCGGGATCAGCAGGTCGTACACCACAGGGCGGTAGCGCTCCGGTATGTGCCGGGCCGCGCTCTGATCGCCCTCGCCGAGCAGACCGCGCTGCTGGAGCTGCTTGAGCTTGCGCCCCACCGTCTTCTCGTCACACAGCGCTGCCTTCGCCAACGTGGCCTGCGACGGGAACGCGTTGCAGCCGTCCGAGTCCGCGCGCTCGGCGAGCGTGACCAGGATCAGCCGCTCGAACGTGTCCGCGGTCGGGCTGTCCTTGAGCGCCCACAGCATCGGCTCCAGGCTCACCGGGCCACCTCCAGGAGGCGGTAGGTGGTGACGGTCGTACGGGAGCGCCGGTGCCGTGCCCGGGCCAGCAGGCCGGAGCGCACCAGCTCGCCCAGCAGCGGCCGAGCCTGGTACGGGCTCAGGTCGGCGGCCGCCGCCGCGCCGGAGCACGCGGTGTCGCCCGCTGTCCGAAGCGCGATCGCGGACAGCAGGCGGAACGCGGGGGCGGACAGGCCCACGTCGAGCGCGGCGCGCTGCTGGCGGCAGTGCGTGCAGCAGGACGCCGGGGCAGTGGGCGACGGCCGGCGGGCCGCTTCGGGCAAGGCGGTGCTCAAGAGTGTCATCCTCAGGTGGAGCCCGGCCGGGTTCGGGTCCCGGCCGGGCAGATGGTTCTGTGCGGCCAGGTCAGGCGGCGAGCGCCTGCTGTCCCTTGCGCGTGGCGGCGGCGCGGCGGCGGCGGATCTTGCGCCGCTCGTCCTGCGTGGTTCCGGCCCGTACGCCCTCGTCCCGCCCCGCCGGGGTGGCGAGGGCGGCTTCCATGCACTCGTCGTTGTGCGGGCAGAACGCGCAGGTCGCCTTCGCCAAGGCGATGCCCTTGGTGTCCTTCGCCGAAGGGAACATCACGTCCGGGTCGACGCGGAGGCAGACCGCCTTCGGGAACTGCATGACTGGGAACATCAGACCTCGGCCCCCTGCCCGAGCTGGAGGGCGGTGGTCATCAGTTCGGCCACGGCGCCGTCGCGCAGGTACTCCATCACCTGGTCGCGGCCGTCCGGGGCCCAGAACGGGGCGACGCTCGACGGCGCAGGGGAGGGCTTCCAGGCCAGGCCGGGCAGCACCTCGCCGGTGTCCTTGTGGATGATCGCGCCGCTCTCCTTGTCGTGGACGGCCGCGTTGATGAGCGCCTGCTCGAAGGCGCCGATGATCGTCGCCTCCCACCCGGCGTGCTCGGGGTGGTTCAGGTGTACCCAGTCGGTGAGCGCCGCCCGGTCGGAGACGACCACCGTGCCGGGGGTCTTGGGCTCCCGCACCGTCCAGGTGACGACCTTGCTGCCGCCGATGCTGGTGGAGATCGACTTCACGCCGTTGCTCTTGTGCTGAGCGAGCACCGCGGAGTCGAGGTCGGTCTTCGCCACCGCGGCGAGCTCCGTGAAGCGGCTGGCCATCTGGTTCAGCACGGTGGCCCGCTGGCTGAGCTCGGCGAGCGTGGGCGCTGTGGCCTCGGGTTCCTGCTGCTCCGTCACGCGGGTGTCCTTTCGGTGAGTCCGGGTGCTCTCCCGGACGTGCTCGTGCCGGGCCGTACACCTGGGGGTACGACGAACCGTCCCCGGGCGTTACAGACCCCGGCCGGCTGGGCTGCCCCAACACCGAATAACTGTAACATAAGCAATGATTAGCGAGAGACGTTAGGCCCCGACCCCACTACCGTCCGGGCCGGCCATGGACGGACCGCCACCGCGCGCACCGGCGAACCACCCCACGGCCACGGACTCGCCCCCGCCCGGGAACAAGGGAGCGGGTCCGGAGCAACACCGGTCGCGGGGGCGACGGCTGACGGCCTCCTGGTTGCCCCACACAGTGAGCGGGGCGCGCGGTTGGAACCCGCGGTCACCACTGAGCCCCGCCCCCGCGACCGCCCGACCCGCCACGAGAAGAGGGCCCGTGACCACGCCACCCGTCCAGGCACCGCGCTGGATCGCCTACATGCCGCTCCAGGCCCTCACCCCCGCCACCCGCAACCCCAAGCTCCACGAACTCCCGCTCATCAAGGCCAGCATCCGCGAGCACGGCTTCGTCGACCCCGTCCTGATCGACGAGCGCACCGGGCGCAGCATCGCGGGCCACGGCCGCCACGAAGCCCTCGTCGAGATGTACGCAGACGGCGAACCCGTCCCGGACGGCGTTCTCCTCGACGACGACGGTTCCTGGCTGCTGCCCGTCACCCGCGGCTGGTCCTCCCGCACCGACGCCGAAGCCGACGCGCTGATCATCAAGCTCAACCGCATCACCGCGCAGGCGGACTGGGACCGCCGCATGCTCGCCGGCATGCTCGAAGACCTCGTCACCGCCGACGCCAGCCTCTTCGACTCCCTCGCCTACACCGACGACGAGATGGAGACTCTGCTGCGTGCGGCCCCCGCCGAGGCCTTCGGCGAAGAACCCGCCCTCGCGCTCACCCCCGACCTCGGGGACGACACCTCCTTCAACGACGACGACAACGAGGAAGGCCCGCGCCTCGTCCGCTGCCCGACCTGCGGCGACCAGTTCACGCCCCGCCGAAGCTGACCCACCACCGCCCCGTGACCCGCCGTAAGCCCCGCCACGGCCCGGCCGCCCCCCAGGGGAGCGGCCGCGGCCGCCGGCGCCTGCTCACCCCCGACACCGAGCACAAGCTCATCGAAGCCACCCGCCAGGGCATGCCCGTTGAGACCGCGGCCGCCGTCGCCGGAGTCCACAAGGCGTCCTTCCTGCGCTGGCTCGCTCGCGGCCGCGAGGAAGCCGACCGCCGCCGCCAGGGCGAACCGGCCCAGCCCGGCGAAGACGACTACCTCGCCCTTCACGAACGCATCGAGCAGGCCCGAGAACTGGCCCAAGCTGGCGCGGTCGTCCAGCTCCGCCGCCTCATCAACGGCGGCTTCGTCATCAAGGAGACGACCCGCAAGGCCCGGGACCCGGAGACCGGCCAGATCATTGAGGAGACCGTCACCGACCGCGCCGCACCCGACTTCAAGGCCATCAGCTTCTACCTGGAACGGCAGCACCGTACCCACTGGGGCAAGGACCAGGCTCCCGAGGAGACCACCACCACCGCCCCGGCTGAGGAGGTCGACGCCGAGCAGCTCGCCGACCGTCTGGCTGTCACCCTCCACGCCCTGGAGTACCCACCCGAGCTGGCCCCCGACAGCCCGAGACACTAGCCCCCGCCGGCCGCGACGCTGCGCCTCTCACCATCACGAAGGGGCGCAGCATGACCGACACGCTCTACCCGGGCGCCGACCGCTCGCAGTGGTTCGCCGATCACTACCCGGGCAGCTACATGAACCCCCGGTGCGGCGTTCTGCACACCACCGAGGGAACCGGCTGGCCCGACTACAGCGGCGGAGCCGAAGCACCCCACGTCACCGCGAAGCCCGACTTCGCCGCCCGCCGCCTGCTCTTCCGCCAGCACTTCCCGTTCGACCACTCCGCCCGCGCCCTCGTCAACGCTCCCGGCGGCGTCGAAACCAACACCGCCGGCGCTGTGCAGATCGAGCTGATCGGCACCTGTGACCCCGCCACCCACCGCCGCTGGACAGCCCAGGGCATCCAGCACATCTTCTGGCCCGAGGCCCCGGACTGGGCGCTGCGCGACCTCGCCGCGTTCATGGCCTGGCACCGCGAGCACAACGGCATCCCGCTCGACGGCCCCGCCCAGTGGGCCCCCTATCCGGATTCCTACGGCCGCAACGGCGTCCGCCTCTCCTTCGCCGGGTGGAACTCCTTCCGCGGCTGGTGCGGCCACCAGCACGTCCCGGAGAACGACCACGGCGACCCCGGCAACCTCGACTTCGCCACCCTGCTCACCCTCGCCGGTGCGGGCTCCGGAAACACCACGCCGCCGAGCACCACCCGACGCGTCGTCATCTGGGCCGGAGCCACCCTCTCCGCCATCGCCGCGCTCGCCGGCATCACCCTCGGGCACCTGCTCGACGCGAACCCGCAGATCATCGACCCCAACCAGGTCAAGCCGGGCCAGAGCATCACTCTGCCCGACGACGCCAAGCCCGTCACCCCGCCCGGCGGAACAACCAGCGAGCCCCGCCCCGACCCGCAGCCGGACCCGCAGCCCACCCGCCCCTCGGGCTCGCTCGCGCCGGGCGCGCGCGGCCCCGAGGTCCAGGAGCTGCAGCACCAGCTCAACCGGCTCGGCTACCAGCTGCCCGCCACCGGCTACTACGGGCCGCAGACGGCGGCCGCGGTGAACGACGTGATTGGCAAGCACCCGGGGCTCGGCCGCGCGGACGGCGTCGCCGGCCCCCGCACTCGCGCCAAGATCACCGCCCTCGCCGCGGGGACGGCCACCGGGAGCAGCGGCCGTACGACGGCCGGCTCGCTCGCGCCGGGCGCGCGCGGTTCCGAGGTTCAGGAGCTGCAGCACCAGCTCAACCGGATCGGCTACCAGCTGCCCGCCACCGGCTACTACGGGCCGCTCACCACCAACGCCGTCAACGACTTCGTCCGCCTCAACCCCAGCCTCCGCCCGGCGGACGGCGTCGCTGGCCCGAAGACCCGCGCCCGGATCGCCAACGCCGCCCTCGGAACCCAGGCCAACCAGACGGCCAGCCTCAAGCCGGGGGCGCGCGGTGCCGAGGTGAAGACTCTCCAGACGCAGCTCAACCGGATCGGTCACCGTCTGCCGGTGACCGGCTACTTCGGGCCGCAGACGGCGGCCGCGGTGAACGACGTGATCCGCAAGCACGCGGGGCTCGGTCGCGCGGACGGCGTCGCAGGCCCCCGCACCCGTGCCAAGATCGCCGCCCTCGCGGCCCGCTGAGACCGGAGGAGAACAAGCCCGTGGCAGGAGAGACCGCCATCACCCTCGTCGGCAACCTCGTCGACGACCCCGACCTGCGCTTCACCCCCTCCGGAGCAGCGGTCGCGAAGTTCCGCATCGCGTCCACCCCGCGCACCTTCGACCGCCAGAGCAACGAGTGGAAGGACGGCGAGAGCCTCTTCCTCACCTGCAACGTCTGGCGTCAGCAGGCCGAACACGCAGCCGAGTCCCTCCAGCGCGGCATGCGCGTCATCGTGCAGGGCCGGCTGAGGCAGCGCTCGTACGAGACCACCGCGGGGGAGAAGCGCACCGTCTTCGAGGTCGAGGTCGAAGAGGTCGGCCCGAGCCTGCGTTCGGCGACCGCCAAGGTCGCCCGGGCCAGCCGGCCCGGTCCGGCGGCGACCGACGCCGACCCCTGGAGCGCCCCGTCCTCTGCCAGTTCCTCAGCGGACTGGCCGCAGAGCCCTCCGCCGCCCTTCTAGGAAGTCGTCTCCCGAGGGGGCCGTTGACGGCGGCCGGCCGGTCGGTGGCCCCGTCAGCAGCAGGCTCTCCACCGGCGTCTCAGACACCTCATCGGGAGGCGGCGCGTCGTCGACCGGCTTCGACGTGCCGGCCGGGTCCGTGTGGTCCGCGGGTACGGGCAGCCCTGCTGGGGCCTCAGCCCCGGGGGGCAGCGGCTGCCCGCTCTCCGCCGGGGGCGTCGGGGACGGCGTGGCGGACGGTGACAACGTTCCGGTGCTCGGCTTCGGTGAGGGGCGAGGAGCCTCCGGTGGCGGCTCCGGGGACTTGGCGCCACCGGCCGGGTTTGGAGCGTCGGATGGCTTGGCCGGCGGAGGTGGCGGAACAGGCCTGGCTGGCGGGGACACCGCCTGGTCGACGCCGAGCATCGTGGTGACCAGCGACCCATCGGCCGACGCGGTCACTCGGGCCGATGCTGGCGGCTCCGTCTCGCCGCCCAGCACCAGGTGGACCGCGGCGAACAACCCAGGCGCGTTCGGCGTCGACGCAAGCGGATCAAGGCGGCTCGACGCCACCCCCAGAGTGCCGAACGCCAGAGCCGCCAGCCGATCCGGCATCTTGACCGTCAGGCCCGCCGTCACCGGGCGTGTCTGGTTCCGGGCGGCCTCGACGATCAGCCCCTGGTACTCCTGCAGCCGGGCCGCGTCCGAACCCCACAACGCGAACCTCGACACCACGCTCAGATTGTCCAGGGTCTTCTGCGATCCGCTCTCCTGCGCCCACGCCGCGGCATCGGCGTTGCTGTGAAACGCCATCATGTAGATCCGCTCAGTTCCGTAACTGAACGTGTAGGCAACCGAGTTGGGTGATACCGCGGCCTCGCTGTACATGACCAGCTGATCGACGTCCGTACACCGGGCCTGCAGAGGGCCCAAGCTTGTGCAGCGCATCTGCCCGGCAGCGGCGAACTGCCGAAACGCCGGGTCGCCCGCGAAGGCGGACAGCGTGGAGGTGGGGTTGGGCGCCCGATCCAGTACGACGGCGGGCCGGCTCGTGTGCTGCCCGACCGCGTAGCCGACGCCGACGCCGACCGCGGCGATGACGGCGGCGAGCAGTATCTGGCCCACAGCGACGGAACGGCGCCGTCTGGGCACACGCGGCACAATCTCCCGGTCGGAGCGCGCCGGGGCGCGCCGGTCGACGGGCGGCGGCGACTCCCCGACGCCCATCAGCCGGTCCATGGTCGGCAGATCGGGGAGCTGGGTCCGCACCATCGCGCGGATCTGGTCGGGGTGAAGGTGCGGGAAGTCCGCCCGTAGCGCAGCCTGGACGGCGAGGACGGCGGAGTCGAACGTCTGGGCCGGGCGGATGACCACGAGTGGCTGGTCGCCTTCGATGATCAGCGTGGCGTCGGCGTCGATCCTCGACGAGACGACGATCACCGGGGGGCGAAGCTGCATGTCTACCTATCGTGAGCAGCCAGATCGTGGCGTTCGGCCATGAACTGGGCTACCTGCGCCGCGATTTCGGGCAGGTCCTTGTCGCTGATGGCCTCGACGGACCGGGCGGCGACGACGCGCATCCCGTCGACGCTGACCGTGCCGACCTCAGCGGGCTGAACGGCCATCTCCTCGGCAGGGAGTGGGGTAGCCCTGGCCTCGGAGTCGACGGAGGCGGGCGGCTCGAAGCTCTCGTCCACGGCGGCGAACATCGCGTCCAGGCCCCGCAGGTAGGCTGCCTCGCTCAGCGGCTCTGCCGGGTGCAGCGCGTTCGCGGCGGCCGCGGCACGCCGGGTAGCCCGATCGTGCACGCCGGCACCGTCGCCGGAGAGGGTCCGACACAGCCTGTCGACATGAGCGCGTCGCATCTCAGGTCCAATCTCGTCGCCTTACACCCTGATCACTTCACGCACAGCACCTTCCTCTGCGCGCGGAGCCGGCACAAGAGGAGGTTCAGCCAGCCTGTGAGCTGCAGCGTCTTCCGGCAGGATCTGTGAGAGTTTACGCAGGCCGCGCGTAAGCAGCACACGTACTGCGCCTTCCGTCGTCGGGCGCAGCCGCGTGCTGAGCACCTGAGCGGTCTGGGCGGTGCTCAGCCCGACGCACACCCGAAGGTACACCGCTTCGCGCTGGCGCTCGGGCAGCTTCGCCAGACAGCCCTTCAACATGGCCGCGACCTCGCGCCGTTCCGCCGAACGCTCGGGAGCCTCGTCCTCCGATGGAACGTCGGCGGCCAGCGGGGTCGAGCTGAGAATTTCCTGGGTGCGCCGGCCGGCCGCCCGATAGTGATCGACGACCAGGTTCCTGCTGATGGTGAACAGCCACGGCACGAAGCCGCCCGAGCGGCTGTTGTACTGCCCGATCGAGCGGGCCACCCGTACCCACGTCTCCTGCGCGAGGTCTTCCGCGGTCGCCATGTTGTCCACCCGGGCGCGGATGTCGCGTACGACCGGGTCACGCAGCGCCGCGTACAGGGTGCCCAGCGCGGCCTTACGTCCCTCCGGGTTGGTCGCCGCGGCCGCGGCCCGGGCACACCGCTCGATCTCGTCGAGGTCGCCGGAGTCCCGCGACACGGGCTGAGAGGTGGACAGGAGCACGGGACCGCCCTCGGCTGGGATGCTGATAGATCGATTGGTTGTCTATTGTCGATGTTGCACTTATGGTCGACTGGTGTCGGCCGTGGTGGCCGGCCAGTCGCAGTGCATCTCGGCTCTGTGGCTCAGACCGAAAGTGGGTGACCCGATGGCGGGCGCTACTTCTTCCCCGGCGCGGGGCCTGCTCGTGCGGCTCCCGGCCGGCTGCTGGCTCACGCTGGCCGACGCCGCCTATGCGGCCGCGGGCCAGGGTGCCGCGGTCGCCCGGTGCGGCGACTCCTACCTGGTGGACGGCGTTCCTCTGGCGTCCGCGATCCGGCACGGTCGTCGCTCGGGAAGGGTGGTCACGCGCAGCGACGGGGCGTTCCTGCGGAAGTGGTGAGCTGGGACGGAGGGGGGGCGCCGGCCTTGAGGCGGCGCTTTCTCCCCGGCCGGACGGAACGCGCAAGAATGTCGACACCCCCGTGGTTGCTATGTGCACTTGCCGGGCTACCCCGGCCCCCTCACTATAGTGCGGCCTACCGTCAAGTCACTACATACTTCCTGTTCACGACCTCATTGTGACTGAGTGTCCACGATCAAAGAGGCGCACTTTAATGACTGTGGGTATAGTTAGGGCAGTTGTGAATAGCGGAAAGCGGTACTGTCTGTGAGCGAATCGGCATCTGGTCCCACCATGTCGAGGGCGGAAAAGATCGCCCAGCGACTGAATCACCTCATCATGGTGGAAAACGACCGGCGCGCGAACCGGACCCCGCCGCAGACCCCGGTGGCCATCCCCGAACTCGCCGAGCGCTCCAAGGGCGTCCTGTCCGAGACCCAGCTGCGCTACCTCAAGCGCGGGTACGGCGCGAACGGCTCCCCGGTCAACCCGACCGTCGAAACCCTCGACGCGCTCGGCAGGATCTTCGGGCTCGCCAACGGCGCCAGCTACTTCACCGCCGAGGACACACAGGCCGTCGACAAGCAGCTCGACGCCCTTAACGCCCTCGCCAGACTCCGCAACCCCTCAGGCGCCGTCGACGGCGGAACGCCGGACGCCGGCCTCGGCTTCATGCAGCGCGCGATGAGCCTGGAGCCCAGCAACTTCAACGTCCTTGCGACCATGGCGGAGCGGATGGCCGAGCTGGAAGCGCAGGCTCGAACCCAGGCCGACGGTCACCGAGAGTAAACTTTGCGGAATGCCACAGTCAAGATGTGTTTAACTTTCGGCCTATGTCCATGTAGCGCGCCCACAAACCGCCTCGCGGAGCGCGCGAACGCAGAGGTCCGACATGCCCGTGCCACGAGGGATACGCAGAGACTGCGAAGCACTGCTCGCCGACCTGCCTATCCCTGACCCCTTCGACGTCTCGGCCTTCGTCGCCGCACTCGCCAAGCAGCGCGGCCGACCCATCGCGCTCGAACCGCTCCCCGAAGACGTCAGCCCCTCCACGCCGACCGGCCTGTGGGTCCGGCTGCCAAGCATCGACGTGGTGTTCTACAAGCAGAACACCAGCGTCCCCCACCAGACGCTGATCATCTTGCACGAACTCGGCCACATGATCTGGGAGCACGAGTGCCGCGTCCAACAGGACGTCCTTGCCTCGATCTTCCCCGATCTCGACGCCGAAACCGTCGCCAGCGTCCTGCTCACCCGCGCCGGCTACGCCGACCTCGAAGAGGCCCAAGCCGAGATGCTCGCTCTGCTGCTCATGGAGCACGTTGGTGCCGAAGAAGGCACGACCCGTCAGGGCCGTACCCTCTACCGCACCCTCACCTACCCCGTCCGTAAGATCGCGGGCTGGAGGCGAGCGGCATGATCGCCATCATCCTCACCATCGTCATCCCCACTCTCCTGGTCGCCATCTCGCTCTGGCGCCTGCCGGCCGCCATTCGCTCCGGCCGCGCCGCCCGGTCCCTGTGCATCACCATCGCAGCCCTCGGGCTCGCCATGGGCGTCACCGCCGTCCGAGACCCACTGCAAGACCTGGTGACCGGCCTCCCCATCCTCACTCGCCACCTCCTCGGCCTCACCAGCATTGCCTTCCTCATCGACTACCTCTACGCCGTCCACGGCAGAGGACTGCGCGGACGCCTGCGCCCCAGCTTCCGGCTTGCCGCCAGCGCCGCGGCCACCATGACCGGGCTGTTCTTCTTCGCCCTGCCGCGCGACGCCAACGTCAACCCCGACGACATGCTCAGCCCCCACTTCGGCGAGCCGGCGGTCATCACCTACATGATGATCTTCTACAGCTACCTCGGCTTCTCGATGGCCCTCGCCACCCGGATCTTCTGGTCCACCCGCCGAGCCCTCCCCCGAGGCCTGGCCCGCACCGGTGTTCTCTCCCTCGCCACCGGCTGCGCCCTCGGGACCATGTACGTTGCCGAACGGGTCTACATCCTCTCGTTCGACATCGACGACGCCCGCTTGGCCCAGCTGAACGTGCTGGGCGACCTCACCGTCGCCGCCTCGATCCTGCTGATCATCACGGGCCTGTGCCTCCCGCCCCTGCGCGGCCTGGCCCGCTACCTCCAGGACCAGCACACGCTGTGGGTCCTCCACCCGCTCCTGGGCCAGGTCATCGACACCTTCCCCAACCTCCAGTTCGGCGAGCGCCGCTCCCGCGTGCGTGAACTCTTCGTCTGGGGCGACCGGACCCTGGACACCGCCTACTCCGCGTTCGCCGTCCGCGACGCCTTCCTCAACCTCGGCGTCAGCGGCGGCCAGGACGCCACCACCGACGCCATCAAGGCCCGCAACGCCCTGCACCGGCACGCCGCCCACAACCTCCTCGCCGACGCCGCGGTGCCCGACGCACCGGTTCCCGGCAGCAGGGAACTTCGCGCACCCTCCCGCGACATCCGATGGGCGAAGAACGTCGCCCGCGCCTACAACAAGACGAGTAAATGACCGACAACACAACGAAGTTGCCGCCTGGTCGAGCCCTCCTCGGCCGCCGGCTCAGCGACTGGGCCGACCCGAAGAACACCATCGTCGCCGTCAGCATCGCCATCGGCTGCGGCCTCTACGGCTGGAAGGGACTCGGCTGGGCCGTCCTCGCCATCGTCTTCGCCGCCGTCATCCCGATGATCTACATCGTCTACATCGAAGGCGACGGCAACTGGGCGAACCGGCACCTGACCGACCGCGTCCGCCGCATCACCGTCCTCCCCGTCATCAGCGCCTCCGTCGCCGCCGGCATCGCCCTCCAGTACGCCACCAGCGCCCCGCTCCCCCTCATCGCGATGACCGCCGCCATGTGGGCCACCATCACCGCCGTGTGGCCGATCACCGTCCTCGCGAAGTACAAGATCAGCGTCCACGCCGCCGTCACCGCCGGCTCCTTCGCGATGCTCGCCCAGGCGTACAACCCCTGGTGGCTCCTCGGCTTCGCCTTCGTCGCGCTGCTCGGCTGGGCCCGCGTCACCGTCCGCGAACACACCCTCTTCCAGACCGTCACCGGCGCCATCCTTGGCACCCTGGTCGCAGGCGGCGTCTACGCCCTCATCGCCTGAACCCGGGCACGAAGGACAACTGCCAACGCCCACCATGGGCTCGGGGCAGCAAGCCCCGGCCCCATGGTGGGCATCCCCGAACCCGACCGCCAGCGGCCCGGCCCGGGGCCAACGAGGTCGGTAAGGAACAACCAGGGGCAATCCCCGCGTGTGCGGGGCCGACCAGTTGAGCAAGGCGGAACTAGGAGCAATCCCCGCGAGCGCAGGGCCGATATCGCGCAAGACACAGCCATGAGCAACCCCCGGCGTGCGGGGCCGACCTGGAAACCATGATTCCCGAGCGCCCGGTCAGGGAGCAACCTCGTGAGCGGGCCAACATCAGTAGCCGCTGAACTCAGCGGTCGGGTCCATCCGGTGCGTCCACCACGGGAGCCTGCTCGTCCGCTGGCCTGGCGTTCAGAGCCTGTTCGGCGAGGATCAGTTTCACCTGCCTGGTCGTCGCCCCGGTCGCGCGGGCCATGTCGCCCAGCGTGGTCCGCCGCAGGGCCAGGGCGACGACCGCCTTGCTCAGCGCCTTCGCGCGGGCCGCTTCGATGGCCCGCAGCGCCTCCAGCTCCGGTGTGACCGGTACGAGCCTGACCTCGGCGGTCACGCCGATGACCGCGAGACCGTGCTCGGTGTTCTCGCGTGCCGCCTTGAGCGTCCGTCCGGCCCCGTACACCCCGTGCTCGGGGACATGGACGGTCCAGGTGCGGCCGCGCCTGCTGGCCTGGCATTCGATGGTCTCGGTCACGCCGTGCCCTTCAGCTCGGCGACGACCTGCTGGACGATGGCCTCGGGCACGGGGGTGGGCAGGACGATCTTCCGGGTGCCGATGCGGTAGACGGTGTGGGTGGCAGTGCTGCTGACCGGGGCGACGGTGAGTCCCCGCCGCTCGGCTGCGGCCCGGATGCGCAGGATCGCGCCGCCGCCGTTCGCGCCAGCGCGCAGGCTCGCGGTGACCTCCTGGGCCTCCTTCCACTGCTGCAGGCTGATCACCGGCTCGTGCACCACGTTGGGCGACCAGGACCACTTCGACACCGGGTTCAGGGCTGAGTGCCCGGGCTTGCGGGTGCGCGGCGCCTTGCGGTTGTACACCTGGTGGCCGGTCAGCTTGGGATTCGCGATCAGGCCCTCGACCAGGCTGTGCGTCCACCGGCCGTCGATCGGGTACAGGTCGGGCTCCGCCGCCAGGACCGCGATGATCTCCGTCCCCTTGAGGTGCTCCTCCCGGCGCAGCCGGCACAGCTCCCGGGCGGCGTCGAAGCGGCGGGGGTCGGGGTGCGGGATGAGCCGCTTCTTCGGCCGGGTGACACCGAACCGGCCCGGCCGGGACTCCGGCGCGTTCGGGTCGACCTCCACGGCGTACGGGTAGGGCGGGGACCCGTGGTTCCACCCCTGGACCGCGTGCTGGATCTGCCCGCCCATCGACATCTCCATCAGGTTCGCCCGGTAGAGCTCGGCGTCGACTTGGGAAGAACGGCGGGCGCGCAGCCGGCCGCTCTCGGTACCGCCGACCGGCTCGTCGGCGTACACCACCTCGATGCCGAGCTTCTCCAGCTCGTGTTCGACGGTGAGGCTGGTGAGCATGTGGCGGGCGACGCGGTCGGAACGCTCGGCCAGGACGTGGGTTACTCCCAGGTGCCCGGCTCGGTCCACCAGGTCCTGGAGCCCGCCGGACCGGGGGGTCGGCACGGCGAGCTTGTCGTACATCTCCTGCGGCCCGAGCCCCCTCAACTCCGGGGGCAGCATGCCAGACTCCACGTCCCAGAAGAAGGCGGCGAACTCCTCGCCCGGTTCCAGCCGGTCGGAGGCGTAGGCAACCTGCCGGGGTATGGACGTGCCCGGCATCTGGTTGTCCTTAGTGCTGACCCGGCCGACGAACACTGACACGCGGGGGCGAAGGTCGGTCACCGTGTAGTTCGGCAGGTCGGAGAGGTCGATAGGGGGGCCGAAGCGGACGAACATGATTTCGTGAACTCCTGCTCTGATCTTGCCTGTTGGGGTGGTAGATGAGGAACGGGATGACCCCGGTGAGCGCACGGGACGCAGCCAGGCGGCTAGCCTGCTGCTACGGAGTCCGTCGAGGGCGTCTGGCCGGAGCCCAGCGCCGCGAGCACCCGCAGGCCAGCCCACCCGTCGACCTCGTCAAGCACGATCTTGGCGAAG
>NZ_JBEOUK010000028.1:0-41692 GCF_040304045.1 Kitasatospora sp. NPDC094016
GGGGCGGATCGATGCGCCCCCACCGCACGACGATGGTGAGCCCGCGGGCCGGTCCGGTTCCGAGCGGACCGGCCCGCGGGCAGCTCATGAGGCTGCCGGCTTGCTCAGCGCCGGACGGGGCCTACTCGCCCAGCGCGGCGCGCGCGTCGACGAAGGCGGCGACGGCGCGCTCGACGTCCTCGGTGGAGTGCGCGGCGGACAGCTGCACCCGAATCCGGGCCTGGCCGTGCGGGACGACCGGGAACGAGAAGCCGATCACGTACACGCCGCGCTCCAGCAGCAGTTCGGCGAGCCGGCCGGCCTTGGCCGCGTCGCCGATCATCACCGGGGCGATCGGGTGGTCGCCCGGCAGGATCTCGAAGCCGGCCTCGGTCATCCTGCTGCGGAACAGCGCCGTGTTGGCCGCCAGCCGCTCGCGCAGCTCGTTGGACTGCTCGACCAGGTCGAGCACCTTCAGCGAGGCCGCCGCGATCACCGGGGCGAGCGAGTTGGAGAACAGGTACGGGCGGGAGCGCTGGCGCAGCAGGGCGACGATCTCCCGGCGGGCGGCGACGTAGCCGCCGGAGGCGCCGCCGAGCGCCTTGCCGAGGGTGCCGGTGATGATGTCCACGCGGTCCATCACGCCGTGCAGTTCGGGGGTGCCGCGGCCGCCGGGGCCGACGAAGCCGACGGCGTGCGAGTCGTCGACCATGACCATGGCGTCGTAGCGGTCGGCCAGGTCGCAGATCTCGCGCAGCGGGGCGACGTAGCCGTCCATCGAGAACACGCCGTCGGTGACGATCAGGCGGCGGCGGGCGTCCTGGGTCTCCTTGAGCTGCTGCTCCAGGTCGGCGAGGTCGCGGTTGGCGTAGCGGTGGCGGCGGGCCTTGCTGAGCCGGATGCCGTCGATGATGCTCGCGTGGTTGAGCGCGTCGGAGATGACGGCGTCGCGGTCGTCGAGCAGGGTCTCGAAGACGCCGCCGTTGGCGTCGAAGCAGGAGGAGTACAGGATGGTGTCCTCCTGGCCCAGGAAGGCCGAGAGCCGGTCCTCCAGCGCCTTGTGGACGTCCTGGGTGCCGCAGATGAAGCGCACCGAGGCCATGCCGTAGCCCCAGCGGTCCAGCGCGTCCTTGGCGGCGGCGAGCACCTCGGGGTGGTCGGCCAGGCCCAGGTAGTTGTTGGCACAGAAGTTCAGCACCTCACCGGGGCGGCCGCCGCCGGTGACGGTGACCGCGGCGCTCTGCGGGGTGCCGATGACCCGCTCGGGCTTGAAGAGCCCGGCCTCGCGGATCTCGTCGAGGGTGGTGGCGATGTCGGCGCGCACGTTGTCGAACACTGCGGACTCCTAACGAGGACGAACGGGGGGCTCAGGCGGTCCAGTCGAGGATGATCTTGCCGCAGCGGCCGCTGGCGGCCTCGTCGAAGGCGGCCGCGAAGTCGTCGGCGGCGTACCGGCCGGTGATCACCGGGGCGAGGTCCAGCCCGCCCTCCAGCAGCACGGACATCGCGTACCAGGTCTCGAACATCTCGCGGCCGTAGATGCCCTTGATGGTGATCATCGAGGTGACGACCGAGGCCCAGTCGATCGGGAACTGCTCGGCGGGCAGGCCGAGCACGGCGATCTTCCCGCCGTGGGTCATGTTGGCGATCATCGACTGCATCGCCTCGGGGCGGCCGGACATCTCCAGGCCGACGTCGAAGCCCTCGCGCAGGCCGAGCTTCTGCTGGCCCTCCTCGATGGTGTGCTCGGCGACGTTCAGCGCCAGCGTGACGCCGACCTCCCGGGCCAGGTCGAGGCGGTACGGGGAGACGTCGGTGATCATCACGTTGCGGGCGCCGGCGTGCTTGGCGACGGCGGCGGCCATGATGCCGATCGGGCCCGCGCCGGTGATCAGCACGTCCTCGCCGACCAGCGGGAAGGAGAGCGCGGTGTGGACGGCGTTGCCGAACGGGTCGAAGATCGCGGCCACGTCCAGGTCGACCGGCACCCGGTGCACCCAGACGTTGGAGGCGGGCAGGGCCACGTACTCGGCGAAGGCGCCGTCCCGGCCGACGCCGAGGCCGACCGTGTTGCGGCACAGGTGGCGGCGGCCGGCCTGGCAGTTGCGGCACTTGCCGCAGACCAGGTGGCCCTCGCCGCTGACCAGGTCGCCGACCGCGATGTCCGCGACGCCGGCGCCGATCTCGGCGACCTCGCCGACGAACTCGTGGCCGAGCACCAGCGGGGTCGTGATGGTCTGCTGGGCCCAGCCGTCCCAGTTGCGGATGTGCAGGTCGGTGCCGCAGATGCCGGTCCGCAGCACCTTGATCAGCACCTCGCCGGGGCCGATCTCCGGCTTCGGGACGTCCACCAGCCAGAGCCCGGGCTCGGCCTTCTGCTTGACGAGTGCCTTCACGGGCGTCGGCTCCTGACGTGCGAGTGGGGCGGCCTTCGCGGGTGGGCAGGCCGAGTGGCCCCGGTGTGGCCGTTCCTGGCGGACGCGATCCGGGCAGGCAGAAATCTGCCTGGTGAGGGTGGGTTCGGTCCATCGAGGAATTCTTAAGGGCGGCCACAGCTGGGCTAAACGATCGTGCCCGAGCTGGGGCCGGGGGCGGGTGCGGCATGCCGGTGCTCACCCGTCCGGCCGAGCGCGAGCCCGCTTCCGCGACACCAACCCACCAGTGGGCAGCGGTCCTTGACAGCACGGGAGGCGATGTGCGCCAGCCGGCTGGGGCAGTCGGCTGACCGCCGGTCCGTTCGGGTCAGCCCCGCGGCGGCCGACGAGCGGGGCCGCACCGGCGGTGCTTACGGTGGCGGCGCTCCCCCGTCGGCCTCGTGGAGCAGCGCTCCGGGGCCGTCCGCCGCAGAGAGGCGCCTCGACCTATGACCACGCTCCGACGGCCGCATCCGGCCGCGTCCCGTTCCACCCGCCGAGCGGCCTGCGCCGCCCTGGCACTGACCGGCCTGCTCGCGACCGCGGCCTGCTCCGGCGGGTCGCCGCCGAAGCAGGCCGGCGGCGCGGCCCTCACCGCCGAGCCGGCCGCGCTCAGCCCGTCCGCGCCGGGCTCCAGCGCCGGTTCGGGCGCCGCGAGCGGCTCGGCGAGCGGCTCGGCCGGCGCGGTGGTGCCGCTGACCCCCGACGTCGCCAACCAGCTGGACACCGCGATCAAGCAGGTACTGACCCAGACCTCCACCCCCGGCGTGATCGTCGGGATCACCACCCCCGACGGCAGCTACCAGCGGGCCTTCGGCCAGGCCGACAAGTCCGCCGGCACCCCGATGTCGCCCGACCTGAACATGCGGATCGGCAGCGTGACCAAGACCTTCACGGCGACCGGCGTGCTGCGGCTGGTCGACCAGGGCAAGGTGGGCCTGGACGACCCGGTCTCCAAGTACGTGGACGGCGTGCCCGGCGGCGACAAGATCACCATCCGCCAGCTCGCCGGGATGCGCAGCGGCCTGTTCCCGTACACCTCCGACCCGGACTTCGTGAACGCGCTGATCAGCGACCCGAACCGGGTCTTCACGCCCGACGAACTGCTCGCCTACGGGTACAAGCACCCGGCGAACTTCCCGCCGGGCAGCAAGTTCCAGTACAGCAACAGCAACTACATCCTGCTCGGCAAGGTCATCGAGAAGGCCGGCGGGGAGCCCGTGGGCCAGTTCCTCAAGGACCAGGTGTTCAGCCAGGCCGGACTGAACGGGACGGTCTTCCCGACCGACGAGACCTTCCCCGACCCGCACGCCCGCGGTTACACCGACCAGACGCCCAACGGCCAGACCACGGACGCCACCGACTGGAACCCGTCCTGGGCCTGGTCGGCCGGGGCGGTCATCTCCAACCTCACCGACCTGCAGAACTGGTCGAAGTCCCTGGCCACCGGCTCCCTGCTGAAGCAGGACACCCAGTCCCAGCAGTTGAAGACCCAGCCGACCGGGGACCCCGGCGTCGGCTACGGCCTCGGGCTGTTCAACAACAACGGGTGGATCGGGCACAACGGCTCGCTGCCCGGTTACGAGACCGTGGCGGTGTACCTGCCGCAGTCCCAGGCCACCCTGGTGGTGCTGCTCAACACCGATGTGCCGTACCGGGGTTCGGAGCCGTCCTCGCTGTTCGCGAAGGCGATCACGCAGATCGTCTCGCCGAAGAACGTCTACTCGATCCCGCCGGTGAACACCGCCTCGCCGTCGGCCACGTCCTCGGGGTCCGCGTCGCCGTCACCCTCGCTCTCGCCCTCGGGGCCGGGGTCGGGATCGGGGTCGGCCTCGTCCCCGGCCTCGCCCGGCGCCCCCGGGTCCCCCTCCGGCGCGCCGACCACGGTCAACGCCTGAGCTCCGGACCGCCCGAGCGCCCGAGCCGTCGGAACGCAACCCGTCGGAGGCCCGGCCCGGTGATCCGGGCCGGGCCTCCGACGCGCCGTCAACCGCCCAGTACACGCGCCAGATCGTAGGAGACGGGTTCCTCCAGCTGCGCGTAGGTGCAGCTCTCCGGCGTGCGGTCCGGCCGCCAGCGGCGGAACTGCGCGGTGTGCCGGAAGCGGGTGCCCTCCATGTGGTCGTAGGCGACCTCGACCACCCGCTCGGGGCGCAGCGCGACCCAGGAGAGGTCCTTGCCGCCGGTCCACCGGCTGACCGCACCCGGCAGCCGGCCCTCGGCGTGCGCCGCCTCGTCCGCCCAGCCGCCCCACGGGTGTCGGGAGAGGTCGGTCATCCGCAACGGGGCCAGTTCCTCGGCGAGTTCGCGGCGGCGGGCCATCGAGAACGCGGCGCAGACGCCGATGTGCTGGAGCCGGCCCTCGGCGTCGTTGATGCCCAGCAGCAGCGAGCCGACCACCGGGCCGCTCTTGTGCTCGCGGTAGCCGGCCACCACGCAGTCGGCGGTGCGCTCGTGCTTGATCTTGAACATGGTCCGCTCGCCCGGCCGGTACGGCTGGTCCAGCGGCTTGGCCACCACGCCGTCCAGCCCGGCGCCCTCGTACTCGGCGAACCAGGTCTGCGCCACGTCCCGGTCGGTGGAGGCGGGGGCGGTGAACACCGGGTCGCGGGCGGCGCCGAGCGCCGTCTCCAGGGCCGCGCGGCGCACCGACAGCGGCTCGTCCAGCAGCGGGGCGTCACCGAGCGCGAGCAGGTCGAAGGCGACGAAGGAGGCGGGCGTCCGCTCCGCCAGCAACCGCACCCGGCTCGCCGCCGGGTGGATGCGTTCCAGCAGTTCCTCGAACCGCAGCCGGCCGTCCCGGGCGATCACCACCTCGCCGTCCAGCACGCAGCGCGGCGGCAGCTCCCGCCGCAGCGCGGCGACCAGCTCGGGGAAGTACCTGGTCAGCGGTTTGCCGGTGCGGCTGCCGAGCTCCACCTCGTCGCCGTCGCGGAACACGATCGTCCGGAAGCCGTCCCACTTGGCCTCGTACTGCATCCCCGGCGGGATCTTCGCCACCGACTTGGCGAGCATCGGCGCCACCGGCGGCATCACGGGCAGGTCCATGGCTCCGATCCTCGCGCGCACGGCCGGAAGGCGCGCGACGAGAGGGCGCGCGACGAGAGGGCGCAGGGCGAAGAGGGCGCACCGTGGAAAGGGCGCACCGCGGAAAGGGCGCACGCCGAAAAGACGCGCGCGGGGCACGGCGCCCTTAGCGTGAGGTGCATGGGCTCAGCCGTGGAACTGGATGTCGCCGGGCGCAGCGTCCGGCTGTCGAACCCGGACAAGGTGTACTACCCCGAGCGCGGCTTCACCAAGCTGGACGTCGCGCAGTACTACCTGGCCGTCGCCGACGGGGTGCTGCGCGGACTGCACGACCGGCCCACCACCCTGCAGCGCTTCCCGGACGGCGTGGACGGCGAGTTCTTCTACCAGAAACGCGCCCCCAAGGGCCTGCCGGACTGGCTGCCCACCGCCCGGATCAACTTCCCCAGCGGCCGCTCCGCCGACGAGATCTGCCCCACCGAGCCGGCCGCCGTGCTGTGGGCCGCCAACCTGGGCTGCCTCACCTTCCACCCCTGGCCGGTCCGCCGCTCCGACACCGAGCACGTCGACGAGCTGCGCATCGACCTCGACCCGCAGCCCGGCACCGACTTCCACGACGCCGTCCGCGCCGCCCACGAACTGCGCGCCCTGCTGGAGGAGTACGGGCTGCGCGGCTGGCCCAAGTCCTCCGGCGGGCGGGGCCTGCACGTGTACGTCCCGCTGGTGCCCGAGTGGACCTTCACCGACGGCCGGCACGCGGTGATCGCCCTCGGCCGGGTGCTGGAACAGCGCATGCCCGGGCAGGTCACCACCGCCTGGTGGAAGGAGGAGCGCGGCGAGCGGATCTTCGTCGACTACAACCAGATGGCCCGCGACCGCACCATCGCCTCCGCCTACTCCCTGCGCGCCCGCCCCCGCGCCACCGCCTCGACCCCGCTGCGCTGGGAGGAGCTCGACGACGCCTCCCCCGAGGACTTCGACCTGCGCACCGTCCCCGCCCGCTTCGCCGAACTCGGCGACCTGAACGCCGAGATGGACGGCCGGGCGTATCGCCTGGACGGCCTGCTGGAGCTGTACGACAAGCAGTTGCGCGACGAGGGCCTCGGCGAGCTCCCGTACCCGCCCGACCACCCCAAGGCGGCCGGCGAGCCGACCAGGGTGCAGCCCAGCCGGGCCCGGAAACCCTAGGGCCGGACAGGACCTAAGCGCTCACACCCCCGTCATGGCCAGCACGAACCAGAAGACGCCGCCCAGCACCACCAGCGTGAACAGCACGGCGCCCCCGACCGCGCCGGAGAGCAGCAGCCCCCGGCCGACCCGCCCCGCACGCAGGCCGAAGCCGGTCAGCAGCACGCCCGCCACACCCGGTGCCAGGGCCAGCGCCAGCAGCGTCACCGTCCGTGCCACCTCGGCGTCCGACACCAGGTGACACTCGTCCCCCTCGCACACCGCCCAGACGTCCTCGCCGACCATCGCGCCCGCCCGCATCCGGGCGTGCTCGCGCGCCGGGCCGCCACCGTCCGGGCGGAACACGCCCCGGCAGTCCGAAGGACGCGGGCCGTCCTCGTTCGCCGGGATCAGACACCTCTCCGCGCGGAACATCCCGGGCGCCCCCACCAGCCCCGCCGCCTGCCCGAACTGCCGCACCGGCCCGCCCACCAGCCACCCGGACAGCAACACCAACAGCACCCCGGCCGCCACCGGCCCCCACCGCCGCACCGCCACCCCCATCGACCCACCCCCCGTCGGGGTGACGCCACCGACGGCCGGACGGTTGCACGGGCGGCCGGCCGGGCGGCCCTCCCGGCGCTGGTGTCAGCCGGCCCGGGCACCCTCCGGCGCCAGCTCGGCGATGATCCGGACCGCCTCCGCGAGCTGCGCGTCCGTCAGGTCCCCGCGCGCGGTGAGGCGCAGCCGGGACACCCCGTCCGGGACGGACGGCGGGCGGAAGCAGCCGACGGCGAGCCCGGCCCGCCGGCAGTCGGCGGCCCAGGCGACGGCGGCCTCCGCGCCCGGGGCGCGGACCGAGACGACGGCCGCGTCCGGCTCGCAGGCCCGGAGTCCGGCGGCGGTCAGCCGGGCCGCGAGGCCGCGGGCCACCTCGCGGGTGCGGTCGGCGCGGTGCGGCTCGGCGCGCAGCAGGCGCAGGGCGGCGTGGGCGGCGGCGACGGCGGCCGGGGCGAGGCCGGTGTCGAAGATGAAGGTGCGGGCGGTCTCGGTGAGGTGGCGGATCACCCGGCGCGGCCCGAGCACGGCGCCGCCCTGCGAGCCGAGCGACTTGGAGAGCGTGACGGTGGCGACGGTGTCCGGCTGCCCGGCGAGCCCGGCGGCCGCGAGCGCCCCGGCGCCGCCGGGGCCGAGGACGCCCAGCCCGTGCGCGTCGTCGACCAGCAGCGCGGCGCCGTGCGCCCGGGCGGCGGCGGACAGTCCGGCCAGCGGGGCGGCGTCGCCGTCCACCGAGAACACCGAGTCGCTGACCACCAGCGCCCGCCGCTGCGTCCGGCGCTCCAGCGCCTCCCGGACGGCCTGCGGGTCGCTGTGCGGGGCCCGGTGGACGTCCGCGCGGGCGAGCCGGCAGCCGTCGATCAGCGAGGCGTGGTTGTAGGCGTCCGACACGATCAGCGTGTCCGGGTCGGTGAGCGCGGTCAGCGCGGCCAGGTTGGCGGTGTAGCCGGAGGAGAACACCAGCGCCGCTTCCACCCCGCAGAACGCGGCGAGCTCCTCCTCCAGTTCGGTGTGCAGCGCGGTCGTCCCGGTCACCAGCCGCGACCCGGTCGACCCCCCGCCCCAGCGCAGCGCCGCCTCGGCGGCCGCCTGCGTCACCGCCGGGTGCCTGGTCAGCCCCAGGTAGTCGTTCCCGGCCAGGTCGAGCACCGGGTCCTGCGCCGCGCGGCTGCGCAGCCGGCGCGTCAGCCCGGCCTCGGCCCGCAGCTCGGCGGCCTCGTCGAGCCAGTCGAAGACGGCCGCCGGGGCGAGGTCGGTGGTGTGCGTTGCGGACGCGAGCGGTTGGACCATGCCCGGCACTCTGGCACGGCGCCGCCGCCGCGATCAATGTGCGGCCGCGCACAGCTTCGCGGCCGCCGGTGCAGCGATCCGGACAGTCCCGGGGCGGGTGCCGGCGGAGGGCGGGCTTTGCCCGGGGTGGCGGCGAGCAGGCAAGATAGCCGGGTGACCCTCCTTGATCTGATGCCGAAGCCCGCCACGCCCGATGCGCTGTACGAGACCTTCGCCGCGTGGGCGGAGGAGCGCGGGATCACGCTGTACCCGGCGCAGGAGGAGGCGCTGATCGAGCTGGTGTCGGGGAACAACGTCATCCTGGCGACGCCGACCGGGTCGGGAAAGAGCCTGGTGGCGGCCGGGGCGCACTTCGCGGCGCTGGCGGAGGGGAAGCGGACGTTCTACACGGCGCCGATCAAGGCGCTGGTGTCGGAGAAGTTCTTCGACCTGGTCAAGATGTTCGGCACCGAGCAGGTCGGCATGATGACCGGCGACGCGAGCGTGAACCCGACCGCGCCGATCATCTGCTGCACGGCCGAGGTGCTGGCGCAGATCGCGCTGCGCGACGGGCTCCGGGCGGACGTCGGCCAGGTGGTCATGGACGAGTTCCACTTCTACGCGGAGCCGGACCGCGGCTGGGCCTGGCAGATCCCGCTGCTGGAGCTGCCGCAGGCGCAGTTCCTGCTGATGTCGGCGACGCTCGGCGACGTGCGCCGCTTCGAGGAGGACCTGACCCGCCGGACGGGCCGCCCGACGACGGTGGTGCGCAACACGACCCGCCCGGTGCCGCTGTTCTACGAGTACCGCCGCACCACGATGCACGACACCCTGGAGGAGCTGCTGCAGACCGGCCAGGCGCCGGTCTACGTGGTGCACTTCACGCAGAAGGAGGCGGTGGACCGGGCGCAGTCGCTGATGAGCATCAACATGTGCTCGAAGGCGGAGAAGGACGCCATCGCCGACCTGATCGGCGGTTTCCGCTTCACCACCAAGTTCGGCCGCAACCTGTCCCGTTTCGTGCGCCACGGCATCGGCGTGCACCACGCGGGCATGCTGCCGAAGTACCGTCGGCTGGTCGAACGCCTGGCCCAGGCAGGCCTGTTGAAGGTGATCTGCGGGACGGACACGCTGGGCGTCGGGGTGAACGTGCCGATCCGTACGGTGCTGTTCACGGCGCTGTCCAAGTACGACGGCAACCGGGTGCGGATCCTGCGCGCCCGGGAGTTCCACCAGATCGCCGGGCGGGCCGGGCGGGCCGGGTTCGACACCGTCGGACAGGTGGTGGCGCAGGCCCCCGAGCACGTGATCGAGAACGACAAGGCGATCGCCAAGGCCGGGGACGACCCGAAGAAGAAGCGCAAGGTGGTGCGCAAGAAGGCGCCGGAGGGCTTCGTCGGCTGGACCGAGGAGACCTTCGACAAGCTGATCGGCGCCGACCCGGAGCCGCTGGTCTCCCGCTTCAAGGTGAGCCACGCGATGCTGCTGTCGGTGATCGGCCGCCCCGGCAACGCCTTCGAGGCGATGCGCAAGCTCCTCACCGACAACCACGAGGACCGCGCGGCGCAGCGCCGGCACATCCGCACCGCGATCGCGATCTACCGCTCCCTGCTGCAGGGCGGCGTGGTCGAGCGGCTGCCGGAGCCGGACGCCGAGGGCCGGATCGTGCGCCTCACCCTCGACCTCCAGGAGAACTTCGCGCTCAACCAGCCGCTCTCCACCTTCGCCCTGGCCTCCTTCGAGCTCCTCGACCCGACCTCGCCCTCGTACGCGCTGGACGTGATCTCGGTGGTCGAGGCGACCCTCGACGACCCGCGCCAGATCCTCGCCGCGCAGCAGAACAAGGCGCGCGGCGAGGCCGTCGGCGAGATGAAGCGCGACGGGATCGAGTACGAGGAGCGGATGGAGCGGCTCCAGGAGATCACCTACCCGAAGCCGCTGGAGGAGCTGCTCACCCACGCGTACGAGGTGTACCGCCGGGCGCACCCGTGGATCGGCGACCACGAGCTGAGGCCGAAGTCGGTGGTCCGCGACCTGTACGAGCGGGCGATGACCTTCTCGGACTACGTCGGCTTCTACGAGCTGGCGCGCACCGAGGGCATCGTGCTGCGCTACCTGGCGAGCGCGTACAAGGCGCTGGAGCAGACCGTCCCCGAGGACGTGAAGACCGACGACCTGAAGGACGTCATCGCCTGGCTCGGCGAGCTGGTCCGCCAGGTCGACTCCAGCCTGCTGGACGAGTGGGAGCAGCTGGCCAACCCGACGGATCCGCAGGCCCCCGAGGTGACGCTGGACGACAAGCCGGCGCCGGTGACGGCGAACGCGCGGGCGTTCCGGGTGCTGGTGCGCAACGAGCTGTTCCGCCGGGTCGAGCTGTGCGCCCTGGAGCACTACGAGGAGCTCGCCGAGCTGGACGGCTCGTACGGCTGGGACGCGGACCGCTGGGCGGACGCCATGGACGGGTACTGGGAGGAGTACGACGACCTCGGCACCGGCCCGAACGCGCGCGGCCCCAAGATGCTGATCATCGAGGAGGAGGACTCCGCCTGGAAGGTCCGGCAGATCTTCGACGACCCGGAGGGCGACCACGACTGGGGCATCAGCGCCGAGGTCGACCTGTACGGCTCGGACGAGGAGGGCCGGGCGGTGCTGCGGGTCACCGCGGTGGACCGGCTGGGCGGCTGACGGACCGTCGGCCCCGGCTTTCGGAGTCGCCGGCCCCCCGGAGCGGGGGGCCGGCGCGGCGTCACATCCAGACGAACGGCGCGCCCGCCGCGTAGGAGAGCGCGCGGGTCGCCTCCTCCAGGGTCTGCTCGGTGGTGAGCGCCGGGCCCGACGGCGTCGTGGCCGGGGTGGACGCGGTGCCGGGGCCGGGCGTGCGGCCATCGCTGAGCCGGGAGCTCACCACCGTCACGTAGTGCCCGACCGCCTCGACCCGCGGCTCCGCCGACTTGGGCCCGCCGGCGGACGGCGCGGGGGCGGCGTTGGTGTCCGGGAGGATGAAGACGAGCGCGCCGGGCTTGCCGCGCAGGGTGTCGGCGGCCCGGGTGGCGGCGGCCTGGTCGCCGAAGCGCAGGACGGTGACACTGCTGAGCACCGGGCGGTCCTGACCGGTGAAGTTGACGGTCAGGTAGGCCTGGCAGCCGGTGTCCTTGAGCAGTTCCTGGGTGCGGTCCTGCAGCACCTCGGTGCAGTTGCCGCCCTGCCGGATGCCGTTGCGCCGGGCCTTGTAGGCGCCGACCTCGACCGGACGCTGAGGCGGGAAGAAGGTGTCCGCGTTGAGCCCCTCGGGGTCGGTGCGCGGCGGCGGGGCCCCCACCACCGGCGGCGTCCTGGCCGCGTCCTTGGTGGACGGGCCGAGCCCGGGTATGTAGTCGCCGGGCATCGGGCGGGTGATGATCCATCCGCCGGCGGCCACCACTCCCACCACGACGACCCAGCCCACCGCCCGGCGGGCCGTCAACCGCCTGCCCCTGCCGCCGCCCCGACCACCGATCAGGTCCGTGCCCGCGCCGGCGGGGGCCCCGCCGGTCCGCCGCACTGCCTGGCCGTTCTGGCCCTCTCCCGGAGTCGGGGTGCGCTCCCCCTGCGTGGTCATGGCGCAGATTCTAAGCAACCGTCGGGTGGCGTGGATCACTGGGTGGGCGGTTGCCGGTCACCGCCGAGCGCGGGTGTCCGCGACCGTCCGGCGCGCGCACCGGCGACCGCCCCGCGCCGGCCTCCCCGGCCCTTCGCCGCGACCACCGCCTACCGGCCGGTAACCTCCGATTCGCACCGGCGTCAAGCTCGTGACCAGCGGCGACACCGTGAGCTTCGACACTGTGGCAAGTGGCACATCCTTCCGCCGATCTTCTGGCGGGTTCCCTCTGGCGCCGTTCGAGCGCCACCAGGCAGGATCGGCCCCATGGATCTGCTCGATACCCTCACCGCCAAGGGCCTGCGCGGCGAAGTCCCGACCCGCGAGGAGGCGCTGGCCGTCCTCGCCACCACCGACGACGAGCTGCTGGACGTCGTCGCCGCGGCCGGCAAGGTCCGCCGGAGGTGGTTCGGCCGACGCGTGAAGCTCAACTACCTGGTGAACCTCAAGAGCGGGCTCTGCCCGGAGGACTGCAACTACTGCTCGCAGCGGCTGGGCTCCAAGGCCGAGATCCTCAAGTACACCTGGCTCAAGCCCGACCAGGCCGCCGAGGCGGCCCGCGCCGGAGTCGCCGGCGGCGCCAAGCGCGTGTGCCTGGTCGCCAGCGGCCGCGGCCCCACGGACCGCGACATCGACCGGGTCACCGACACCATGGCCGCCATCAAGGACGCCGACCCCGAGGTCGAGATCTGCGTCTGCCTCGGCCTGCTCTCCGACAACCAGGCGGAGCGGCTGAAGGCGGCCGGCGCCGACGCCTACAACCACAACCTCAACACCTCCGAGAAGACCTACGGCGACATCACCACCACCCACACCTACGCGGACCGGGTGGACACCGTGCGGAAGGCGCACGGCGCGGGCCTGTCCGCCTGCTCCGGCCTGATCGCCGGCATGGGCGAGAGCGACGAGGACCTGGTCGACGTGGTGTTCGCGCTGCGCGAGCTGGGCTCGGACTCCGTCCCGGTCAACTTCCTGATCCCGTTCGAGGGCACCCCGCTCGCCAAGGAGTGGAACCTCAGCCCGCAGCGCTGCCTGCGCATCCTGGCGATGGTCCGCTTCGTCAACCCGGACACCGAGGTGCGGATCGCCGGCGGCCGCGAGGTGCACCTGCGCTCGATGCAGCCGCTCGGCCTGCACCTCGCCAACTCGATCTTCCTCGGCGACTACCTGACCAGCGAGGGCCAGGCCGGGCAGACCGACCTCGACATGATCAAGGACGCCGGGTTCGAGGTCGAGGGCGCCGACGAGGCCACCCTGCCCCGCCACCGCGCGGACGTCGCGGCGGCCTCCTCCTGCGGCACCGCGGCCTCGGCCTGCGGCAGCGGCGGCGGCTGCGGCCCGTGCGGCGGGCACGCGCACGCCCCGGCCTCGGCCTCGGAGGACACCCCTGCGTCGGCCGCCGACGCCGACGAAGCCTCGGACGGGGAGCTGCGCAGCGACCTCGTCAAGGTCCGGCTGCGCGGTGCCGGCACCGAACTCGCGCCCAATGCCTGATAGTTCTGGAGACTGACGCATCATGCCCCAGCTGTCCGCGGACACGCTGCTCGCCCTCGACCGCGCCCACGTCTGGCACCCGTACGGGCCGATGCCCGGCACCGCCACCCCGTACGTGGTCGAATCCGCCTCCGGGGTCCGGCTGCGCCTCGCCGAGCCCGTCGCGGGCGGGCGGCGCGAACTCGTCGACGGGATGTCGTCCTGGTGGGCGGCCATCCACGGCTACCGGCACCCGGTGCTGGACGAGGCCGTGCGCGAGCAGCTGGGGCGGATGAGCCACGTCATGTTCGGCGGGCTCACCCACGAGCCCGCCGTCCGGCTGGCGGCGACGCTGGTCGAGATCACGCCCGAACCGCTGCAGCACGTCTTCCTCGCCGACTCGGGCTCGGTGGCCGTCGAGGTCGCGATGAAGATGTGTCTCCAGTACTGGCAGTCCACCGGCCGCCCGGCCAAGCGCCGGCTGCTGACCTGGCGCGGCGGGTACCACGGCGACACCTTCCACCCGATGTCCGTCTGCGATCCGGACGGCGGCATGCACCACCTGTGGGGCGGGGTGCTGCCCGGGCAGCTGTTCGCCCCGCAGCCGCCGGCCGGGTTCGACGCCCCCCTCGACGCCGGGTACGCGGCCGAGTTCGAGGAGCTGATGGCCCGGCACGCCGACGAGCTGGCCGCCGTCATCGTCGAACCGGTGGTGCAGGGCGCCGGCGGGATGCGGTTCCACTCCCCCGCCTACCTGCGGATGCTGCGCGAACTCTGCGACCGGTACGGGGTGCTGCTCGTCTTCGACGAGATCGCCACCGGATTCGGCCGCAGCGGCGCGCTGTTCGCCGCCGACCACGCGGGCGTCTCGCCGGACGTGATGTGCCTGGGCAAGGCGCTCACCGGCGGCTACCTGACCCTCGCCGCCGCGCTGTGCACCGGCGAGATCGCCGACGGCATCAGCCGCGGCGAGATGCCGGTGCTCGCGCACGGGCCGACCTTCATGGGCAACCCGCTGGCCTGCGCGGCCGCCAACGCCTCGCTGGAACTGCTGCTGGGCCAGGACTGGGCGGTCGGGGTCAAGCGCATCGAGGCGGGGCTGCGGGACGGCCTCGCGGCGGCCGCCGAGGTGCCCGGCGTGCACGACGTCCGGGTCCAGGGCGCCATCGGCGTCGTCCAGTTGGACCACCCGGTGAACGTCCCCGCGGCCACCGAGGCGGCCGCCCGGGCCGGCGTCTGGCTGCGGCCCTTCCGGGACCTGATCTACACCATGCCCCCCTACGTGACGGAGGACGAGGACGTGGCACGCATCGCCGCCGCCGTGACCGCTGCGGCGGTGGCCGGATGAGCGCGCGGATCCTGTTCGTGACGGGCACCAACACCGAGGTCGGCAAGACCGTCGCCACGGCGGCGGTCGCCTCGGCCGCGCTGCGGGCCGGCCTGCAGGTTGCGGTGCTCAAGCCCGGACAGACCGGGATCGCCCCCGGCGAGCCCGGTGACGCCGACGAAGTCCGGCACCTGGCAGGCGATCTGACGATCCGTGAACTCGTCCGCTACCCGGAGCCGCTGGCGCCCGACACCGCCGCCCGGCGGGCCGGGATGCCCTTCCTCTCCCCCGCCGAGGTGGCCGCCGCCGTCGCCGAACTGGCCGCCACGCACGACCTGGTGCTGGTCGAGGGCGCGGGCGGGCTGCTCGTCCGCTACGACGACGAGGGCCGCACCCTGGCCGACCAGGCCCGGGCCGTCCTGGACGCCGGGCTGCCGGCCGAGGTCCTGCTCGTCGCATCCGCCGGGCTGGGCACGCTGAACATCGTCGCGCTCTCGGCGGAGGCCCTGGCTTCGCGTCAACTCCCCCTCACGGGCGTGATCGTCGGCTCCTGGCCCTCCTCCCCCGGGCTCGCCGAACGGTGCAACCTCGCCGACCTGCCGCGCTCCGCCGGCGCCCCGCTGCTCGGCGCCCTGCCGGAACGCGCCGCAGCCGCCACGGACTTCGCCGACCTCGCGCTCGCCTCGCTGGCCCCGGAGCTGGGCGGCAGCTGGGACGCGAAGCACTTCGCGCACACCCATCGGCCCGAATAGGCCCGGCTTCGCTCGAAGGTGTGATTCCGGCGCCCGAACCCTGGGTTCGGACGCTACGGGCTCAATACGGTTCCTCCCATGACAGACGGGATGACGGTAGACGAGTCTCTTCGGGCCCTGGCCGCCCTGGAGGCTGCGTGGAAGGACGACGACGAGGCGCTGTCCGCCCTCGCCATGGGCGGCGCGGACGAGCGGTCGCTCCCGGCGCTGGTCGCCGCGTACGGCGAGCACGCGATGGACACCCTGATGGCCCTGGCCTTCGGCCTGCGGTCCACCATGAGCGACGAGGAGATCGCCGAACTCTCCGACGCGGTGAGCTCCAACATCGGCGCCCGGATGAGCGCCCTGCTCACCCAGGCCCTGAAGACCTGGGGCGCCCTCGCGCCCCCGGACGACCTGGCGGTGACCAAGGCCATCGCCCGCGCGGTGATCGACTCCATGCGGGCCGTGACCGAGGACCCTAGCCAGACCGAAGTCCTCCCCCTGCTGGCCACCTTCCGCACCTACGCCCTCAACGGCGCCTGACACCGGAACCTCGGCGCGGGCTTCGAGACCTCTCGAAGCCCGCGCCGTCATGTCTGCACCCTCATCCAGCCTGCGGCGAGCGCGAATCCACCCGTCGAGGAGGCGAAGAGGACAAGGACGAACACCAATGCACTCGCCGCGGTGGGAACACGCTCAGGAATCGCGAGGAAAACCACACCCGCGAGCGCGAAACTCCCGATGGCGATGGCACCGGAGGCGATTACGGTCGCATTCCCCTGCGGAGGACGACGACCAGCCGCTCGATGACGTCCGGCCGGGCGGCTCCGAGGTCGATCAGGATGACTCCGGTGGCTTTGGCCGAGCGCCCAGTCGATGCCGAGGGAGGGCAGTTTGACCTCGGCGGCGTGCAGGACGGCCTGGAGGTCGTCGAGAATGTCGGCCGCGGCGCGACGGTCCTCGACCGTGACCTTGTCGATCATGCTGCTCATGGGGCATCGCACTCTTCGCTGTTCGTGATCCAACGCGCTTCGGTGTCCCACTCCACGCCACCGCCGAGGGGCCGGAGGAAGGCCAGCCCGTGCTGCCACCCCATGAAGACGGCCCAGCGCCCGGAGCGGACGTCGTAGACCCGCTCGCCGACAACGGTCGGCCGGAAGGGCTGGGACGGCGGCGCCACCCGCCGCACGGGCGGCGCCGCCGGGGCGATGGCGCCACTGCCCATCCGCGCCTCGGGAACGGAATCGCCGCACTGCGGGCACCGGCAGGGCGGAAAGTTCCGCCGCAGGATGATGCTTTCGCCAGATTGAACGTTCGTCATATCCACGGAATAACTCCTCTCTGTTGCTAACTCCTCACCAAGAGTGGCCAATCGCGACTAGCATGGGAAGCGCTTCACTTTGACAACACGCACTGTGGAAATGGGCGGTTACCATGCCTCAGCGGGAAGTAGACCCAACCTCATCTCCGAACGCAGCCATCGGCGTTCAGCTCCGGCGCTTCCGCAAGGCGAGAGGGCTCACTCAGATCGAGCTCGGGCGGCGGACCAACTACAGCGATTCGCTCATCTCCATGATCGAGAACGGAGACCGTCCCGCGCCGCTGAACCTCGTCCGGCGATGCGACAAGGAACTCGACACCTGCGAGGCGCTTGAGCTCCTGTACTGGAGCGCGAAGAACAGCACTCTGATCGGTGGATTCGTCGCCTACACGGAGCACGAAGCCAAGGCCACCGCCTTCAAGATCTTCGAGCTGAACGTCATTCCGGGGCTGCTCCAGACGCGGCGCTACGCATCGGCGCTCATCAACGCCGCAGCCCGACGAGGTGAGATCCCCGAGGACAAAGCCATCGAACGCCTGAATGTCCGCATGGCGCGGCAGGCCGTGCTGTACCGCGAACCGTCTCCCTCCATCCACATCGTCCTGGACGAGAGCTGTCTGCGAACCGTTGGCAGCCCCTTCGTCATGGCCGAGCAGCTTCGCCGACTCGAGAGCGTGGCCGGTCTTCCGCACGTCATGCTGCAGATCGCGCCGTCCACTCTTGGCGAAGCCCTCCCGGCGACCATGCCGTTCACGCTGCTGACCAGCACGGACAAGAAGTGGATGGCCTACCTCGAAACCATCCAACGGGGCTACGTCGAGCGCGAGGACGAGGACAAGATCCGCTCCCTCGCAGAGACTTACGATTGGCTCCAGGCCCAAGCCCTCTCATGCGAGGACTCGTTGGCTTCCATCCGCACCCGTCTCAAGGAGTTCCACGCCATGTTCCCCATCGCGACGGTCGAGCCCACCTCCTGGCTGAAGTCCTCGTACAGCAACGGCGGCGGCCAGTGCATCGAAGTCGCACCCGGACTCCCCGGCACCCTCCCCGTCCGCGACAGCAAGGACCCCGAGGGCCCTCAGCTCGCCTTCGGCGCCGACGCCTGGCAATCCTTCATCACCGGCGTCAAGTCCGGCGACTTCGGCACTGTCTGAGATCCCCGGCTGCCGACCGGCGGGGTCCGGTCGGGGTGCCGTCCTTGATCCAGGTCGCCGGGTGGCGTTGTCGTTGCGCAGGTGGAAGGCCTGGCCGCCGGGCCGGCCGGTTTCGCGAGGCGTCGGCTCTTCTCTTCGAACTCTGCTCGATATACCGTACATAACGCTTGTTACGTACCGGGCAGGTCAGCGTAGCGAAGCGCCTCGCATCCACCACCCTCATCTGGAGAGTCCGCTGTGACCGAACCCGCCGAGACCATCAAGTACCGCAAGAACGGCCTCACCCGCGGCGTCACGGACGAGCTCGCCGAGCACATGAAGCAGGGCTGGGCCGACACCGAGCGCCACGCCCTGGAGCCGATCCCGCAGGCCGCGCACACGGCCCGCCGCCGCGCCGAGCTGTCCGCGGCCTTCCCCGGTGAGCTGCTGGTGGTCCCGTCCGGCAACCCGAAGGTGCGGGCCAACGACACCGACTACCCGTTCCGGCCGTCCTCCGACTACGTCTACCTGACCGGCGACCAGTCCCAGGACGCCGTGCTGGTCCTGGAGCCCACCGGCGACACCGGCCACCGGGCCGCCGTCTACCTGCGCGACCGTTCCCGGACCGACAACGGCGAGTTCTGGCTGGACAACCACGGCGAGCTGTGGGACGGCCGCCGCAACAGCCTGACCGAGAACGAGCAGCTGCTCGGCCTGCCCTGCCGGGACGTCCGCACCGTCCACGCCGATCTGCGCGCGGCCACCGGCCCGGTACGCGTGCTGCGCCGCCACGACGCGGGCGTGGAGCAGTCCCTCCAGGGCCGGGCCGTCGCCGAGCGGGACGCGGAGTTCGAGGTCTTCCTGTCCGGCCAGCGCCTGATCAAGGACGAGTTCGAGATCGCCGAGCTGCGCTTCGCCTGCGAGGCCACCGCCCGCGGCTTCGAGGACGTGGTGCGGATCCTCGGCACCGACACCGAGACCCCCGAGCGGCTGATCGAGGGCACCTTCTTCGTCCGCGCCCGGATCGAGGGCAACGACATCGGCTACGGCAGCATCGCCGCGGCCGGCCCGCACGCCACCACCCTGCACTGGGTGCGCAACAACGGCCACGCCAAGCCCGGCGACCTCCTGCTGCTCGACGCCGGCGTGGAGACCAACCGCCTGTACACCGCCGACGTCACCCGCACCCTCCCGGTCAGCGGCCGCTTCACCGACCTGCAACGCAAGGTCTACGACGCGGTGTTCGCGGCGCAGGAAGCCGGCATCGCCGCGGTGAAGCCCGGCGCCGACTTCCGCGACTTCCACCACGCCGCCCAGCGCGAGCTCGCCGAACACCTCACCTCCTGGGGCCTGTTCGGCGACCTCACCGCCGACAAGGTGTACGAGCTGGGCCTGCACCGCCGCTTCACCCTGGCCGGCACCGGCCACATGCTCGGCATCGACGTCCACGACTGCGCCCACTCACGCACCGAGGAGCACGTCGACGGCCCGCTGAAGCCGGGCATGGTGCTCACCGTCGAGCCGGGCATCTACTTCCAGGAGAACGACCTGACGGTGCCCGAGGAGTACCGCGGCACCGGCGTCCGGATCGAGGACGACATCCTGGTCACCGAGGACGGCAACGAGAACCTCTCGGCCGGCCTCCCCCGCACCTCCACCGAGGTCGAGGCCTGGCTCGCCGAACTGCGCGGCTGAGCCCCCGGAACGACAGCTGCGGCACCCGGGAACGCCCGGGTGCCGCACGTCGCGGTGCCGCGTGCAGAGCGTGAGGTGTCAGAGCGTGAGGCGTCAGAGCGTGAGGTGTCAGAGTGTCGGCAGCGGTTCGTCGAGCCCCGGCTCGCGCCCCTCGGTCAACCAGAAGACGTAGCCCCGCAGGTAGTCCTCCAGCCCGTCGTCCAGGTACGCCGCGTACCCGCGCAACGCCTCGGGGTCGTTGCGCCCGTCGGTGTCGGCCAGTTCGGCGGCGATCCACTCCCGGACGGCGTCCCGCCCGTGCCACCACGCCCGGACGGTCTCCGGCGTCCAGTAGTCGTCGCCGTCGCAGTTGAAGCCGCCGATCGGCTCCATCTGCGCGACCCCGACGAGCGCCGCCAGCTCCCGGAAGTCGCCCGGCTGGCGGTAGACGAACTCGCAGTGCTCCTCGCCGGAGAGGACGTGCGCGGGCAGGTAGCACGGCCCGTTGAGGCCGGTGTCCGTCATGCCGGCGTAGAACGGCCCGGGCACGCCCAGCCGGCTCCGGTCCTCCCAGCGCCCGTCACCGACCCCGCCGCCGAAGAGCCGGACGGCCGACAGCGGGTCCCAGTAGGCGACTTCGTCCCAGGGCCCGTCGGCGGGGTAGTTCAGCAGATCGCCGTGGAACCGCTCCAGCGACCGCTGGAGCCCGTCCTGGAAACTCTCCTCGCCGTAGTCCGGCCGACGGAACCACCGCCTCGGCATTCGCATACGTCCCACGGTATCGACCGTCGCGCGCCCTCCTCCCGGCGGGGCACGGCCCGGCGGGCTGCGGCTACTTCAGCTTCGCCAGCGCCGTCCCGACCCGCTGGACGGCGGCGACGACGTCCTCGGGCTGGCGGGCGGTGAAGCAGAGACGGAAGAAGCCGGGCGCCGGGTTGTGCATGGTGCCGCCGGGCAGCAGGGTGACCTCGGTGGGCTCGGCGAGGAGGTACTTGAACAGCCACTCCTCGTTCGGGTCGAGTCCGCTCGGCCGGGCGAGCGACAGCCCGGCCGCCTTCTCGTGACCGTGGCCGTGGCGCTTGCCCAGGTACTTGGAGAGGTCGAGCCAGAAGAACTGGGCGGCGTTGTCGCCGGGCCGGTGCACGTAGTCGATCCCGGCGGCGTCCAGGGCGCCCTTGACCCTGTCGAAGCTCGTCTTGAGCAGCGTGCGGTACTCCCGCATCGCGTAGGTGGTGTAGAGCTCGCCGCCCGAGCCGTTGGCGGGGACGCTCAGCAGGTCCTGGATGACGTAGGTCTTCAGCGAGTCGAAGGGGCTGAACCAGGGCAGCGGGTGGGTGGGCTCGGCCGGATCGTTGTTGCCGAGCATAGTGTTGCGCACGGCGAGGTTCCGGGAGACCACGAAGCCGGTGCGGAAGCCGGACAGGCCGAAGTCCTTGGCGAAGCCCCAGACCACGTGGATCCGGTCGGGCTGCTCCCGGTATGCCTTCAGAGCCAGCGCGCTGGTGAACTTCGTGGTACTGCTGTCGAGTTGGGAGTGACAGTAGATCTCGTCCGAGATGATGTGCAGGTCGGTGTGGTGGAGCGCCCACCCGTAGATCTCGTCCTGCAGGGCCCGCGAGTAGTTCACGCCCAGCGGGTTGTGCGGGTTGGTGAGGACGAGCAGGCGCGGCGTGCGGCCGGCCGCCTTCCGGTCCTCGTAGGCCTTCCGGAGCAGGGGCAAGGTGAGCCGGTACCGGTCCTCCCCCGTGGTCGGCAGGTTCACCGGGACGCACTTGAGCCTGGGTCGTTCCTCGAAGGACCAGTTGAAGCCCTGCCAGTACGGCGCGGGGATCAGCACCTCGTCGCCGTCCCTGAGCGGCGGGCCGACCGGGTCGCGGCCCTTGAGCGCGAAGGCGATGCACTCCAGCGCGGAGGAGACCCCGGCCACGCCGAACACGTCGTCCTCGTCGACCTCGGCGCCGAGGGCCAGGGTGAGCAGCTTGGCGACCGGCCGGCGCACCTCCAAGGTCCCGGCCGAGTCGATGTACTGGATGTACCGCTCGGGGATGAGCTGGATGTCCTCGAAGACCTTCTTCATCGAGTGGTGGTAAAGCAGGACGTTCTCGGCGACGGACAGGTTGACCGCCCGGGAGGACGCCACGTGCCGGTGGAAGTAGGCGAGGGCCTGTTCCAGGTCGGGCATCCGGATGAGCGCTTCGGCGGCCGCCTCGGGAGAGGCGAGGGTGCGGGTGTCGTCGGTCATGGCAGGTCTTCTCCGGGCTTCGCGGGGTGGGCTGGGAGGCGTGTCGGAACATGGTCGTTCGCACACGCATCGACCCCAGCGGACCACGCCCCGGGCACGGCCGCCAGCGCTCGGCGCCCGTCCGGACGGGGGCGGGATCAGGCGGTCAGCGGCTTGACCCAGCGGCTCCACCGCGGCTCGGGGCGGTAACCGGCGGCCGCCCAGGTGCGGTGGCCGAGGGCGTTGTCGTCCAGCACCATGGCGTCCGCGCGGCGGCCCCCGAGCGCGGCGAAGCGCTCCTCGGCGGCGGCGAGCAGGGCGGCGCCGATGCCCCGGCGGCGGTGGTCGGGGTCGACGGCGAGCCGGTAGAGGTGGCAGCGCCAGCCGTCCCAGCCGGCGATCACGGTGCCGAGGACGGCGGCCGGGTCGCCCGCCGGGGTGGCGACGATCAGGCACTCCGGGTCCCGGGCGAGCAGCGCGGCCACACCTGGGACGTCGTCCGTGATGCTGGCGCCCTTCGCCGCCCGGGCCCAGAGGGCGAGCAGGGCGGGAATCTCGTCGGGGGTGGCGGTGCGCAGGGCGATCTCGCTGGGGGCGGCGGTGCGCGGGGTGGTCTCGTCGGAGGTCCGCAGGGCGATCTCGTCAGGGGTGGCGGTGCGCGGGGCGATCTCGTCGGTCATGGCGGCCTGTCTAGCAGGCGGTTCCGCCCGGCGGCCGGGAATTCCGCAGCCTGGACGGACGGGCCGTCAGCCCAGCCGCCACACCGTGGTGGTCTTGACAGCGGTGTCCTCCAGGTCGGCGACGACCGGCACCTGGTAGGCCGCGAGCGCGGTGAACCGCTCCCGGGGCAGGTAGGCCCGACCGGGGTCGCCGACGATGACGGTGGCGCCGCGCGCGACGGCCCGTTCCAGGAAGGGCAGGAAGCGGGCGGCCATGGCCCGTTCGTAGAAGACGTCACCGGCGAGCACCACGTCGGCCGGGGCGCCGTCGCCGTCCACCAGGTCCACCAGGGCGGCCTCCACGCGCACGCCGTTGGCCTCGGCGTTGAGGCCGATGGCGGCCACCGCGTAGGCGTCGATCTCGGCGGCGCGCACGGACGCGGCGCCGCTCAGCGCGGCCGCGACGGCGACCACCCCGCCCCCGGCGGCCACGTCGAGCACCGCCCGCCCCGCCACCAGCTCGGGGTGGTCCAGCACGTGGCGGGCGACGGCCACCCCGCCCGCCCAGGCGAACGCCCAGAACGGCGGCGGCAGTCCGGCCTCCCCCCGCGCCCGCTCGGTGGTCTCCCACAGGGTGATCGCGTCCTCGGCCATGTGCAGGCCGACCTCGGGGACGAACGGGACGGGCTTCAGCTCGGTCTCGCGCCGGATGAAGGCGAGGTCGGCCTCCGGTTGGTGGGTCTCCGGCTTGAGAGTGCGCAGCTCACTCGGCATCTCCGCAGCATAGGGCCCGCGCGGGAGTGCTCACGCCCGTCCGGCCGCCGTCCGGACGCGCCGGGCGAGCGAGCCGGCGCCCGCCGCAACTACTGGAGGCCGGCCGCGGAGCAGGCCGCGACGTAGTCGGCCGTGCAGATCTGGGCGACGGTGAAGAGGCCGTCGGCGACCACGGTGGCCTTGATGTTGTCCTTGGTGAGCGCGACCGGGGCGATCAGTCCGGCCGGCACCTTGTCGCTGCTGCCGCTGGTCACCGTGGTCGGCACGAGGGCGCCGCCGATTTCCTGGCCGTAGGCCAGGTCGACGGCCAGTTGCGCGGCCACGTCGGCCTCCGACTTGAAGGGCTTGTAGACCGACATGGCCTGGGCGCCCGCCAGGATCCTTTGCACGCCGTCGAGTTGGAAGTCCTGGCCGGTCAGCGGGACACTCTGGCGCGACGCCCCGGAACCGGACGCGCTGGAGTCGACCGCGCTGGGTGCGGCAGCGTTCGGGTCAGCCGCGCTGGGTGCGGCAGCGTTCGGGTCGGCCGCGCTGGGATCGGTGGGCGAACCGTTGACCGTGATCGCGTCGCCGCCGTCCGCCGTACCGCCCGCCGCCACCGCCGCCTGGCCCCGCAGTTCGCCGACCTTGCGGTTGTCGAAGGACACGTAGGCGTCGACCGGCCCCTGGGCGAGGCGGTCGTAGGCGACCACCTTGACACCCGCGTCGTGCGCCTTCTGGATCGACGCCTGGATCGACTTGGCGTCCACCGCGTCCAGGATCAGCACCTTGGCGCCCTTCTTCACGGCGGCGTCGATCTGGGTCTGCTGGACGGCGGCGTCCTGGTCGGCGTTGTAGTAGTCGATCTGCGCGTCCGGCGCCAGCTCCTTGATCCTCTTCTCGATCAGCGGCCGGTCGAACTGCTCGTAGCGGGTCGTCCTGGCCTCCGGCAGCAGCAGGGCTATCTGCCCGGCCCCCCTCCCGGCCGCGGCCGGGAGGGGGGCCGGGCCCCCGCCGGAGCCGCCGCTGGACGGCTGCGACGCGCTGTCGCAGGACGCCGCGCCCAGGCCGAGGGAAATCGCTGCGGTCACCGCGAGGACGCGGCGCAGCCCGATGCTCATGAGGATGCCTTTCCGATTGGTTGGGTCCACCCCTCTTTCGTTCGAGTCTGGGAACCTTCGGCCGCGACCACGATCCCGGTGCGCCGAATGGGTCTCAAGCTTCCGTCGGCGGGTGTCCGTCAAAAGGCGTCCGTCAAAAGGCGTCCGCGAGGCGGAGGCTGGCGGGACGGCAGGCAGCGGCCGGGGCAGGCGGGACGGCGATAGACACCGGAGGCGTAGGGCATCCCCCCGGACAGCCCTACGCCTCCGGCAGGCCCCAGGGCCGCGGGCCCGGGGAGCCTCACCCCCGTTCGTCGACCACCCGCCGGATCTTCCCGACCGAGCGCTCCAGCGCGTACGGCTCCACCACCTCGACCGCGACGGTGACGCCCACCCCGTCCTTGACCGCCCGGACGATCGCCTCCCGCGCCGCCGCCCGCTGCTCGGCCTGGGCGTCCGGCCGCGCCTCGACCCGGACGGTCATGTGGTCCAGCCGCCCCTGCCGGGTGAGCCGCAGCTGGAAGTGCGGCGCGACGCCCGGAGTCCGCAGCAGGACCTCCTCGATCTGGGTCGGGAAGACGTTCACCCCGCGCAGGATGATCATGTCGTCGCTGCGCCCGGTCACCTTCTCCATCCGCCGGAAGGCCGGCCGCGCGGTGCCGGGCAGCAGCCGGCTGAGGTCGCGGGTGCGGTAGCGGATGACCGGCAGCGCCTCCTTGGTGAGCGAGGTGAAGAGCAGTTCGCCGCTCGCGCCGCCGGGCAGCACCTCGTCGGTGAACGGGTCCACGATCTCCGGGTAGAAGTGGTCCTCCCAGATGTGCAGCCCGTCCTTGGTCTCCACGCACTCCTGCGCGACGCCGGGGCCGACCACCTCGGAGAGGCCGTAGATGTCGACGGCGTGCAGGTCGAGCCGCTCCTCGATCTCGCGCCGCATCTCCTCCGTCCACGGCTCGGCGCCGAAGATGCCGATGCGCAGCGAGGTGCCGCGCGGGTCGACGCCCTGCTTCTCGAACTCGTCGAGCAGGGTGAGCAGGTAGGAGGGGGTGATCATGATGATCTCGGGGCGGAAGTCCTGGATCAGCTGCACCTGCCGGGCCGTCATGCCGCCGGAGGCCGGGATGACGGTGCAACCGGCCCGCTCGGCGCCGTAGTGCGCGCCCAGCCCGCCGGTGAACAGCCCGTAGCCGTACGCGATGTGCACCTTGTGTCCGGGCCTGCCGCCGGCCGCGCGGATCGACCGGGCGACCACGTCGGCCCACATCGACAGGTCGTGCTCGGTGTAGCCGACGACGGTCGGGCGCCCGGTGGTGCCGCTGGAGGCGTGGAGCCGGCGGACCTGCTCCATCGGGACGGCGAACATGCCGAACGGGTAGCCCTCGCGCAGGTCCGCCTTGGTGGTGAAGGGGAAGCGGGCGAGGTCGGCCAGGGTGCGGCAGTCCTGGGGGCCGACGCCGGCCGCGTCGAACTTGCGGCGGTACAGCTCGACGTTGTCGTACGCGTGGCGCAGGGTGGCCCGGAGGCGGGTGAGCTGGTGGGCGCGCAGCTCGTCGACGCCCATCCGCTCGCCGGCGTCCAGCAGCGCGGGCGGGATCGGCTCGCCCAGCCGCCGGGCGGACTCCTCGCCGCAGGCGGGCTCTACGCCATGGTCGGGCTCATCGCCGCACGGGCGCGGGGCGGGTGCGCTGCCGGTCATCGTCGCTCCTCCGCAGGTCGGCCGGGACGGGCGCGCCGACCGATCGTTCGGTCAGGGCGACTCCCACGCCAAGTAACCCAGCGCCCGCACCGACTGTCAAGGGGTCGCACGCCGGATTCGGAATGCGAAGTTCCGACCACTTCGGGTGGAGATCGGACCCCCACCTTGGCTGGCCGATATGAAAATCATTACGGAAGTTTGACCCGTGCACGGCATCACCCGGCCCGACCGCGTGGTTCAGTAGTGCGGCTTCTCCCCCGCACCCCGGAGTGATCACCGTGCCCACGACTCCAGCCCTGGTCAGCGCGCTGCGCGAACTCGGCGACCGACCCGCCGTCGTCGCCGACGGGCGCGCGATCAGCGGCATCGGCCTGCTGCTCGGCGTCTCCCCGCCGGGCGGCCTGCCCCGGGCCCTCGCCCAGCGCGTCGCCGCCCACGCCGCGCTGCCGCCCTCCGCCGCCCGCACCGCCGAACAGCGGCTGCGGCACTGGGCGGGCGTCCTCGGCCCGCCGCCCATCCGGCACACCGTGCTCCACCCCGCCACCGACCTCGCCGTCGAACTCGCCCTCGCCACCCTGCTCGCCGGCGGCACCGTCCACTGCGCCGACCCCCGACAGGACCCCGAGCAGCAACTCGGCGACCTCGCCGCCAGCGCCACCACCCACCTCAGCCTGCCCTCCACTCTGCTGTGGCGCCTCAGCCGCCACCCCGACCTGGCCGACCACGACCTCGGCGCCCTGCGGCTCGTCCTGCACGTCGGCCCCGAACCCCGGCAGGACGACGTGTACGCCGCCGTCGACGCGCTCGGCGCCGTCCTCGCCCACGTCCGCGCCCCGCACAGCCACGCCGAGGCCGCCGACCGGCGACTGCGCACCGCCGCCGACGCCGCCGACGCCATCGCCTGGAAGCACGCCATAGGCGTCACCGCCGAACAGGTCCAGGCCTTCGGCACCCACCTCGACCACGCCGTACTGTCCGCGCTGCTGCTGACCCTCCAGCAGAGCGGCGTCCTCACCGACCCCGGGCGCGGCCACACCGAGGCCGAGATCCTCGCCGCCGCCCTCGTCACGCCCGCCCAGCGGCCCCGGGTCGTCCGCTGGCTCGACGCGCTCACCCGGCACGGCCTGATCACCCGGCACGACGGCGTCCACTACGGCCGACGCGAACTCGGCGCGGCCGAGGTCCGGGAGGCCTGGCGGCCCGCCGTCGAGGCCTGGAACGACGGGCTCGGCCCGGTCGCCGCCCTGGACCGGATCCGGCGCGGCGCACTACGCCTGCCCCGGCTGATCACCGGCGAGGAGGCCCCCCGCCCGGCCGCCGCCCCGATCCGCTGGACGGCCGCCCGCGGCTACCTCGGCGCCGCCCTCGGCGCACTGGTCCGCGGCCTCGCCGAGACCCACGACGGGCCGCAGCCGCTGCGCATCCTCGAACTCGGCCAGGACGACGCCGACTCCACCGTCACCCGGGCCCTCGCCACCCGGCCCCGCCCCGGCGCCGACCACCACCACCTGCCCGACGGCGGCCGCTACGACCTCGTCGTCGCCACCGTGACCGGCCACCCGGACGCCGTCGTCCCGGAGCTGGTCGACCAGCTCGCGCCCGGCGGGCAGCTGCTGCTGCTCGCGCCCACCGGCGAGCAGCTCGACCTGCTGATCACGGGGGACGCCGAGGCCCGCGCCGACTCCCCGGTCATCCCCGCCGCCCCCGTCCACCCCGCCGCCCCCGTCCACCCTGCCGCCCCCGCCTTCCCGGTCGCCGCCACTGCCCCCGGCTTCCCCGCCTTCCCGGCGCCCGCCGCCGAGCGCTGGCGGGCCGCCCTCACCGCCGCCGGCTGCCCGACCGTCCTCGCGCTGCCCGAGGACGGGCACCCGATGGGACTGCTCGGGCAGCGGCTGTTCGCGGCGCGGATGCCCTGAGCCGCCGCTACCATCGGGCCGTGCCCGACTCCCCCGTGCGGTTCCCGCAGCGCTTGCCGTCCTTGCGCCCCCTCCAGCCCCAGCGGCGGCCGCGGTCGCTCCGGTCCAGGGCCTCCCTGGCTTCCCTCGTCTCCCTGGCCTCCGTCTGTTCGATCGCCTCCGTCGGGTCCGTCGGCTCGGTGCTCTCGATCGGCTCGGCCGGCTCCGTCCTCTCGATCGGGTCGGCCGGCAGCGTCCTCTCGATCGGGTCCGCCGGCAGCGTCCTGTCCATCGGGTCGGCCGGCTCCGTGCTCAGCGCCCTGTCGGCCGGCTCCCGGCTGAGCCTCGGCTCGCTGTTCTCCGCCCGTTCCCGCTGGTCGGTACGGTCCCGGCGGCCCGGCGGCGGGCGGCCCGTGGCCGGGCCGTGAAGCCCGGCTCGTGCACCACCACCCGATGCGTACCATTTCGATACCGAAGCCTGGATGAGCTGCAAGGATTCTCGCCCAGCGGGCCCACCCCCGGGTAGGCTCCGCTTGTCCTCCGGCCCTGGCGCAGGCGGCCCCGCGCCGCCGTGCCGCGTTCCGGGGGTGGCACACCCCCGCGGGCCATTCGGTGGGCACCGCGCACTCGACACCGCGCGCCAGGGCAGTCGCGCGAACGGCGAAGGGCATCGCATTGGCGGATCGGCTCACCGGAGGAGACTCCTCGCTGCTGCGGCGGATCAACGCGGCGGTCACGCTTCGGGCGCTGCGGACCGGCCACTCCGTGACCCTCACCCAGCTCGTCGGCGAGACCGGGCTCTCCCGCCCGACCGTCGAGGGCGTCATCGAGGGTCTGGTCGAAACCGGGCTGGTCGCCGAGGTCGACCAGCCCAAGGAGGACGGCCAGCCCGGCACCGGCCGGCGCGGCCGACCGGCCCGCTGGTTCCGCTTCCGCGCCGAAGCCGGGCACATCCTCGGCATCGAGGTCGGCGTGCACGACATCCACGTCATCCTCGCCGACCTCACCGGCGAGGTGGTGGGCAGTCACTTCAAGCCGGTCGACGAGACCCTGGACGCCGAGGACCGGCTCACCGCCGTCCGCACCGCCGTCGCCGAGGTCCTGCGCAAGGCCGGCATCTCCCGCGACAACCTCTGGGCCGTCGGCATCGGCACCCCCGGCATCGTCGACCGCGACGGCACCATCCAGCTCGGCACCGCCATGCCCGGCTGGACCGGCCTCGACCTCGGCGCCCGGCTTCGGCGCTCCTTCCGCTGCCCCGTCCTGATCGAGAACGACGCCAACCTCGCCGCCATCGCCGAACACTGGCAGGGCGCGGCGGTCGGCGCCGGCGACGTCGTCTTCGTCATGGCCGGCCTGAGCCCCGGCGCCGGCTCCCTCATCAACGGCAAGCTGCACCGCGGCTACGGCGGGGCGGCCGGCGAGATCGGCGCCCTCCACCTGCTCGGCCAGGAGGTCACCCCCGAGCGGCTCCTCTCCACCACCGGCAAGCCGCTCAACCCGCTCGACGAGGCCGCCGTCGCCCGCGTCCTGCGGCTCGCGCGGGAGGGCGACGAGGTCGCGAAGGTCGCCATGGACCGCTTCCTCACCCGCCTGGTCCAGGGCGTCGCCGCGCTCGTCCTCGCCATCGACCCGCAGCTCGTCGTGGTCGGCGGCTGGGCGGCCGGCCTCGACGGCGTCCTGGAACCGCTGCGCGAGCGCCTCGCCCAGTTCACCCTCCGCGCCCCCGAGGTGGCGCTCGCCGCGCTCGGCTCCGAGGTCGTGGCGATGGGCGCGCTGCGCGTCGCCCTCGACCACGTCGAGGACCAGCTGTTCGCCGTCGACCCGCCGACCACCGGCAACGGCCGCGCCTGACGGGCCCGGACCGCCCCGCCCTGGTCGAACCCTGGGCGGCGGTCCGGCCTCGGCTCCGCCCGGGCGGAGATCCGGACCCGGCTCCGCCCGGACCACTCCGCCCACACAACTCACCCCGAACAACGGCCGAGGCCCGGACGCCGGTTGGGCGTTCGGGCCTCGGTCTGAGGGTGTCGGAAAAGTGGTTCAGGAGGCGGTGCGGACCTCGGCCGCAGCGCCGACCGGGGTGACCTCGACCAGCCCGGTCGAGCCGAAGGTCAGCTTGCAGGTGTCGGCCCGGTAGGTGGCGACGGCGAGCGCCACCAGGCGGCCGGCCGACGCGTACTGGGTGGTCATCACCAGCACCGGCGAGCCGGGCGGGCGCTCCAGCAGGGCGGCCTCGGCGGCCTCGGCGACACCCAGCTCGACCGCGCGGGACTCGCCGTCCACCTCCAGCCGCTCCAGCTGGCGCAGCACCGAGCGGGCCCTGTCGCTCTCGGCCCGGAAGCCGGGCAGGTGCGGCAGCGCGGCGGCCGGCACGTGCAGCGACTCGGTGGCCACCGCCCGGCCCTCCACCAGGCGAACCCGGCGGACGGTGTGCACGGTGGCGCCCTCGGCGATGCCGAGGCCCTTGGCCAGCTGCGCCGGGGTGGGGGCGGTGGTGCAGTCGACCGTCCGCCAGGCGTGGTTGCGGCCGACGCCGGGCCAGCCCTCCTCCTGCCGGTTGACCGGGACGCCGACCCGCGGGGCGGCGATCAGGGTGCCGATCCCCCGGCGACGCACCAGGCGACCCTCCAGCTCCAGCTGGTCGAGTGCCTGCCGCAGAGTCGCCCGGGCGACCCCGAAGCGGGCGGAGAGCTCGCGCTCGTTGGGCAGGACCTGGCCGGTGGAGAACTCCGAGTCGATGGCCCGCAGCAGCACCGTGCGCAGGTGCCAGTACTTCGGTTCCGGCACCGCCGAAAGCTGTCCAGTCGTCCCCACCGTGTCCTCCACCCTGCTCTGTCCACCCTGCGGTAAGGAGGGCGGATCCCGGGCCCGCTGTCCGCGGATGCGGCAGGTGGGAGAGCGGGCTTTTATCCGTCCTTCTTTATTAAAGGTCTTTGCAGTAAGCGACCCTAGGGGCATCGTCCGGAGATGGTCAAGACCAATGGCGCGGCTTGGTGCGACTGTCGCACACATTCATGCCGCGTTCACGTCATCCCGCGGCGACGCGCGTCACGCTTCGGCGCAGGCCCCGGCACTCGGTAGGCTGCCCGGGTGATCGTGGTGACGAGTGTGAACGTGAACGGAATCCGGGCGGCGGCCAAGAAGGGCTTCGTCGAGTGGCTGGCCGGCACCGAGGCGGACGTGGTCTGCCTCCAGGAGGTGCGCTCCGAGCCGGAGCAACTGCCCGTCGAACTGCGCGACCTCGACGGCTGGCACGCGGTCTGGGCCCCCTCCGTCGCCAAGGGCCGGGCCGGCGTCGCCGTCCTGTCCCGCCAGGAGCCGCAGCGGACCGTCATCGGATTCGGGTCCGAGGAGTTCGACAACACCGGCAGGTACGTCGAGATCGACCTGCCCGGGCTGACCGTCGCCAGCCTCTACCTCCCCTCCGGCGAGGTCGGCACCGAACGCCAGGACGAGAAGGAACGCTTCATGGCGGAATTCCTCGTCCACCTCACCGCCCTCCGCACCCGCGCCGCCGCCGACGGCCGCGAGGTCGTCGTCTGCGGCGACTGGAACATCGCCCACCGCCCCGAAGACCTCAAGAACTGGAAGGCCAACCAGAAGTCCGCCGGCTTCCTCCCCGAAGAACGCGCCTGGCTCTCCCGCGTCTACGACGAAGCCGGCTACGTCGACGTCGTCCGCACCCTCCACCCCGACCGCACCGGCCCCTACTCCTGGTGGTCCTACCGCGGCCGCGCCTTCGACAACGACTCCGGCTGGCGCATCGACCTCCAGGTCGCCACCCCCACCCTCGCCGCCAAGGCCGTCGAGGCCTACGTCGAGCGGGCTGCCGCCCACACCGAACGCTGGAGCGACCACGCGCCCGTCACCGCAGTATTCAATTTCGGCGGCAACTGACCAATGAGCAGCAACAGTTAAGCAGAAGGCCGAAGGCGACCCCGGCCTGCGGCATCCCCAGCCCAGCCCCACTCGTGCCAGCGAACGAGGCCTGCAATCTCGCCCGGCCAGCTTTTGACAAGTCGATTCATCGCATTGCTCACGACAGGGGCACCGCGAGCGCCAACCGACGATAAGGCCACGCGACACCAACACTACTGAAGTTGAATGGGTGATGTCGGGCCGCGTGGTGGTCAGTCGTCCATGATCAGTCCGGCCTGGGCGAGGCATCCGTCGATCAGGTGCGGTCGGTACTGGATCTTCTTCAGACTCCGCTTCACGCTCTTGGTCAGGTGGTTGAGGTTGGCCACGGCAAGGTTGCCGATGGTCCGCTTGACCAGCGACCAGATGCCTTCCTGCGGGTTGAGGTCCGGGGCGTACGAGGGCAGTTGGAAGACCGTCAGCCAGTCCTCGTTCGCCGCGATGAACTCCTTCATCGGCGGCACAAGGTGGACGGACAAGTTGTCCCAGACGAGCACGATCGGGCCGCCGAGCTGTATGCGAGCCCGGAGGATGAGGTCGCGGTAGTCCTGCCAGCTGAAGCTCTTGCGTTCGCCCTTACGTCCTCGGTGCAGGCGGACTCGGTAGATCAGCCGGGAACGTTCGCCCTGCTTGTAGCAGCTCATCCCGGCCATGGATATCCGTCCGGAGCCTCCGCCCCGCACCCGCACCACGGGCGTGCACCCGACTCGGCCCCAGGTCCTGGCGCGCGGGGGGCCTCAGTGTCTGTCCGGCCTCGTCCTCGAAGACCAGCCAGGCTCCCCGAGCCGCCGCGGCGCTTTTACCTGGAGCCACACCTCCTTCCTCCACAACTCGACAGCGGCGTCGTCGCGTTCGATCGCCCGCCGGGTCGGCTGCTGCCACGACCAACCGTGGCGCTTGAGCAGGCGCCAGGTCCCTTCCACGGTGTAGCTGACGTGGAACATCCGACCGATCAACGTCTTCACCCGGACCAACGTCCAGCGCTGGTCCTCCCAGCCGTGGGCCAGCGGGCCGCGCTCCAACTCCTTTCAAGCCGCGCGATTTGCGCATCACTCAGCCTCGGACGCCCAGGCGATCCCTTGGACTGGACCCCATCCGCTCCCAGCTCCCGCCACTGCCGGCGCCAGCGTTCAACGGACCCCTCGCTCACCCGCAACACGGCAGCAATCTCCCGGTTCTTCTCCCCGCCCTCGAAGCGAACGACTGCCTCCAGCCGGATCCGCTCCCGCGCGGCCCTCTCGGCGTCGGTCAAGCCGCCGCCCTGCGCGTATCTCACAGGCCAGAACTACCGGAGCCGTCCAGCGCCTGTCAGGCGAACAGCCCCGACATCACCCGATCAAGTTCAGTAGTGGCGATCCAGGCGTCGTCGAAGATGAGGATCTTTACATGAGTTGACTTGAGTCGGTCCATGGTCAGCTTGGCAGGGTAGCGATCGGCCAGGTTCCCGAGCTTGCGGACCCGTTCGCGGCCCACGCACCCGGTCTGTATGCCGCGGCGCGCCTCGGGATCCCGGTACGCCTTGCGGATGCCCCGCCAGCACCGCGGCGACGGCCGGCCTCGTCCGCCCCCTGGAGTTCTGCGGAGCCGCGCAGGAACAGGGCCCGGGTTACGCGGAGACCGTCACCGCGATCGTCGGCGGCAGCACCTTCGACGCCTACTCAGGCTCGGCGGCCCCGCGCCAACCGATCGGCGGTGTACTCCTCCCCGCGCGCCGCACGGCCAGCGCGACCGACCTGGAGTTCGCCGCTGCTTCCTCACTCCGGGGCGAGCAGGCCACGGTCGTTCACGTGGACAGGTGGACCATGTGACTCAAGTCTTCCTATAAGCAGTTGAATTGACCGCGCGAAGGCAGTGGATCTAGCCTGGGCGTGTACGAGCCCTCCACGACCTAGTGACCGGCATTCGGCAGACGGCCGAACGCTACCCGGAAACTCTGACTGGCGGACCTCACGGACTCATGGAGTCTCAGCAGGCCGTCGAGACAGGGCCCGGGGAGCCTGGTGGTGGGGAGACGCAGCACGTATCGCCCGAATCCGCGTCTCCGACCGTGTCTCAGCCCGGTTGGTCGATCAGTTCGAAGCGGTGCAGCCGCAGATCGTCCTGATCATGTTCGGATTCGAGCGAAAGGCCGGGAACCACCATCAACGCCCATCAGTCGGTCGACCGTTTGTGGTACGTCGACGATTCCGGGATCCCCAAGACCGGCCTTGCCCTCTACACCGCGATCGGGTCTTCCCCCGTACTGGCCCCTGAAGTCTTAGCCGACTGGCAGAACATGCGCCGCCGGTGGAACCACGAGCACAGCGTGCCAGTTGGTTTCGAGCTGCACGCGACCGACTTCCTCGGAGGGCGTGGCCGTCCGGGCGGGTTGAATCCCCGCAAGATCGAGCGGTACCGCATGGCCCAGGAGGCCCTCTCCGTGATCGGCTCCTGGCCCTCACTCGACATCGTGACGGTCTACGCCGAAGAGCCCTCACACTGGGGGACGGCGAAGCGGCGGGCTTACGAGGGGCTGCTCCGTCGCCTGGACCAGCGGCTGGCCGAGATCGGTGAACCTGCTGGGCTGATCGTCGACGGGGACGGGACCGAGGGGCTCTACGGAGAGGTCCACCGGCTGGTGAACCCCCGGTGGATCCCACTGCCGGCCGCGCAGGCTCCGGCCGACACCTCGGAGTGGCTCCAGATGGCGGACCTGGTGGCACACGCCGCGTGCCAGTCGATCGCCAGGCAGGAGGCGAAGCGGATGATGTGGGGCTGGTTCGGCCGGTACCTGCCGAAGGCCCCAGCTCCGGAACGGAGTTGACCGAGGTATCGGACAGGGCGGCGGTATGACGAGACCCCGGCCGTCGGCCGGGGTCCGTGAAAGCAGACCTGGCACGCGCACGGGGCGCGAGCCCTGACTGCGTTTCCCAGTCTAACTGCCGAGGCAGTGGCCAGCCAGTGGGGCAATCGAGGGAAATCACCCAACTTTGACAGCCTCTTGAAAGGAAGAACATGTCTGACGCCAGCGAATCCCAGGTCATCAACGAGGAAGATGGCGACCACGGATCCAGTGTCGTGACACCGGCGAGTAACCCCGAGAGCATCTCGTTCCGCTTCGCGGGTGAGGAGTTCACGGTCTCGGGATTCGAGCGGACCCTGCCGACTCCCGCCACCGCGGGTGATCGTTCCGCACTCGTTCGAGCGGGTCTGGCAGCCGAGGGCGCTTCACTAGACGAGGACGGGTGGCACGTCGTGGCTCGTGCCGTCGTCTCCCCCGACGCGGCGGCAGCCCAACTGCGCTCCTCCAAGGGGCAGGCGCCCGCATTGATCGAGGAACACGTGGAGGGGGCAACGCTCCGCTCGCTCCACACCAGGGTATGGCTGACCGAACTGTTCCCGGGGCACCAGCCGCGGACCAGCCAGGGCGCACTGCCCGTGAACGATCCGGAGGTCCACGGCGATGTGGACGAGGGCGGACGGCCGTACGCCCGTGTCGTCTACCGCTACCGCGACCGCGATCATCTGCGGGACCACCTGACGCAGACCATCGAGCAGACTCGACACGCCAATCCGAATCCCTACGACCGGTCGATCCTGGCCCGGCGGATCACCCGTGCCGTCATCGCGCACCCGTGCCGGCTCGAGTTCGCCGACGGCAGCGAACACATCGACGTCCTCGCCGTGCGCGACGGCATCACGCGTCTGACCAGTGCCTGGGCACTGCTCACCGAAGGGGAAGCACCGTACGCCGACGACATCGCCGCAACGGCTCTCAAGGTGCTGACCGCCGAGAAGCCCCAGCGACGCGGTGCCAGCGAGAAGGCGCTCAGCCAGCGCATGGCGCTCGGCCGGCAGGAGGCACTCGTCGGCTTCCTCGCCGAATTCCAGCGCGGAGTGAACGAGGCGCAGCCGACGGACCGCGCGGTGCGCCTTGGCCAGACCCTTGTCCTGCCGGCCCAGGTCACGGTCAGCGTCCACCGGCACAGCTCGGCCGGGCTCTCCGCGGAGGAGGTCTTCGACGACGCGATCCGCTCCATCCTCGCCTCGATCCACGTCGAGTTCCGGCATTGGGACGCGGCAGCGCAGAACGTCGAGGTCGGCACCCGGGCGATCAGCCGCATCCGCCTTCCCGGGCTGCCGCAGCACAATCTCCTGGAGGAGATCATCGGGCTCGCGATCGGTCGCCGGAAGCCAGCGGAACTACCTGCCGTCTTCCAGAACAACCGCATTCCGGGCACAGCACTCTGGCGGGCCGTCTACCTGGTGAACTTCCTCACCCGGCCCGAGATCTTCGAGCAGGTCAAGCGGTTCGCCAAGGACATCAAGGGCACCAGCAAGATGAGGACGGCCGGGTACGCGGAACTCCTCGGGCCGGTCATCGACCTGCCCTGGCGCGGGTACAAGGCGGGATCGCTCCAACAAGCGCGGAACGCCTGGGCGAACGGCGGCGTGCTCACCAAGGGCGTCATGGGGAACTGGCAGCCGGTTCCCACGGCGGACTTCGCCGAACTCGTCCAACCCGCGTTGAACGGCAACGAGAGTGCGCGGCAGACCCTCGCGGTGGCCGGAGGGGTCGCGCTCATCACGGACAAACTCATCACGCGCAACGTCGGGTCGGCGGTGGGTCGGACGGTCCCGTTCCGCGCCAACGCGGACCAGATCATCGCCGGGCTCACGGAGTCCGAGGAGGGATTGTGGACCCTGGCCTTCGCCGCCAAGGCCTTCGACCCGGAGCGGGAGTGCCTCAACGCCTTCACCGACACGCAGCTCCTCGGACGCAACACGGCCACGATGTACTCCGTCCCGGCGGTCGACCTCACGGCTGAGGACAAGATCCGCAAGGACGCGGGGGGTGTGGCCCCCGCAGCACTCAGCCAGTGGAGCATCGTGGTGCTCTCCGACCCGGGGAAAGCTCGCGAGGTCGAGGACGAGCAGAACTCGGAGAAGGAGAAGGCCAGCGCCGATCAGTCCATCCACGCCCAGTTGGCGGCCGAGCGGCGAGCCCTGCGCCATGCCGTGAACGACGCGCGGCAGGCCGTGAAGCGGCTGATGGCCCTCGCGGAAGCTCCTGAGGCACGGGCCACTACCTCGCACCCGTTCGGATCGGCCGAGGAGCAGAACCGGATCATCGACGAGGTGCGCAAGTTGGGTGGCGATATCCTCGTGAACTCCCCGGCCGTGGATCGTCGAGATGACGAGGAGCACGAGGACGACGACGAGGAGTACGAGGACGTCGAGTAGCCGGGCCCCGTCGGGACGGGAGGGGTGGGGGTGAAATTGACGGGGTGGGGTGAGGGGTGGGCTGGGCTTCACCCCGAACAGTGGACACTTCTGAGAAGCGGATCTTCGGGTCCGTGGAGAGGATGTCCTCATGGGTACTGCGAGGCCGGTGACGGGCGCACGCTTCGTCCAGGACCGCATCGCGGCGGAGGGCGAGGAGGCCTGGCCCCTGATCGAAGCCTGGGCCCAGGCCTACGTCTGCGGCGATGGCGCCCGCATGGCCCCGACGTACGGGCTGCGTTCCGCACCCTCCGCCTGAGCCACACCCCCAACGCGCGGAAGGACGACGCCGAGACGTGGCTCCAGTCACTGATCGACGCCGGCCAATACGTCCAGGACGCGTACGCCGCTCGCTGAGGCACGAAGCGCCGGCGCACGGTGACTTCGGCGGGGAGGTGAGTGCGAGGGCGGTCGGCCGGGACTTGTCGGTGGGACTCGCTAACGTTCGTCTCCTGATCATCAGTTCGAGGAGAGGGCGGGGCTGTGCGGCGCTGGGAGTTCGTCGAGGGCGGCTCGGACAAGTTCTGGGAGGCCGCGGTCGACGGTGCCTCGGTGACCGTACGGTACGGGCGGGCCGGTACGGACGGGCGGGAACAGGTCAAGGCGTTCCCGACCGTGGAGGAGGCGCAGGCGCACTTCGCCAAGGTGGTCGCCGAGAAGGAGCGCAAGGGCTACCGCGAGATCTGTGCGGGGGCGGGCACGGAGCCGGGTGCGGCGGCGGATCCGCTGCCCGTGGCGCAGCCCGGCGTGTCCGTGCCCACGGCCGAGGCCGCCGGTCCCGAGGACGAGGACGAGGACATCTTCGTCATGCCGGACGCCTGGCGTCGGGCCCTGATCCCGCGCCGGGGCGGCATTCCCCAGAACCCGTCCGCGCCGGGGAAGGGCCCGGTGACCTCGTACCGCGACGGGCTGCGGCAGGTGAGAGACTGGCTGGAGCAGACGCTCGCCTCGGAGCACAGCGACCCGGAGCTGGTCGCGGCCGCCCGCGCCCACCAGTCCGGCAGCCGGGACCCGCTCGGTGCGGCGGTGCTCGCCGCCGTGTTCTCGTATCCCGGCAACAACGGGCTCCGCGTGGCCGTGGACGCCTGGGTGGCGGAGTTCGGCCTTCCGTTCGCGGCCAGGGCCACCGTCGAGCTGTTCACGACGGCCGTCGAGACCGACTGGATCCACCAGAGGTCCGTCCACCCCCGTGTCCGGCGCGGGGCCAACCAGGGGCACGGCGCGTACCGCCCCGCCGCGGACCGGGTCCGGTCGCTGCTGGCAGCCTGTGACGAGGAGACCCACCGCGCGGCGGTCGAGGCACTGGCGGACTGCCGCAACAGCCTGACCCGCCTGGTGGTGGCGGCGTACCTGGTGCCGTCCGAGACCGCCTGGGTCGAGGAGTGTGTCACGTCGGGCTCCCGACTGGCCGCCGTCGAGTGGTCGATGCTGCTGTGCTCGCTCTCCTCGGCGGAACCGCTGGAGAAGCTCCCCCCGCTGCCGAGCCTGGGCTATGACGGATGGTCCACCGAGATCATCGCGACCGTGGCGGAGGGCCTCGGCGGCGACGTAGCACCGGTGATGCTGCACGACCTGACCACCAGCTACCACCACAAGGACGGCAAGAAGCGGATCCTGGACGCGCTCGCCGAGCTCCCCTCCGACGAGGGTTTCCGGGGGTTGCTGGCCCAGCAGGACGGCATCAAGTCCACCCGCGCTGCCCTCCTGGCCGGTCTCCGCCGATTCCCCCGGCGTGCCTTGCGCCTGCTCGCCGAGGCCGCGGTGGCCTCCACCGACCCGGCCGCGCAGCAGCTCGCCCGGCAGCTCCTCACCGGCCACGTCGCGGTCCACCGCGCGACCGCGCTCGAACTGCTGCCGGAACTGACGCTGGAGCAGGCGGCCCTGGTCGAGCCGCTCACCGACCTCGGCGAGCGGGTGCCGGAGGTCGGCCCCGACTCGCTGCCGGAGCTGTTCACCAGCCCGCCGTGGACGCGGCCGCGCTCCGTCGGCAAGCCCCGCGTGCTGACCGGCCTCAGCGCGTCGCAGGAACCGCAGATGCGGTGGCTGCCGGGTGAGCGCGAGGCGTGGGCGGCGAACTCCGAGTCCTGGTACACGAGCTGGTCGGACGACGACTGGCATCGGGTCTCGGCCACGATCCGGGCCAGGATCGGGCAACCCGAGGAGGCGCGGCTGCGCGGCGGACAGTACGCCGAGCTCGCGCTGTTCGCCTACGGTGACGAGGAGTTGGCCCGGCCCCTGCTCGCGCAGTGGCGCGCCGGTGAGCGCATCTGGCACTCCGGGGACTCTCTGCGCCGGGTCGCCGCGCGCTTCGGGACGGACGCCGTCGAACCGATCCGGGCCGCAGCGGTGGGGAACCCGGCCACGCACGCGCCCCTGCTGCTTCCGTACCTGGACGCCCGGGTGGCCGAGACCATGGTGGACTGGCTGGTGCGCCTCAAGTCGGCCGGGAGCACCGCGCGTTCCTGGTTCGTCCGGCACGGCGTGGACGCGGCCCGGCTGCTGGTGCCCGCCGCGCTCGGGAAGGCCGGGGCGGCCCGGCTCGGCGCCGAGCAGGCCTTGCGGGTGGTCGCCGAGGCGCACGGCGCGGCGGCGGTTCGCGCCGTGGCCGGCGAGTACGGGCCGAAGGCGGAGGAGGCCGTGGGCGCACTGCTGTCGGCCGACCCGCTGGTGACCGCGCTCCCGGCGAAGCTGCCCCCGCTCTGCGACTGGGCGGAGCCGGTGATGCTGCCGCAGCTGCTGCTGCGCGGCGGCGAGGGCGCCCTTCCCGCCGAAGCGGTGCGGCACGTGCTCACCATGCTCGCGCTGTCCGCGCCCGGGGTGTTCTACCCGGGCCTCGACGAGGTGGCCAGGCTGTGCGAGCCGCGGTCGCTCACGGAGTTCTGCTGGGCGGTGTTCGAGCAGTGGCGGCTGGTCGGCATGCCGGCCCAGGACGGGTGGGCGCTGCACGTGCTCGGCCGCTTCGGTGACGACGAGACGGTCCGCCGGCTGACGCCGGTGGTCCGCGCCTGGCCGGGCGAGGGGGCGCACCACCGGGCGGTGGACGGCCTGGAGGTGCTGGCCGCCATCGGCACCGACACGGCCCTGCTGCACCTGCACGGCATCGCACAGCGGGTGAAGTTCAAGGCGCTCAAGACCCGCGCCCAGGAGAAGATCTCCGAGGTGGCGGCCGGTCTCGCCCTGACCGGGGAGCAGCTGTCCGACCGCCTCGTCCCGGACTTCGGGCTGGACGCCGACGGGACCACCGTCATCGACTACGGCACCCGGACGTTCACGGTCGGCTTCGACGAGCACCTCAAGCCGTACGTGCTGGACGCGGCCGGCGCCCGCCGCAAGGACCTGCCCGCCCCGGGGGCGCGGGACGACGCCGAGCTGGCGCCCGCCGAGCGCAAGCGCTTCGCCGCGCTCAAGAAGGACGTCCGCACGGTGGCGGGGGACCAGATCCGGCGCCTGGAGGAGGCGATGGTCACCCGGCGGTCGTGGACGGCGGAGGAGTTCGACCAGCTCTTCGTCGGGCATCCGCTGCTGTGGCACCTGGTGCGCCGCCTGGTGTGGCTGTCCGAGACGGACGGCACGGTAACGGCGTTCCGCGTCGCCGAGGACCGCACCCTGGCGGACGTCCGGGACGAGGCGTTCGCGCTGCCGGCCACGGCCTGCGTCCGGCTGGCGCACCCGCTCCTGCTCGGCGGGGGCCTCGCCGACTGGTCGGAGCTGTTCGCCGACTACGAGATCCTGCAGCCGTTCCGTCAGCTCGGCCGCCCGGTGTACGCGCTGAGCGACGAGGAGCGGGCCGGCCACCGCCTGACTCGCTTCGAGAACGGTCCGGTGCTGCCCACCACCCGGCTGGTCGGCATGGAACGGCGCGGCTGGCGGCGCGGCGAGCCCCAGGACAACGGCGTCGAGCGCTGGCTGTCCCGCCCGGTCGGGCCCGACCTCTACGTGGTGATCGCCCCGGAGGAGGGCATCGCGGTCGGCATGTTCGACTCGTACCCCGAGCAGCGGGTGGAAACGGTGTGGCTCGACAGGCGCCCGGGCGACTACTGGACCCACAACCACACCTTCCCGACGTTCGCCGCGCTCGACCCGGTGATGGCCTCCGAGGTGATCGCCGACCTCACCGAACTGACCGCGCTGTGACACCCCGCCGCCCCCTCGCCCACCACCCCGGGAAGGCCGCCATGACCACGACCACCGCCGAGCTTGCGGCACACTTCGTCTGTCGTACTCGTGCTTCGGGCTCGGCGGGTAGGTACCAACTCACCAGCCGTCGGTGAGCCGGAAGGCGTGGGAGAAGGAGGCTCCGCCCGTGTTCATCCATTCGTCGAGGACGCCGTAGGTGTCGTTGCGGGCGATGAGGTCGGCGCGGCCGGTCCCCCGGAAGCTCCCGGCGACCGTCTGCGAGAACGGACCCCAGCCGTCGGTGACGAGCACGCGGCCGGCGAAGGTGCCGTCCCCGTTGCCGGGCCACATGTACAGGTTGC
>NZ_JBEOUK010000028.1:41790-115660 GCF_040304045.1 Kitasatospora sp. NPDC094016
CGGTGACGAGCACGCGGCCGGCGAAGGTGCCGTCCCCGTTGCCGGGCCACATGTACAGGTTGCCCGTCGCGTCCTCCCTCGCCATCAGGTCCGCGTGACCAGTCCCCCGGAAATCGCCGGCGGTGGTCTGGGAGAACGCGCCCCAGCCGGCCGTCAGGTCGGTCCTGGCCGTGAAAGACCCGTCTCCCAGCCCCGCCCACTCGTACAGGTGCCCGTCCGAGTCGTCGCGGGCGACGAGGTCGCCGATGCCCTTGCCGTGGAAGGCTCCGGCCGTCGTCTGGGAGAAGGTGTGGGAGAGGCTGGTCGGGGCGGGCCGCGGGGCGAGGACCTCGGCGAGGGCCGTGTTCCCATTGGTGGTGAAGTGCAGGTGGTCGGAGGAGACGTAACCGGCGAACGCGGCGCTCGGGTTGAGCGGGTCGCGGGTCGCCCGGTCGAAGTCGTGGAAGCCGTCGATAGCCGTCGTCGTGCGGATCCAGTCGTTGACGCACTGGCGCACCCGGTCCCGGGCGGCGGTGTAGTCGGTGTAGCCCTGGAAGGCGGGGATGGTGGCAACGGTTAAGCGCAGCCCGGCCGCGTGCGCGCGTGAGGCCAGCTGCTGGATCCCCGACTCGAGCGCGGAGTCGGAGGCGTCGTCCATCGTGATGTCGTTGATGCCCTCGTAGAGCACGACGCTCCGCACTCCGGTCTGGGAGAGGACGTCCCGGTCGAAGCGGTTGAGCGCGCTCTGGCCGAAGCCGACGCGTCCTCCCGTCCCGTCGGTGAGGATCCGGTTGCCGGAGATGCCCTTGTTGACGATGCCCTCGGGCGTCGGCCGGGCGCTGAGGGCGCGCCCGTAGTCATCGGCCCAGCGGGTGTTGGAGTCCTGGTCGGTGTGCCCGCCGTCCACCTGCGAGTCGCCGATGGCGACCACCGTCCCGTCGCTTCCGGCGGCCGTGACGTCCAGGCCGCTGAGGAAGGCCCAGTAGGGGTACGGGGTGGAGAGGTTGGCGCCGCCCGTGTCCCGGGTGCGGTCGGCACCGTCGCCGGGCGCGGAGGTGTAGGAGGTGGTGAGCGTGTAAGGGTGGTAGGGCGCGGTGGTGACCCCGTTGGGCAGCCAAAGGCTGACCAGCAGGTTCTCGTCTGCGGTGACCGGGAAGGCGACGGGGTCGCTGTAGATTTCGCTGCCAGGCGGGATGACGGCCTGGCCGGACCCGCCGAACGTCAAGTTGACCGGTGTGGCCGCCGGCGCGGCCGGGTTCCCGTTCTGGGCTGCGATCCTGTCCTGGGCCGCGATGGTGACGTGCCCGATGGTCACCTGGTCCGGACTGAAGGTGTTCACCAGGCGAATCCGGGCGGAGCTGCCGCCGATGCTGGTGTGGACGACCATGCGCAGGGTCTGCTGCCCCGTCACGCCCGAGGACGCGGATGGTCCGGCCAAGCTCATGGCGGTACCCCAACTCCCCGTCCAGGCCGAGGACTCGGGGCGCGGTGCGCCCGGGCCTGACGGGAGCGCGACGGGGACCGGCCCGCAGCCGGCGGCCGCGTTCGCCGGGGCCGCCGGCGGCAGGGCGGCGAACGTGCCGAGGACGGCGGCGGCTGCCGTCATGGCGGACAAGCGGCCCCGCGGTGGGCGGTGGGCGACGTGCACAGGAGTCCTTTCGCCGGGTACGGAAAACCCTTTTCCCGCATGGCTCGGATGACGAAGAAATGGCGGCGATCCGTTTCCCGAAGGAGGAGGTCCGAGAATGCGCCGAGAAATCTCGGAGCCCGCTCGCCATGCACCATGCAATCACCGCAGGCCCGGATTTCACCAGGAGGAACATCAGGCGGAAACCATGGGGAAGTTCCAGCAGAAACCGCGCTGGACAGGCGAGATCGGCGAGAAACAGGCGGATTGGCTTGATCGTACGTCAGTTGACTGTCGCGCCTGACGGGATTTGCGATATACCGTCTCGGGCACTTCCTGATCGACAATCCGCCAATCTCCTCCTGGCGTGATCACCTGCCTGCCTCGAATCTCGAATGAGGGAAAATCACATGGCAATCGGACGACGGCAACTCCTCACCTCCCTCGCACTGACCGCCCTCGCCGCACCCGTCCTGGCCAAGGGGAGCGCGACCCGCGCCTCCGCGGCCACGGGTACGGGTACGGGTACGGGTACGGCCGCGCGTATGGCCGCCGGCCCCGGGCCGCTGTTCATGCAGGTCGTCGCCCACGAGGACGACGACATCCTGTTCATGAACCCGGACCTGTCCAACGCGATAGCCAACGGCACGCCGTCCGTCACGGTGTTCGTCACCGCCGGGAACATCACCGGTGACCCGTGTTCGGGCTGCGGGGACCCCGCCGGCGACCCGCTGCGCACCTGGAACCGCCAGATGGGCGCCGTCAACGCCTACTCCCGGATGGCCGGGGTCGGCGACAACGACCCGTCGACCGACGAGATCGGGCACTGGACGGTCGAGGCCTGGACGGTCGCGGGCAAGCAGGTCGAGCGGTACATGCTCAAGGACCGGTCGGTGCACCTGATCTTCCTCAACCTGCACGACGCCGGGCTCGCCGACGTGCTGAACGGCGGCACCGACACCACGGTCGTCCCGAAGGACAGCCCGCTGTCCGGGCCGTCGACCTACACGGCGGCGGACGTCGTCGAGGTGCTGCGGCAGATCATGGTGACGTACCGGCCGACCGTGCTCCGGGCCCAGGACGAGCTCCCGGACACCCGCTACAAGGGCGACCACTCGGACCACATCTCCGCCGCGAAGTTCGCCGGCGTGGCGGCGAGCCAGTACGGCGGCTCGCTGATCCAGGTGAACTACCGGGACTACAACATCAGCGACTGCCCGGTGAACCTCGACCCGGCGACGGTCGACACCAAGGGCGTGTTCGTCTCCGAGTACGCCAGCCACGACCACTCGGGCAGCTACGAAACCGCCTGGTTCTCCCGGATGTACTACCGCTGGTCGCGGGGCACCTCCTGGGCCGGGCTGAACCAGGACGGCCGGCCGCAGGTCTTCGTCGTCCGGGCGGGCTCCCTCTACACGTACTGGCGCAACTCCGACGGCAGTTGGGGCGGCCCGGCACGGTTCGCCGACCCGGGCGGCCGGCTGGCGCCGGGCATAGCCGTCGGCACCAACGCGGACGGCCGGATGGAGGTCTTCGCCCGCCGCCTGACCGACCACCACATCGTCTCCGTCCCGCAGACCGCGCCCAACGGCGTGTGGCGGGACAGCTGGGCCGACCTCGGCAACCCCAACGCCGGGCTCAACAACGCGGACCAGGTCGGCGTGCCCGCAGTGGTCGCCTCCCAGGACGGCCGGCTGGAGCTCTTCGTCAAGAACGGCGGCGGCGGCCTCAGCACGATCCGGCAGACCAGCCCGAACGGCGCCTGGACGACCACCTGGGACGACCTGCACGGCACCGACATCCAGGACCCGGTCACCGCGATCCGCAACGGCGTCGGGAGGATCGAGGTCTTCGCCAGCACCCGCGACGGGGTCGTCAACTGGTGGCAGACCGCTCCGAACGACGCCATCAACGGCCCGGGCCCGATCCCGAACTCCCGGCCGGCCAGCCCGCCCAAGGCCGCGCTCGACCAGGACGGCCGCATCGAACTCGCCTACCGCGAGGCCAGCACCGGCGCCATGCTCGTCAGCTACCAGACCCAGCCCGGCGGACCGTGGAGCCAGTCCCCGGCCAACATCGGCGGCCACAAGGGCGTGGGCGAGCCGGCGATGGCCACCGTCGGCGGACGGGTCGTCCTGTTCGAGCGCAACGGCGGCAGCGGCGTGAGCACCACCGCCCAGACCGCCCCGAACACCGCCTACGGCGCCTGGCAGGACCTCGGCGGCACCGTCCTCGACTACCCGACCGCGCTCGTCGACGGCGGCGGCGTCCTCCACGTGTTCGCCATCGGCACGGACGGCCGCGTCTACTACCGCGCGGGCACGACGCCCACCGACCTCGGCGGCTGGCAGGGCATGCCCCTGTGACCGCCGGTCCCGTCGGCCGGTCGGGCACCCTCCCGACCGGCCGACGGGCCGGGCCCGTGGGAGCGCCCGTGGGAGCACCCGTGGGAGCGCTCTCACACCGTGTAGGATGGCCACTCCCGAGAGTGAGCCACACCGGAGTGTGATCATGCCCCGAACTGACAGGCCGGGCCCCGGAAGCGCCCGGCCTGCCGCGCGACCGACGGTGGAGGACGTGGCCGCCCGCGCGGGAGTCGGCCGGGGAACGGTGTCCCGGGTCATCAACGGTTCGCCCAAGGTGAGCGCCAGGGCGAGGGAAGCCGTGGAGCACGCCGTCGCCGAGCTCGGCTACGTACCCAACCAGGCGGCACGGTCCCTGGTGACCTCGCGCACCGACGTCGTCGCCCTGGTCGTCCCGGAGAGCCTGGCACGGCTGAGGTCGGAGCCGTACTTCGCGGACGTCATCACCGGGATCTCCGACGAACTCGCTTCGACCGACCTTCAGTTGCTGCTGACCCTGGTCCGCAACGAGGACGAGCGCGAGCGCCTGACCCGCTACCTCACCGCGCGTCGGGTCGACGGGGTGCTCCTGGTCTCGGTGCGCCAGGACGACCTGTTGCCCGACCTGCTCGAACAGCTCGGGATGCCGGCCGTACTGGGCGGTCGCCGGTCCGAGCGCGAATCGCTGAGCTACGTCCACGCCGACAACGCCGGCGGGGCCCGAGCGGCCGTCCGGCACCTGGTCGGGCGCGGCCGCACCAGAGTGGCCACCATCACGGGGCCGCTCGCCATGGAGGCGGCCGGGGCACGCCTGGCGGGGTACCGGGAGGCGCTCACGGAGGCCGGCCTCGCCCCGGAGGACGCGCTCGTCGCCCACGGCGACTTCACCGAGGCGGGCGGCTATGCGGCGATGTGCGAGCTCCTGGCCGAACTGCCCACCCTCGATGCCGTGTTCTGTGCCTCCGACCTGATGGCCGTGGGCGCGTTCCGGGCGCTGCGCGAGGCCGGGCGGCGCGTGCCGGGAGACGTGGCCGTCGTCGGCTTCGACGACTCCGTCATCGCCCGTAGCACCGAGCCGCCCCTCACCAGTGTTCGCCAACCGACCGAGGCGATGGGGCGGTTGATGGTTCAGCTGCTGCTCGAGGAGATCGCCGAACCGGGGCGGCCGCGTCGCCAGGTGATCCTTCCGACCGAGCTGACGGTCCGCGCCTCGGCCTGACGGTCCGCGCCTCGGCCTGACGGTCCGCGCCTCGGCCTGACGGCCTCGGACGGCTTCGAACTGAGAGACCGTCACATCCCGTTGTTCCTTATGAGCCACTGGCGCGTGTCGCGGCTGACCTGGACATGAGGTGCTGCTACGCTCTCGATGCGCGTGGGAGCGCTCCCACGCGCCAAGATTCTGGGGGTGACGTGTCGAAGGCACAACAAGGGGATTCGGCATTCGGGGGCATGCTGAGGACGCTTCGCCGCGAAGTGGGATTCACGCATGAGGAACTCGCCCGGCGTTCCCAGGTCAGTGTGAGGACGATCAGCGACATCGAGCGGGGCCGGGTGCGCCGACCGCAGCGCCGCTCCGTCCAGCAGCTCGCGGAGGCGCTCGGCCTGGGGACCTCGCGATTGGAATGGTTTCTCCGTGCCGCACGAGCCGTTCCCGGCAGCGGGCTCGATCAGCCGGACCGGAGCCGTCGCGAGACACCGGCCGCCGGGGAGGTCGACGAACAGCCGTCCGCGGTGGTCGTGATGGTCCTGCCGTTGACCGCGATCGGCGAGAGCGGTCCGTGCTGTCGGCGCCGCCGACGCTGTCCGCAACCCCGCCCGGCCGGGCCCCGGCACCTGCGCCGGGCCAGTTGATGGCCGTCACGTGCGGCGGGCAGGCTCCGGCGGCCACACCTCCGCCACGAGGACGCCGAACGCGTACGCCCGCCCCACCAGCGCCGTCCGGTTGGGGACGTGCCACCGGCGGCTCAGCCGGGCGAGGTGGTAGTTGACGCCGTCCGCGGCCAGGCCGATCTCCCTGCCGATCTGGGCGGTGGTGTAGCCCGGGCGGCCGCAGCCAGGATCCGCGCCTCGGTCGGGCTCACCTCGGCACGCGGCGCGGACGCCGGGGCCGGGGGCTCTGCGCGGGTACGGAGGGAGAGCAGCAGGTTCGGCTGCTCCTCAGGGGTGTCGCTCACCAGCGCGATGTTCATCTCGCCGTGCCGCTCGATGTCGGGCGGGTGACGGTGAACCTGGCGTACAGGCCGACCGTGACCGTTCATCGGCAAGCCCTGGTAATCCCGCTGACCACGGCTCAGCTTCGTGCGATCGAGGCCGGCCGGTCCGGCGACGCCCGGTTCGAGGTGGAGGTGTCGGCAACGCTTCCGCAGGCGGAGGGTTATCTCGGCACCGCGGTCATCACCGACCAGATCTCCATCGCGAGAAGTCGGTGGGAGGAACAGTTGGAGCAGGCCGCGCCATCCGCAGCGTTCGGGATGGCCGTCCCGTACCCCCTTCACGAGTCTCGGCGCGCTGAGCCCGGACTCGCCCTCCGCGAAGCCCAGCGCTTGATCACCAGCGGCCACATCCGGGCAGCGATTCCGGAGGTGCGCCGTGCCCTGGAGTGGATGCAGCACAATGCTGGGTGGGACAACCCCGGCTCCAAGAAGCTCGCCAATCAGTGCACCCAGTCGGATGGCGGATCTCGGTGAGCCGGCCCCGGGATCCGACGACGGCCTGCCAAGTGGCCTGATGAGCCGTCACGAAGTATCGAGGCTATCCCGGGCCGGGGCGGCTTGTCGGCGCATTGAATTCGGCGAACCGGAATTGCAGGAGGACCCAGGCGAAGACGTCGATATCGTTCAGGTCGAGATCGAAGAGCGTCTGCAGCTTGTCGATGCGGTAGCGGACCGAGTTGACGTGGACGTTCAGGGCGGCCGCTGTGGCGGGAATGCTCTTGTTGCTTTCGATGTAAGCCTTGAGAGTTTCGAGGTACGCGGAGCCGCGTTCACGATCCATCTCCCTCATCCGTTCGAGGACAGGGACGCGCAGTTGGCTGGTCGAGCGGTACCAGTCGGCGATCGTGGCCAGGTCGAGTCGGGGAAGGTGCTCGTCCATGAGCACGACGGCACCGCTGGGGCGGTGGGTCAGGAGCCCGGACGCGGTCAGCCGCACCAGGGTGCGCAGGTAGGTGTAGTCGTTGCTGAGCTCATGGGTGTCGTGGAGTTCACGGCCCACGACGACTGCCAGTGACGGTGCGGTGGGCTCGACGCGGCGGAGGAAGTCGTCGAGGTTGTGTTGGAGGGTTGTCCATTCCTGACTGTGCCGACCGCTGAAGAGCATGACGAGATGGGAGTCGACTTCCGCCACGATCGCGTTCGGCTGGATGAGGTGCAACCAGGTCGAGACACGTTGGACGAGCCGGTGGGAGACGACTTCAGCGGTGTGTGTGGGCGGGTTGGTCGTGGTGAGCGTGGCAAGGCGATACCACTGCTTGTCGGCGATCTCCAACGCGAATGCGCATGCGGATGCCTGGCGGGGATCGCGCAGGAGGTTGGAGAGCAGGTCGGCCTCGCGCCGCCGTTTGACGTCGACGTAGGAGCGTGCGTGGTGGAGGTGGAGGGAGGCGGCGTCCAGCAGCTCCTCCAGGGCTCGCATGACGTGGTGGCATTGCTGCGGATCGGTCACGATGACCCAGATGGTGCCGAGCACTTCGCCCTCGCTGCGGACGGCGGCGGCGACACGTCCGTAGGTCTCGGCGCAGCCGGGAACGAAGACGCACCCGGGGCTGGCATAGATGAGGCGGTAGTCGGGGTCGGTCGAGGGTGAATCGACCTCGCTCATCAGGAGGGTGACCTTGCGGCGCTGCTCGTCGATGGGCTGATCGGCGAGGTTGGAGAAGCCGAGCACCCGGCCCGCGGGGTCGACGATGCTGGTGGCGCCGCCGGCCATGGTGGCCACGGCGTTGGCGAAGGTGAACAGGTCGCCGAGCCGCGCCCCCGCGACACCGTCGGCCGCGGAGATGGACACGCTGCTCCTGAGGAGCGTCGCCAGCTGCAGCCAATCGATGGACTGGCGTGCCAGCACAGTGTTGACCTTGTGCAGTTCGCCCAGCGTGCGCAGGGACTCGGGGTCGATCGTGGCGGGCTTGACGATCACTGCGGCGGCCCGGGCTCCGCCGGCTCGGACCAGCAGCCTGGTGAAGGCGGGCCCCTGCGCAGGGAAGCCGACCGCGAGGAGCACCGCGCCCGGCGGGATGTACTCGTCATCGTCGGTCGGTTCGCGCAGCACGATCGACTGCACGAGCGGGTCGTCATTCTGGTGCGCCGGCCACAGGTCCGCTCCGACGTTCACGAGCACTTCCGAGAGAGACGCCGGTTGGAAGCCGTCAATGGCCGACGCGGTCCGGTCCGGGGTTTTGCTCGCCATGTTTGGAGATTTTATCAGCAGACAGCCGTCTTCTTTGTAGATCGGTCTGTATCGATAGGAGGTTCGCCCTCCTACTCTGGTCCCACGCCGCCCCCTTCGACGGGGCCTGGCGACCACAATCCCCCTGGCGCAGGAGCCCACGTTGACGTCTATTTCCTTGCGGTGCGTCGCCGCCGTCCTCGTCGCGACGTCAGCCACCCTCCTCACGGCGTGCGGATACCAGGAGGGTGGTGCGAGCACGTCGCCGACGTCCGCGAACGGCACCGCGTCGAGCCTGGCCAAGCAGGCCGGGGTACTGCGCGTCGGCACCAACGCGCCGTTTGTGCCGATGGAGTTCTACGCACCGGACGGGGCGACCCTTGCGGGTATCGACATCGACCTGGCCACAGCGGTGGCCGAGCGTCTGGGGCTGAAGGCGAGCTTCTCCAACGCTTCCTGGGACGGTCTGATCCCCGCGTTGAAGGCCGGCCGCCACGACATGCTGGCGTCGTCGTTCGGTGACTTCCCCGAGCGCCGGAAGCAGGTCACCTTCGTCGACATGCTCAAGGGCGGCATCGCGGGCATCGCGCGGGCCGCGGACGAGTCCCGGTACCCGCAGCCCTCCGCCCTGTGCGGCAAGAAGGTCGGCGTCGCGAACGGCTCCGCAACCGTCGCCGTGGTGGACACCGTCTCGGCGAGGTGCCTGGAGGACGGCGGCAAGGCGGTCTCCGCGCAGGTCTTCCCCACCGACAGGGAAGCCGTGGTGGCGGTCCGGAGCGGGCGGGTGGACGTGGTCCTGGTCGACCGCGTCGTGGCTCAGCACCTGGCCGGCACCCAGCCCCAGCGCTACGCCGAGGTCCTCGGCACCATCGCGCCGGACTTCCTCTACGGCTTCGCGGTCGACGAGAACAATCCGGCTCTGGCCCAGGCGGTCGCCACGGCGCTCGACTCCCTCATCGCCGACGGCACCTACGCCGAGATCTGTGCGAAGTACGGGATCACCGGCGGCTCCCTGGTCACCAGAGCCACCATCAACGGAGACACTCAGTGATCAACTCGACTCTTCCGGAACCGAACACCGATCAGGACGAGCTGCGCACCATCGCGCGGCGCCACCCGTGGCGGTGGGTCTCCGCGCTCGTCGCCCTGGCGGCCGGCAGCGGGATCGTGTGGGCTTTCGCAAGCTCCCCCAACATCGTGTGGAGCGAGGTCGGTTCCTACCTGACCACGCGCTCCATCCTCGAGGGCATCGGGCTCACACTTCTGCTCACGCTCGTGGCGCAGAGTGTCGGCATCGTCGGCGGCGTCGTCCTCGCCGTCATGCGAAGGTCGAGAAACCCCGTCCTCAGGATGATCAGCGGACTCTACCTGTGGATCTTCCGCGGGACACCGGTGCTCATCCAGATCATCTTCTGGTACAACCTCGCTCTGATCTTCCCCGCGGTCGCCCTGCACGTTCCGTTCACATCGTTCGGCTTCAGCGTCGAGACCAACTCCCTCATCACTCCGGTGGCCGCGGCCATCGTCGCGCTCGGTCTCAACGAGGCCGCTTACATGGCCGAGATCGTGCGAGGCGGTCTCCTCTCCGTCGAGCAAGGGCAGAGCGACGCGGCAACCACCCTGGGCATGACCCGCAGCCAGGCCATGCGCCACGTGATCCTCCCGCAGGCGCTCCGCACGATCGTTCCGCCGACGGGCAACGAGCTGATCAACATGCTCAAGAACACCTCGCTCGTCAGCGTCATCGCCGCCCACGAACTGCTGACCGCGTCCCAGCAGGTGTACGCGGTCAACTACCTGGTCATCGAGCTGCTCATCGTCGCCAGCATCTGGTACCTGGCACTGTCGACCGTCGCCTCCCTCGCCCAGGCCTACCTGGAACGCCGCCTTCAGGTCGTGCTCCGGGTCCGGCAGCAGCCATGGACCACACGCGCCGCGAACCACCTCGCCTCCCTGCGGTCCCCCTCCCCCACCTCGGACGGTAAGTCATGACAGCGATGCTCACGGTAAGGAACGTCAAGAAGAGCTACGGCCAAGCCGCCATCCTGCGCGGCGCCACACTCGACGTCCAGCGCGGCGAGGTGGTCAGCATCCTGGGCTCCTCCGGAGCGGGCAAGTCGACCCTGATGCGTTGTGTGAGCCATCTCGAACCGGTGGACGCCGGAACCATCAGCATCGACGGTCAACTCGTCGGCTACGAGCGGCGGGGCAATGACCTCCACGAGGTCAAGGAGTCGGTCCTGTGCCGGCAGCGCCAGGACATCGGCATGGTGTTCCAGCACTTCAACCTCTTCGGCCACCTGACCGCTCTGGACAACGTGACCATCGGCCCGCGGAAGGTCCTCGGCCGGCGGCGCGGTGAGGTCGAGGAGGAGGCACGGAACCTCCTCGCCCAGGTCGGCCTCGCCGACCAGGCGGACTCGTACCCGCGCCAGCTCTCGGGCGGGCAGCAGCAGCGCGTGGCGATTGCCCGGGCCATGGCCATGCACCCCAAACTCATGCTCTTCGACGAGCCCACCTCGGCCCTCGACCCGGGCCTGGTCGGCGAAGTGCTCCGTGTCATCCGTCAGCTCGCCGAGGGCGGCATGACGATGGTGATCGTCACCCACGAGGTGCGCTTCGCCCTCGATGTCTCCGACCGCATCGTGCTCATGGACGGCGGCACGGTCGCCTACGACGCCGGCCCGCAGGAGTGGCTCACCTCGACGCATCCGCTGGTCACCACCTTCATGAGCCACTTCAAGGCCTCCCAGGACGCCATCACATCCATCGGTTCCGAGGACAGGAACACGGCATCATGAGCTTGCCCGTCAACATCGACGACTTCCGCCGCGCCACCCGCCGCCGCCTGCCGCGGATCGTCTTCGACTTCCTCGAAGGCGGCGCACTCGACGAGATCACGCTGCGCAGCAACATCACCGACCTCGCTGCGCTGCGCCTGCGACAGTCCGTCATGAGTGACGTCTCCGGCATCGACCTCAGCACGACCGTCCTGGGGCAAACCCTGAGAACGCCGGTGCTCATCTCACCGATGGGCCTTCTGTCCCTGTTCCACCGCGACGCCGACGTCGCGCTCGCCAGAGCGGCCCGTGCCGCGGGAACCGTCTTCGTGCACAGCGCCTGGTCCGGCGCGCCGTTGCAGAAGGTGGCGGCCGCGGCTCCCGGCGCCGTCTGGTGCCAGGCCGCCATCTGGCCGGACCAGCGACTCGTCGACCAACATCTCGACCGCGCCGAGGAGGCCGACGTTCCGGTCCTCGTCCTGGCCGGCGACGTCGCCGTGTCCAGCAAGCGCGAACGCGACCTCCGTAACGGCTTCACGATGCAGGCGCGCCCCGCGCTCCGGGGTGTGCTGAACGCCGCGACGAAGCCGCGCTGGGTCGCCAACTTCCTGTTCGGCCCCAAGATTACGTTCGGCGATCAGAGCATCGACGGCCGGGCGATGAACATTCGCGAGATGGGCGAGTTCATGGAGACCGAGAACGACGCGGTGACCTGGGACGACGTGATCCGGATCCGCAAGCGCTGGCGCGGAAAGCTCGCGGTCAAGGGTGTGATGACCGCGCAGGATGCCCGCAGGGCCGTGGACGTCGGCGTGGACGCGATCTTCGTCTCCAACCATGGCGGCCGACAGTTCGACGCACAACCCTCCACCGTCAGCGCACTCCCCGAGATCGTGCAGGCGGTCGACGGCCAGGCCGAAGTGTTGGTCGACGGCGGCATCCGACGCGGTAGTGACATCGTCAAGGTCCGGGCCCTCGGCGCGACCGCCGGCCTGATCGGCCGGCCGGCCGTCTACGGACTGGTCCACTCCGGCGAAGCCGGCGTCACCGCCGTGCTCGACATCCTGCGCGACGAGACGGCAACCGCGCTCGCCTTCACAGGCAATATCACCCTCAACGCCCTGAGCACCTCGGCCCTGGCTCCCGGGACCAACGACGCCTACCCGCGCGCCAGGCACACGCTCCAAACACCCTGAACGTCCGTGTCGGCAACAGCCCGGACTGACACCGCGACCTATCTCCTCACCACTCGTACCGACACGAACGGAACACCATGAGCTTTGGCACCGTCAGCCACAGCGAGGCCGGAGCAACTGCGTCCGAAGACGCTCTGTCCGCAGATGCCACCGGCTTCGGCGGCCTTGTGTGCACCACGCAGATTCCAGACCGCGAAGACGGCTCGATCGAGCTGGGCGACATGCGGGAGCAGACCAGGCAGACGCTCACCAACCTGGCCAACGCACTCAGGCGGGCGAACAGCGACCTGAGCCGACTGCTGCACCTGACGATCTACCTCACCGACATCGAGGACCGCGGCATCTTCAACGAGGTCTACGCCGAGATCGTGCCACGGCCCTATCCGGCACGGTGTTGCGTCGCAGTCGCCGCACTCGCCATCGAGGGAATGCGCGTAGAAGTGACCGCTCTCGCCGCCCAGGCGGGCGTAACGCCCGGAAACCCGGCTTCCGCATGACACACGAACCAACGACCGCCCGAACCGGCGCCAACGCTGTCATGCCACTCACAAAAGGTCCCCTACCGCCCAGGCCAGCAGGCACCCTCGAATAGCACATGCTCGAACGGGTGGACCTTTTTCGAAAAGGCGTCGTTCCGCTGGAGGATTGACTATCTGATGGCCAGTCAGGGACTTGCGGATACTTGCACCGAGGCCTATGTCGAGCGGGCGGCCTCCCATGCCGAGCGGTGGAGCGACCACGCACCGGTGACCGCCGTGTTTGATCTCGGCCAACTTACTGAGAGCAGCCGATAGTTCGGCATCACCGAGAGGCATCCGGAGAACCACGAGACCCAGCCGCGCCAACGTTCTGCCAGCCGACCCGACGCCGGCCCCGAGCTCCAGCGGCCTCCCCGCTGGAGCGTTTTACAAAGTGAGTCGCTCGCCAGCTCCGATGGCATTGCCAAAACTCCAGAGCGTCACACCCGCCCCAGCGCCGCTTCCGCCACAGTTGCGCCAACGATGCGGCCGATGAGCGAGGCGCACCCGGCTCGTCGCTCTCCTACACCGGCTACGTCTTCTCGTCGACGAAAGGTGATTCAGAACCAGCATTCGGGCAGCAGCGACACAAGGAGCGCCGAAAGGAAAGCGCGGTCCTCCGGGGCGAGATTCGCCTTGCCCACCGAGCTGCCGCTCAAGAATGGTGAACTGATAGCGCAGGGCGAGTATCACCACATCCTTGTCCTGGTCACTCATCGGTAACAGCCGCCAGGCAGCGAATGCCTTGATGACAGTCAGGTATGCCAGGCGAAGCATCACGAGTGATCATCCTGCCGCAGCCACCAGGCAAGCCCTAGCCCTGCTGTCCCCATACCTCCACGCCCCGGCCACGCGCGGCTCCGACATTCGCGAGGATGGCCTTCTGGTGTTTGGGCGGGTGCTGAAAGCGGCAGCTGTCCAGCGTGCAGTAGGGCGGCGTCTCAGTTCAGAGTCACGGTGCGTTTGAGGTTGTTGCCATGCGTCCACTCGAGTGCGCCGTCGTGTTGCAGTCGGCCGACGACGATGCCAGGTGAGATGTGCGCTTCGCGGGCGAATGCCTCGATGAGAGTGAACGGCGTGGGCCTGGCTCGCAGGCGCCGGTAGGCGGCGGCGTGCTGCGGGGGGATCAGAGTGCTGGCCGCGAAGTCGTTGGCTTCGTCCTCGGCGGGATCCGCATGGGCCTTGGAGCGGAGGTTCTCGCTGTCGTCCATGAACGTCAGGCGCTTGCCGTGGAGGAGGACGTGGCCGAGCTCGTGGAAGAAGCTAAACCAGAACTGGTCGTCCCTCTTGAAGCGGTCGCTGAGCGCCACCATGACCTTCTCCGGTGTAAGCCAGCGGGTTGCGCCGGAGACTCTGGTCTTGGGGAGCGCCGGGACGAAGACCACGGCGACGCCGGCCCTGGCGCACAGGCGGGGGAGTTCTTCGAGCCAGCTGTCCTGCCCGGTCAGGGTCAGTGCTCGTAGCCTGGGGAGAAGCGCGGCGAGCTCGTGCTTGCTGTAGGGCAGCAGGTCCAGGTTTTTGGCCAGTTCCCGTGCCTGAAGTTCAGCCTGGCGCAGCCAGACGGCGGTCGCGTACTCGGTTGCTGTGCCTTCGGCGGATTCCTGCAGGGTGGAGCGGCGGAACGCGGTGCGGTAGTTGCGCCAGACGTCCTCGGCGGTGTCGGGGTCGGCGACGCCGAACCAGTCCAGCAGCTTGAGGAGGTTGGCGGAGGTCTTCTCGCGATTGGGGAGGATCTGGAGCTTCACCAGTTCAGCGAGAGGGAAGCGGCCGAGCCAGTCGACCCTTGAGGCCAGCGCCTTGCTCTCCTCCGCGCGGGCCTGCTGGGTGCGGTACGCGGCTTCCATCGAGTTCCACAGCGTGGCGGGCACGCCAGTGGTGCGTTCGAACAGGAGGGCGGTGTCGGGACTGAGCGGCGCGGTGCCCTTGATGACCTGGTTGATGTGCTTAGTCGACAGCCCGGTGCGACGGGCGAGGTCGGCCTGGGGGATGCCGAGTTCGTCCAGGGTGTCCTGGAGGGTCTCCCCGGGATGGGGGACCGAGGTGGGCGCGTATGCGAGCGGGTCGGCGCCGGCGGTCATCGAGGTGCCTCTCTTCGGATGACGGGAGGGGGGCTCAGGCGGCGGCAGCGAACTGGACGTCCGTGACGAGCAGGGAACGGACGGCCCATTCGACGAGGTGTCCTTCGGCCATGGGCGGCGGATCGTCGTGGGGGCGCAGGTGCAGCTCTGCCGTGGGGCCCAGGGCAACCAGCAGACGGCCGTCGGCGTATCCGCGCAGCCGGGCCTGCGGAAGACAGCGGAGCTCGGCCAGGTGGGCGGCGGCGGCGATCTCCGCCAGGCGGCGCCGGAGCACTGGTGCGACGACAGTGCCGAAGCGGTTCATGCGTATGGCGTCGTCGTTGCAGGACCGTGCCAGCTCGCCGTCGAGGAAGTAGATCTCCACCCGCACCCCAAGAATCACTTGCGTTTACCCATCGGGTGCATGATACCGTCCTCTCAAGATCGAAGGATTCCATGCACCTATTTGGTAAATGAAACCCTCGGGCTCGGCTGCGCCCCTGCACTGAGCCCTGGTGCGGATCGCGCCAGTCCAAACCGGGGGCCCGGAGCTTCACCAGACCGCCCGGGGGACTCCAGCCGCCCGAACTGCTCGGCGGTCAGCCTGTTCCGCCGCGCCCTCTGCATCCACTGCTGACCCGTGAAAGGAACAGACCTGTGCAACACGTCAACAGCTTCCGCGCCTTCCTGCGGGACACCGTCAACCTCAGCCAGGCAAAGCTCGACCTCCTCGACAGTCGGGTCGAAGCCATCTACAAGGCACTCCGGAACGATCCCGAACTCGGCCCCCTGATTCTCGGCAAGGAGCGCCAGGGATCGTGGGCGCAGCGCACCATCATCAACCCCGTCGGGGAGAAGGAGTTCGACGCTGACTTCATGCTTCACCTCGCCGAGGTACCGGAATGGGCCGACAGCCCGAGGACCTACGTCGACAAGGTCTACGCGGCCCTCCACCGGCACAGCATCTACAAGGACATGCCCCACACCCGTAAGTGCCGCTGCGTGCAGCTACGTTATGCCAACTCCATGCACGTCGACGTCGTCCCGCATCTGTTCCTGGTGGACGGCCGGGAGGTGATCGTCAACCGGGACGACAACCAGTGGGAGCAGACCAACCCCGACGGCTTCACCGCCTGGATGCGGGAGAAGGACGACATCGCGGACGACAACCTCCGCAAGGTCATCCGGCTGATGAAGTTCCTGCGCGACCACAAGAACTCCTTCACCGGGACCCGGTCCATCATCCTCACCACTCTGCTCGGCGAACGCGTCAGCCAGGCAACGGCCCTGGCCCGCCCCGGCTGCTACGGCAACGTGCCCACAGCGCTGCTGACCATCGTCGAAGACCTCGACATATGGCTGCAGGCCCGCCCCGACAAGCCCTCGATCGCCGACCCCTCCGGATCCGGAGCGACCTTCGACCACCGATGGAACCAGACCACCTACAGCTACTTCCGCGCCCGCATCCACACTCACGCCCAGGAGATCCGCGAGGCCTTCGACGAGCAGGACCACGACAGGAGCGTGCGGTTGTGGCGGAGCCTGTTCGGCGGCTCCTTCCCCTCCCTGCCGGGCACCTCCTCCCCGTCGCGCGCCCCCAAGTTCGCCGCGGCGTCGCTGCTCACCACGGCCACGCGCACCGGACGCGCGGGATGACCAAGCGCAGGCCGCGCTCAGACGGCCCCAACGACTGGCAGCGGCTGCAGCTGGCCGAGCTCAAGGCACTCGCGGACAAACACCCCGGGGAGGTGCGGGTGGTTGGCAGGCCCCGCACCTCCCCGGGCGGGCAGGTGGCTGTCACCATTCACATCCGCACCGCGGACATGCCGCGCTCGCCGGGCGGCCTGCGCCTCGCCAACACCGAGGAGTTCCTGCTCGTCCTTCCCTCCACGCCCCTGGCCCCGCCCGAAGTACAGACCCTGGACCACCGGTTCGCCGGCACACCGCACGTCCTGCAGGGAAGCCGACTGTGCCTCTACCTCGACCCGGCCCGCGAATGGGACCCTCTCGCCGGCGTCCCCTCCGTCATGAGCCGCTTGTGGCAATGGCTCACCGACGCGGCAGCCGGAAAGTTCGACGCCGGCACCGCGCTCTACCACGCTGTCGGAGGCGTCCTCCATAGCACACCGGGCACTCCCGCCGTCGTCGTGCGCGAGCCGGTGGCGCACGCCCGGGCCGCGGTCGGCTGGCTCACTCCGCGCACCGCCTACCGTCTCGACCTGACCAGCCGCTCCCAGAGCGGCGACAGCCTCCGGACCCCGATCCTGACGCTGGAGCACGCGCTGCCCCTGGGCGCCGGCGAGACCCTGGCGCACCTGATGACCCTCATCGACGCCAGCCCCACCGGCACGCCCCGCCAGACGCCCCCGTCCGGCGCCGCTTCCCGGGCCCTGCTGACAGCCCTGGCCGCGAGCGCCTTACGCAACCCCGAAGGCACCGCGCAGCATTTCGTTCTGGCGGTTCCGCACCCAGCGGCGCCGCGCTCGCCCCTGTTCCTCCTCGCCGGACGCCTGCCGTCCGGCCCGAGCGACCTGCTGCGCCAGCTCGCCCGCCGCGCGACGCCACGTCACCTGAGTGCCCTGCCCGCCGAGGTGAGCGATGTCGGCATCGAATGGTGCTACCTCTCCGACGAGCGCCCCGCGGTCACCACCCGCCGCGACGCACAGCGGCCCGTCCACGCATTCGACGGCCGTCACGTCCACATCTGGGGGTGCGGCGGCATCGGCTCGTGGGCAGCCGAACTGATGGTCCGCGCCGGAGCCTCCCGCCTCACGCTCAGCGATCCCGGCCGGATCACCGGAGGCCTCCTCGTGCGGCAGAACTACACCGAGGACCACATCGGCATGCCGAAAGCCCATGCCCTGGCCCAACGGCTGGCCAGCATCCGGGACGACGTCTCCATCGACGTCGCCCCGCAACCCCCCTCACCCGAACTCCTGGAGGCGGCCGACCACGCCGACCTCATCCTCGACGCCACCATCAGCGTGACCGTCGCACGCTTCCTCGACCAGCTGGCACAACGCCCGCACCGCAAAGCCGTACTCGCCCAGCTGGCTGTGGACACCCGCACCGCGTCCCTGGGAATTCTCACACTCGTCGCCCCCGGCACTCACTGGGGCCCCAGCGCCGTCGACCAGGCCGCCGGCCGGTACGTCCTGGCCACACCGGACCTCGAGCCCTACCACGGCCTGTGGGCCGAGCCGGCGCCCGGGGACGAGCTACGGCCGGTCCGCGGCTGCTCCGTTCCCACGTTCCACGGCTCCGCCGCCGACCTGATGGCGACCACCGCGACCTTGGTCAACCTCCTCGGTACGCAGATGCGCGACCCGGTCTCCGGTACCCATCTGTGCGCCCAGCCTCACACCGGAGTCCAACCTGCGCACTGGTTCCTCGCCCACGGAGCCCCGGCGCTGCGAGCGCGCTGAACCCGTGCCGGGGCGCCGGGTACGTCAGGGGGCCGCCCGGCCCACCTCCAGCGTGGCAACGTACCGTCCTGCCAGCCGCTCGTAGATCACCAACTCGGGGTGCACCTGCGGGTGGTGCGTACGGCCCAGCGCCACCGCCGCGGACATGGGGAGGGCCGGCAGGACGTGAAGGCGCCGCAGAGTCTTCGCCTCGGTCTCCAGGCTTGCCAGGAAGCCCCGCATGGTGGTCTCCAGCGACTGCAGGGATGCTTGTTGCCGCAGGATGTCCGGGTGCGTCGACCTGCCGACCGGGCTGATCTCGTAGCGGCGCAGAGCGGTAAGCGCGGCCGGGACCTCATGCCGGGCTATCGTGCCGGAGACGTTCATGACCACCACCGCCTCGTCATCGGCCGGCACGTCCTGATCCACGCACACCGTGAACGCCGTTGCCGAGCCCGTCTCCGCCGGCCAGGTCCACGACTGCTCGGGCCGGTGGCGCTGGTACACATCCGTCGGCACGGTGTCGTCCAGCACGGACCCCAAGTACACGAGCAGGGGAAGCCGCGCGAACCCGAACACGCTCACATGCTGTACCACGCCGCGTTCGATTCCCTCCCTCAGCTGATGCCTGAGCACGTCGCCGATGGCCCTGACCGCGTACTCGTAGTAGCTGCGGCTGCTCGCAGCCGCGGACTGCGCGTCCTGGGACGGGTCGCAGAACTCGCCGAGAATGCGCTGCAGGTCGACCTCTATCCCATGGCGCGCATAGGAGTTCAGGAACCGCGGGAAGCGACCCACCGCGGTCACGGCGAGGGCGGCCGCATCCTGTGACAGCTCGACGGCCTGTCCGTGGACCGATCCCAATACCCGCACCACCGTCGTGGTGCGATCCTGGCCCAGCCCCGTCACGTGCCGGATGCGGTCCTCGTGGTCCTGCTTCACCCGCCGCAGCCGCTCGACAGTGAAGACGTCCAGGGCGCCCTGCGCATCGATCTCGGCGTGATCGCGGGGGCACAGCAGGATCAGGTTGTCCACGTTGCCCCGCAGGACGGGACTCAGCGCGTGACCACCCCGCGGCGAGCGCGCGTCGGTGCTCTGCCCGACGATGTGCGCCGCCTCGCCCAGGCTCAGTGGGCGCCCCGACAAGGGGCCCTCCAACAGGTACGTGTTGCACAGCGCGCACCGCCCCCCGCTGCGCACCCACAGTTCCAAGCGGTCAGGAGCGGGGAGAGACTGCCGCCGACGCGCCGGATGACCCCCACTCAAAATTCTGCTGCCTTCGTCGCGTCCAAGCTCTACCGGATCCGACTCTAAGCCATAACTCCCATCTCCCAGGCAAGTTGACAGCATCGGCCGTATCGGATCGCCGCATCGCGAGAGGCTGCGGGCGTCACGTTCAAGTACCTGAGCGAGGAGTTCGAGCGACGGACGCTGCCAGATCCGAGCGCGCCCGTAGAGTCCAGGGGCGGCTGCTGGCATCGACATGTGACCGGGTCGTGGCCGTTGACGACCGAGCCGAACGCACTGGACAGCTGCCGGATACGGGTGATCGCGTGGTCGTATGAGCCTCGCTGTTGATGTGTTCGTTGTCGGTGGTCACGGCGAGATGAGTGTGCAGGAGGTTCCCAACGGTTGCTCCGACCTGGCCGGCCCCGAGAGTTGGCGCACCACGGTGTGGGGCTCGGCCGCAGTCCGTTCGCTGGGGGTGCGGTTCTTCCCGGAACTGTCCAGCGTGGATCTCGTCGTCGTACCTGATCAGGTGTCGGATTTCCTGTGGGAGTGAGCGCTCATCCGCGACAGCCTGGACTCCGTCACTCCCCGACGGGACCCAGAGGTGGTGGACGAGGGCTATGTCCTGCAGGTGTCAGCGCGCCTCGCCAACATCGAGGACGCAGCCGAGCGGGCACTGAAGAGCGGCGCCGGCGTCATCATCTGGTAGGCCAGCACCGCGCCCGCAACGATGCTGGGCACCGGCCGCGTGACGCAGTTCGGTTACGGGCGCCGCGAGCCGGTGGGCGCTACTTCAGATAGATCCGGTCCTGCAGTTGCTCCTCTGCCCATGCCTGAGTGGCCTGCAGATCGAACCACACCCGGTCACGCCGCGCGTCGGGCTCGGCCCGACCGCGACCCAGGTGAAGACTCCCAATAGAACCTCGCGCGGGTACGAGGGGGCAGCCACCGACAGCGCGAACCGGATCGCGAGCCCGGCGCGTGACGATCATGTGCTGATTGTCGGGTTCCGGACGGCCACCGATGAGGAAGCCCGGATGCTCGAGAACCTTGATCCACTCCAGCTGGGCGCCGGCGGCCTGCTGCTCCAGGATCTTGGCGATCTCGTCCCGGATCGCCTGGACGGGGTCGTCACCGAGCCAGCCCAGCCAGTGGTCGGTCTCTGTCAGCTTGCCGAAATCGTCCTTGGGCGGACCGAAGCCAGGGTTGACCTCGTACTCGCCGGTCAACCGACCATCCGTTCCTACTCGCCAGAACCCGCGGATAGCCTCCGGAGGCACGAAGCCGTCAGGGTCGCCGATGAACTCCGGATCGATCTCCGCCACCCATCCCCCGGGTTCGCCGCAGCCGCAGCCACCAGCTCCGGTCGTCGGCCTGCACCATGTCCAACGCCCCCACCACCCCGACCGTAGTAGAGCCACGGAACGTGTCCAGCCTGCGAGCGATGCTCCGGTGATGCCAGGCCTGCCAGCCGCTGATACTCCTTTGGCGGCGCGGCGTCGCCAGGCGAGGCCCGCGCCCTGTTGCACCGGTGCCAGTCTGACTGCGGCCGCAACCTCGAGGCCTCAGGTGAGACCAAGCCGTAACGCGAGCGTGGCAGATCGAATACCGTGACCAGCGATGGATATCTGGCAATCCTGACCACGACGGAGGGCCAAACGAGACAGCAGCCCTTGGCAAAATCGAGGATACTAAATCCCGAACGGGCCGCGCCCCAATGCGAGATGCTCTTTCAGCTCGGCGCGCTCATCATCCGAAAGATCTCTTCTATTGAGCTCAATTTGCTCCAGCATCTTGGGGGCCCAGAGAAATCTTATACAGCCGCGCTCGTCTGCAGCCCTGGCGAAGCGCATGATTTGTTCAGCCAGACCCCAGAGTCCGATAGACTCCAAGAGGATATCGCCACCCGCTTCCCACTTCTTAAAAATGAACCTACCCTTCCATCCTCCTTCGCGCCCAAAGTCACCTGTCCGGTACAGCTTGAACAGCTTTGCGCCGTCTAGGGTCGCCACAGCAACTCTGACCAACCGCTGCGAATCAAGAAGTCGCCCCCCATGCAGAAGGCTGCGATAGAGAGCGCCAATTTCATCCGGCTGGCGCACTCGGCAGTAGGCAGCAAGAAGCCGTACGGCGTCATTCGATCGATCCGCATCGTGCAGTTGTTCCAATTGGCGGTAAATGGCATCTTGGAAATCTTGCCAAAGTCGTTGAGCCCCCTCCCGCTTTCCATCGGCAACCGATCCCCGAAATGGAAACAATTCACCGGAAATCGACTGCGGCGTGGGCATCCTTATCCCGCGCGACACCAAGGACTCTACATCCTGGCCTGCTACCTCTCGCCCGCGCCCAAACCGCACTTCCCCGTCAGCCCTGGCAGAGTTGAACGCGAGAGGATAGGACGCAGCGGTATCGGTGCCGCGCTGGTTAGGAACAGGCAGGTTGGCCGCAAAGAGGCTCCGCTTCAAATGCGGAAATATGTCCGCAAATGTCAGCACATCCGGTCCACCCGGAATCCCATCTTCCAGTATTTTGACTAGCTGTTCCGTGAAGCCCGTGCAGCGATCTGCATTCCCGGCATGAGCGACTCGATCTGCGGCAGTGAGCGTGTATGTGCCGGATACGTCCGTTAGATCTGCCAGTTGACTCACCTCAGACGACAGGTGAGAAATCGCCCGACCCGAATAGCAGCAGTCGAGAATAATCGACTTCATTCGCGCTGGACTATGCAGCAATGCGTCCCGTATCCACCGATACTCCAGTCCGGTAATATCAGGATGCTCGGAGCTAGTGTCACGCAAGGCCATTATTAGTTGACCATCCGACGAGAGGGTGCCATGGCCTACGAAATAGATTAGTAGCGCCCCTGATGTCTCCGAGCAAATCTGCCGGATCTGCCGCACGAGAAGGCGACTGTCTTCGGGATTGACAAGGATTGTTATTTTATCTTCCGGCCACGCCCCAAGCCAGTCATCCGCAAGCAGTGCATGCATGCGCGAAATGCTGTTAACAACGGCTGGGACGTCTGGAAACTCAGGGTCTTGATACTCGCTAGTGCCAATCAGGACCGCGTGCGAGTCGGAACGGTCGATACCCTCAGCCGTCGCCATTCGAGGCACCGTTCAAGAAGTCTCGGATAGTTGAAGCGGCAGCATCGATCTCTCTACTCCGGACCCGACTCCCCTGGATCTCTATCTTTCGACCCTCGGATTCGATGGAAATCTTGACATCCGAACGCCGAGTCTGGAGCCAGGTACTCACCGACTGTGCCAGGACCGCCCCAGCACCACCGGAGCCCAACGCCACGCTCAGCAGGTCTATGGCACCGCCGAGCGCGTGTTCGCCCACCTTGCCGGGAACGAGCTCCACGCTGCCGCCGAGACCACGCTCGCTCCTGAGCCAGTCCGCTAAGCCCGTCAGCTCATCTATGTCATTACTGTTGGTCTCAACCCCGATCAGCACCGTCACATGGGCATTGTGCCAAATGCGATCCTGCGGTGTCATGAACTCGCGGTCATCCGGCGGGAGTCAGCGGTGCACGCGCCATGCGTGCGTGCGCGACTCAAGAGCAGCTTGCCCATGTAGCGGACAGCCCCGGAGGTGACCGGGTCAGGCTCCAGCGTCCGCCCGCCACCGGGGCGATCGACGATCCGGTACCCGTAGGGCGGCTGGCCGCCGGCCCACCGGTCCGTCTTCCGCAGATGCCTGTGCGCGCCGGCCACCCGGGCCTTGATCCGTTTGAGCTCCATCTCCGCGAAGATCGACACCAGCATCAGGAAGACCTTCGCCAGCTCGTTCCCGAACGACGACTCCCGACCCTCCCGGTAGTCCAGGGTGATCCCGTCGTCGGTGAACACCAGGACCTTGTGGTTCTCCTCCGCCCAGTACGCCACGTCCGCGCAGTCCTTGGCGGACCGGAACGCCCGGTCGACCTTCGCCCACACCATCGCGTCTCACTCGCCCTGCCGCTCGGTCAACCACGGACCCAGGTCCGGGCGCTTCTACGGCGTGACCTCGGCGGAGACGTCCAGGTCCTCGAAGGATCGGACGATCTCCCACTCCTTCGACAGCGCGTGCCGGGTCGCCGACTCCGCCTGCACCAGGTGCGAGACCTTGCCCTCGTCCCCGTGCGTGTCCGAGACACGCGAGCCCACCACAGCTCGAACCGGTGCCGTAGCCGTCACAATGCTCATGGGCTTCCCCCCTACCGCCCAGGCCAGCAGGCACCCTCGAATAGCACATGCTCGAACGGGTAGACCTTTTTCGAAAAGGCGTCGTTCCGCTGGCGCATCGACCTCCAGGTCACCACCCCCGGCCTCGCCGCCAAGGCCGTCGACGCCTACGTCGAGCGGGCTGCCACCCACACCGAACACTGGAGCGACCACGCGCCGGTGACCGTGGTTTTCGACCACCAGTTCTGACAGCTCGCCACGGGCAGGGCCCCAGGAAGACAGGAGCTCTGCCCGGACGTCTTCATCGTCATAGCCCGGGCGAAGGACCGGTTCCTAGGAAACATCTCCGCCCGTCCAGGACCAACCATCCCCGCGCGTGCGGGGCCGATACGACGTCGGCCAGGTCCCGGGAGCCGAGCAGGGGAACATCCCCGCGCGTGCGGGGCCGACTTGCCCGAACCGATTTCTCCGAAGGTAATCCAGGGAACATCCCCGCGCGTGCGGGGCCGATTTTCCGTCCCGGTACACCTCGACCACCGAGGCAGGAACATCCCCGCGCGTGCGGGGCCGATGCGGCGCGGGGCGACAGGCGACAGACGGGCTGGGGAACATCCCCGCGCGTGCGGGGCCGATGCTTCGTGACCTGCGGGTTTATCGGCGGGGGCGGGCCGAGAGGATCAGTCCGTCGAAGTCGACGGGCTTCCAGCGATCCTTGCCGGCGGTGCGGACCGTCCAGCCCTGTTCGTTGGTGGCGGGTTCGACGAGGACGGCTTGGCCGTCGCCGATGCGGGTCGCGAGGAGGTCCCAGAGGCGGTCGCGGATGCGGCGGCTCGGGGTGCCGACGAAGACGCCGGCGTTGACCTCGACCATCCAGCGGGTGAGGTGGCCGCGCAGGCCTTCGGGTGCTGCGATGAGGATGATGACGGTCATGGGCTGCTCGTGTCCTGGGTGAACTCCGGGCCGATGATGGCCAGGTGTTCGTCGCCCATTCCCGGGTCGGAGGCGGCGGGCACCGACGGGCCTTCGGTGCCCGACCAGTTGACGCCGCCCTGGACAGTTCCGACACGTTCGTCCCAGAGTTCGTTGACCTCGACGTCGGGCATGTCGGTGCCGTCCGGGCTGAGGAGGGTCTTGACGTCGTGGACGATACGGCCCAGCAGCTTGTCCTGGGCGATGCGGTCGCGCAGGGCGAGGCGGGCGTCGCGTTCCTCGGTGTGGCCCTGCTTGGCGAGGTCGAAGGCGAGGGGGATGGTGTATTCGGCCTTGTAGAGGTCCGCGATGTCGAGGACGAACGAGGTCGCCAGTCCGGTGTGGACGAAGCCGAGGCCGGGGCTGGCGCCGAGGCCGGTGATGACGGCGTGACAGATCCCGTAGAGCGCGGCGTTGGCCGCCGACAGGAGGCGGTTGAGGTCGTCGCCTGCGGCGTGGGCGTCGCCGGCCTTGTAGACGCGGCCGTTCCACGGGACGCCGGTTCGGCGTGATTCGGCTTGGTAGAGCTTGCGGATGCGGGCGCCCTCGCGGCCGCGCAGCTGCTGCATGGTGGCCGTGCTGACGTCCTCGCCGGGGAAGCGCATGCGGTACATGGTCCGGGCGACGGCGAGGCGTTCCTTGGTCCGACTGACCAGCCAGGCCTGCCGGTTGAGCAGGCCCGCGCCACGGCTGGGGCCGAGTCCTGCGGCGTACATGCGCACGCCCTGCTCGCCGACCCAGCACACGGTGGTGCCGGAGTCGGCGAGGAGGTTGACGGCGCCGTGGGTGATGCGGGTGCCCGGGCCGAGCAGCATCACGGCGACCATGGCGGCCGGGACGCGGACGGTCTCGCGCTTGTTGATGACGACGACGGCGTTCTCGTCGCGGTCGATGTGGCTGCGTTCCACGTAGACGCTGGAGACGCGGTCGGCGAGGCGGTGCAGGTCGTGGGGGTGGGCTTTCCACCAGATGTCGGCCATCGGTCAGCGGGCTCCGGCGGGGGGCGGGGCGAGGGTGAGCAGGCCGCAGCCGTAGGCCTTGGAGGGGCCGATGCCGCCGAGGAGGGCGGCCTGCAGGAGGCCCGGGTCGGTGATGGACAGGCGGCCTTCGAAGGTGGCGGTGGTGAGCGTGACGGCGGTGCGGGTGCCGGGCTTGGTGAAGGTGGTGCGGCTGCGGTCGGTGATCCGTACCTCGCGGGCCGGCTGGGCGTCGGTGGCCGATGGTTCGAGGCCCGGCGCCGGACCGTCGGTGCGGGCCTCGGGGATGGTGAAGCCCCAGCGGCCGGTGCGGTCCAGGAACCAGGTGAGCTGCTGGGCGGCGGTGCGGTGGGCCATGCGGTAGGAGCGGTGGTGGAGTTCGGCGGCGGTCTTGGTGCGGTGCGCGCTCGCCTTGTCGGGCTTGGAGGTGTTCTGGACGGGGCTCGCTTTGAGGCGGAAGGCGAACTCCCGGCCGACGGCGAGTTGGGCGAACAGCGGGCTGTAGTCGCGGATCGCGTAGTGCTCGCCGTCGGCGTCGGGCCATCCGGCCTGTTCGACGATGTGGGTCCAGTCCGGCTTGGACGGGGTGAGGACGAGCAGCACGGGGCGGCGCGGGTGGTCGGCGTCCAGGCGCCACAGGATCCGGTCACCAGGGGCGGTGTCGGGGACGCCTGCCGTGACGGCGCCGTGCAGGGCCCGGGGGTTGGCGAGTAGGTTGCGGCTGGCCGCGCGCAGGGGGTTGATGCGGACGCGGGAGAGGTAGGTCATCGGGTCACCAGCCCAGCAGGGCGAACGGGTCGTGGCCGTCGGCCGCGGCGGCCGGTTCGGCGGGCGTGGTCATCGGGTCGAGCCCGCTGGGGACGTCGAGCCAGGCGTGGCGGATCCGCCGTGTGGAGAAGCCGCGTTCGCGGGGGTCGAAGGAGCGCGGGACGTCCTGGAAGGTGTCGCCGCCCGACGGGTCGTCGAAGGTCGCGGCCAGGTCGATCCGGTGGGGAGAGAACGGCGCGGGGGCCCGCTCGGCCCGCCGTCGGTAGGCGTTCTTGGCAGCCTGGCCCGCCTGCCAGGGCTCCTCGGCCAGGACGTTTTCCACGGTGCCGCCGCGCACCTCGCCGAGGGCGATCGGCTGGGTGGGGACGCAGGAGCGCCGGCCGAGGGCGAGCGGGAAGGCGGGGCGGCGGACCGCCTCGGCGAGTGCCGTGACGAGGGCGGCCGGGCCCTGGACGGCTGCGACGAACACCGCGTCCTGGAGGTAGTAGCGGTGGGTGACGTGGGTGTCCTTGGCCGGGGAGGTCGGCTTCTGCAGGCCTTTGGCGTTGACGCCGGCCTGCGGAAGCGGCCGACCCCGGTAGTCGCTGACGGTGTGGTAGTCGCGCAGCAGCGTGCCGGGCTGGTCGATGCGCACGCCCAGGCGCAGGCCGACCAGGGCGGTGATGTCCGCTTCGCGACCAAGTCCGGCGGCGGCGGCGAGCAGGCCGACGACGCCGGACTTGGTCGGCTGGGGCGGGGTGTCACGGCGGTTGAAGGCGCTACGGTCGCCCCAGGACTGGAGCGGGCCGGCCAGACGCAGGACGAGGACCGCCTGTTCCTCGTCGGCCGTGGCCTGCGTGGGGGTGGGGTTGGCGGGCATCAGTTGTCGTTCACCCGCTCGGTGAGGGCGGTGCGCAGTCCCTCGCGCAGCTCGGGGAAGGTGCGGTTCGCGCCGAAAGCCTTCGTCAGCTCCTCCCCGGTCTCGTCGGCGCCTTCGGTGAAGGTGTGGCAGATGCCGACGTACAGCGGGGTGTCGCCCCACTGCTCGGTGGCGGTGGCGAACTCCCCGGCGAGGCGGCGCGCGGATTCCGCGACGATGCCCCGGCTCGCCGGGACCGGGTTCTCGTACGCGGAGACGAGGTTCACGGGCTGGTCGGCGCGCACGACGACGGCCACCAGGCTGGGGCGGGTGCGGTGGGCGAAGGAGTTGCCGTAACCGGTGGGCATGGAGCGGGCGAAGGAGTCGACGAACAGGTCGACGGCGTCGACGGCGGCCTTGTCGTCGCCGAGGTTGCCGCGCAGCTGGTGCAGACCGACGGTCGCGTAGCGGTAGAGGGTAGCGGAGTTGAAGCCGATGGTGCCGATCATCCCGGCGCCGGTCTCCTCGGCGGTGTTCTCGTCGTCTACAGCCGTGTAGTAGTCGAATTCGAGTTCGGCGGCGTGGGTGGAGATCGCGTGGGCGACCTGCGTCGCGGCATCCACGTTCAGGCCGGGGATGTCCGCGACCATGCGTCCGAAGAGTGCGACGTCCGCCGGGTGGCCGCTCTGGAGCTGTTCCTTGACCGGCAACGCCTTGACCGCCTCTTCCAGGGCCTTGGCGTCGAGGGCGGCGAGGTCGGCGGCGGTGTCGGCGACCAGGTCGACGATGCCGTCCAGCTGGCGGCGCCCGTAGAAGAGGAGGTAAGCGGTGTCGCCCTCCTTCTTGCCCGCCGAGATGCCGGTGGACTTGATCAGGGCGCCGGCGATCCGCTGCGCGATCTCGGCCTCGATGCCGGTGCGCTCGGCGATGCCCTTGGCGAGCTGGGAGGCGATCCGCTTGGTGCGGGTGGCGAGGTCCTGCCGGTCGCGGCTCTCGGCGAAGTGGATGCGGGTGGCGCGCTTCCAGGCCTGGGAGGAGACGCGCGAGCGGCGCTTGCCGCCGAAGTAGGCCTCCTTCGGGTTGCCGTTGTCGTCCCGGTTGAGGTTCGCCGGCGGGACGGTCTGCAGGATGTGCACGTCGATGTAGAGGCGGTCGGTCATGCGCTACTCCGTAGATGGGTGGTAGTCCGGGTGGATCGAAGCGCGATCAGTCGGCGGGGGCCTTGTCCTTCCAGGCCTGGTAGCCGATGGCCCACTTGAGGCGGACCTGCGGGCGCCGGTCGGTGTGGTGCCAGGCCTGGATGTCGGCCATCAGGTGGTTGTAGTCCAGCGGTTGCCCGACGGTGCGCAGCTGGGTGATCAGGCCGCGAAGGTGGACCAGCAGCGCGGACACGCTGGTGGCGCCCGCGAGTTGCGCGACGCGGGTGTCGAGCGCCTCTTCGCTGAACTTGCCGCTGCGGCGCAAGGCTCGCAGGGCTTCGCCGAGCTTGATACCGCGGCGGTGCATCGGTGTGGACTGGCTCTGCTGGTGCAGGCCGTAGAGGGCGAGGGCGGCGTGCTCGGCCTTCTGCTCGTCGGAGACCTCGTCGCGCAGCGCGAGGACGTCGTTGACCTCGCAGCTGTAGAGCGGCCACATCTTGGGGCTGTCCATGACGGGGCGCCCGAGGCCGGAGCGCAGGGCCGCGAGGTCTTCGCCGGGCGGGCGGCGCGGTTGCCCGCTACGGGGGTCGAGGCGCCAGGTGTGGTCGGGGGCGGTGCATGCGTCCCAGTACGGGCGTCGTTTGGCGGAGGTGGTGTGTTCAGTCGTCAAGGTCCGCTCCAGGGGCGGGGTCGGGGTCGGGTCCGGTCTCGGCGGCCCGGGCAGCGGCCGCTTCCCGAAGGGCGTCGGCGTACCGGGGAAGGATCTCGTGGAGCTGGTTCCGGAAGTTGGCACCGGCTGTGCCGAGCGTGTAGGTCTTCGGCTTGCCCGACTTGCCGGCCGGGCTGACGGTGCGACCCTCGAAGGTGGTGGCGGGGGCGGCCAGCAGGAGCTCGTTCGCGGTGCTCCGCGCACGGTGGTGGGCGAGTTCCTCCCAGGCGAGCCTGCCCCGCTCCAGGATGTCGTCGTCGGTACCGGCGGCACGGACGCCGGCGAGCAGGCGGCGCACCAGGGGGTCGAGGGTGTGCAGGAGGAGGTCGCCGGGGCGCTGACCCTTGTCCCAGGGGATGGGGTCGGTGCCAGCGGCTCGGCGCAGGTCGGCGGAGAGGTTGTTGACGGCTTTCGCGAGGCGTTCTGCCTGTTCGGCGACGTCCAGGAGGAGCTCGTGGGCTTCGCTGTCCTGGTGGAGGGCGAGCAGCGGCAGTGGGATCACGTCGTGGATGACGTCCTCGACAACGGAGGACTGGGTGCCGTAGACCATGCCGAAGGTCTCGACCTGGAGCGGGTAGTCGGCGTCGAGCTTCCCGAGTACCCGCAGGGCACTGGCCTCGTCCAGCAGGACGCTGGTCTCGAAGACGCCGTCCGGGCCTTGGCGGGCCGGGGTGAGGAGGGCGTCCAGTCCCCGCCAGGCAGCCTTGCCCTGGGTGTGCCGGCGCGGCCTGCGCTCGGGCACGGCCGACGCGGACTTCTTGGCGGGCGCGGTGAACGTCCAGGCGGTGTGCGGCTCCTGTAGGGGCAGGAGCGTGAGCCGGTCACCGGCGCTGACCACCACCCGGGCGACCTTCAGCCGGCCGTCCTCGTCCTGGTGCGGGACGAGCCGGATCCGCCGGGCCTGCCACGTCCACAGGTCGAGCAGGCCCTCGGCCGGGCGCGGAGTCCAGGCGGGGCCGTGCGGACCCCTTGTCCACTGCGGGGCTCCGAGGACGCCGGCCGGGGTGACCGGTAGGTTCAGCAGGAGGGTCTCGTACAAGGTGCGCCCGGTGGGAATGATGACGCCGAGCTGGCCGAGCGGGCCGGTCGGGTTCCCTGTCGTCTTGCCCGCTTTGACCTGGTCGTCGCCGACGACACCGGTCTTGATCGCCGCGGTGTCCCAGCAGTGCGTGTGCACGAGCCAGTGGGCGGCCTGGGCCGGCGTCAGGTCGAGCGGGTCCGCGTCGCTGCGGCTGGCGAACAGCGGGACGTTGTTGCCGCTCGCCGCCGTCGCCACCAGGGCAGCGGAGCCCTTCGTCTCGCCCTTGGCCGTCCGCAAGTCGGCGACCTGCGCGAACGGGGCGACCGGGTCGAAGAGATCGAACTTCGCACGGTGCTCGTCGAGGTAGGCCTGGAGCCTGTCGAGCTCGTCCTGCGTGAACCCGTCCTTCTGTGCGAGCCGGTCACCCTTCTCCCGCAGGGTTCCAGGAACGCCGGTGGCGTGGGCGACGACGGGCAGCAGGACCTGGCGCAGGACTGCCGGCAGCTGGGTGGAGAACTCGACGACGAGGCCCTCGAACTCGTGGGCCCGCGCCAGAATCTCGGCGACCCCCAGCTCCACGGGCGGGCCACCGCCGACGGGCCGCGCCGTCAGCCACGGTTCCTCGACAAGGTTGTACCCAGGCACGCGCTGTTCTCCCATACTGGCCTTGCTAGTTGAGTGCAAGATTCATCCTTGCATCAGGCACAACCCGGTGTGGGGGTGTTGCTTCAATTACCCCTCAGCATCACAGCTTTGACGCGTGGGGATGGATCCAGACAGCCATGGGCCCTCGTCGGCCGTGCGCCAGGCTCGCGGCCGCATGGACAGTTCGCCAGTAGTGCCAGTGTTCGACTTCAGCAACCGGCGTCCGCGGTCGAGTGCGCAGGCCACAACGATGTTGCTCAACTATCTGAGGAATTAATGGTGTTGATAGTCAACCAGGGGCACAAAGCTGCGGCCGGTATGCGCTACGGTGGGTCTCATCGGAAGAGCGAAGGGGCGCCCCTCGCCCTAGGAAGCTGAATGGGGCGCCCGTTCGCGATCAGACTAGGAGAACCATTGATCCCAATCCGTGATGCCCGCGTCTGCGTCAGCATCCTCGACATCGTTGCACGTCATCAATGTCAGAACAAGGGCGTGGCCGCCATGGCTGCGACCTTCGCAGCCTGCGTAGTCAAGGGCTCAGCTGCTGGCACGCTCGGCCATAGTGCTGATCTGGTGATCGCTGCCATCGTTTTGATCATCATCGGCTTCATTCCTCGAGCCGCCGGCGATCTCACTGAAGTGAGTCAGCCAGGCAGGCAGTCCGCCCTCCCTCGGCACGAGCGCCCCCGTAGGTTCACTTCTCGGCATCACCGATAGGCGTTTGGTCACGACAACTTGCTCTCCGGGCTTCGGGCTTGCTGCTAGTAGCCAGCCCGTTCCTGCCTAGCCCCGCGCTCGCGGGGATCGCTCCGATGTGGCTCAGCTCCACGAGGGCGTCTTCTTGTTGGCCCCGCGCTCGCGGGGATCGCTCCGATGTGGCTCAGCTCCACGAGGGCGTCTTCTTGTTGGCCCCGCGCTCGCGGGGTCGGGAACGCGTGGGCGGAGCGGCATCGCGTCCGATCCGTCCACGCGCCCTACCGGTACGGGCTGCCGCCGCTCACCACGAGCCCGAGCGCCTCGTCGTAGCGCAGCCGGAAGTCTCCAAGCGACGCTTCGCCCTGTTCGTCGAGTGTGAGGGCCAGGCTGTAGCGCAGCCACGGATGGTCCCGCCACCCCGGCAGGGGGCCGAGCGCTTGCTTCGCCGCCTCGGTCAGCCGGGCGGGAAGGCGCACCGTCCCGGAGAGCACGTCGTCGACCACCTCCGCAGCGACTTCGCCGTTCGGCCCGAGCCTGCGGCCCGTCACCGCCCGGAAGTCGTCCTCCCCGATGCGACGTACCAGGACGACCTCCGTGCTCGGGTCACCGTCGCGGACGAGTGCCTCGAACTGCCCCTCGGCCAGCCTTCCTTGGCCTCCATAGTGCAGGCCGGCCAGTGTCGGCGCCCCGTGCTCCCCGGAGCGGGTCAGTACATACTCGACTGCCTTCGCGCGACGCAAGGACTGCCGCTCCTCCCACTCCTGCCGGGCCTGCGCCTCGGACTCCGCCCATGCCGCCGGAACGACGGGGTCCGTGCCGTAGACCCGGGCAACCAGCTCTGGCACCCGGCTGGGGATGCTCCACAGGCCTCCATCGGCAGTCACCCGCTCCACCTCTGCGGCCGTGCGCAGCAGGAGGTAGCGGCCGTAGATTCCCTCGGAGGCGCGCAGGATGTGCGGTGTTCCTCCGCTGTCGAGACTGATGCCGGTGACGACGACCGTGGGTTGGGCCAGCAGGGCGGGGCGCTTGACGCCGTCGTGGCGGTGGAGGCGGCCGATGCGCTGGAGGAGCAGGTCCATCGGTGCGAGGTCGGTGATCAGCAGGTCGGCGTCGACGTCGAAGGACTGTTCCGCGAGCTGGGTGGCGACCACGATCAGCCTGCCGGGACGCCCAGCGCCTGCGGCCGGCGGGGCGAGGAGGTTCAGCACGTCCTGTGTGCGATCGGCCCGGTGGCCCGTGTGCAGGCGTCCGTGCAGCAGTCGGACGTCGGCGCCGAACTCCTTGCGGAGGGCGTCGAACGTGGTTTGGGCGCGGTCCACCGTGTTGCGGATGACCAGGACGCACCCGCCGTCGGCCAGGCGGTCCCTCAGGTAGTCGACCACGGCGGTGTCCGTCTGCCCGGCGTCGTTCTCCGCGCCCCGGGCATCGGTCCGCGTCGGCGGTTCGTCGAGGACCTCGACCCGCACTCGCAGGTCGTCACGCCAGGATTCCGTGCTCTCGACCAGTACTTCCGGCTTCCCATCCTGTCCCGGCCAGGCTGCCGTCACGCTCGGGTACCCCTGCGGCTCGGGAACCTCCAGCGCCACCGAGGTCTCTGCCGATTGCGTTCCGGCCAGGTAGGCGGCGACCAGGAGGCGTCGTTGCTCAGGTGGCAGGGTCGCCGACAGCAGGACCACCGGCACCCCGGCCTGCCCGAGCCACCACAGGCCTTCCAGCAGGAACTGCGACATGTAGACGTCCGCGGCGTGGACCTCGTCGAGGATCACGACCTTGCCGACCAGGCCGGCCATCCGCAGCATCACGTGCTTGGTCCGGGTCGCGGCGAACAGGAGTTGATCGATCGTGCCGACCGCGAACGGGCTCAGCAGGCCACGCCGACGGCCGAGGAACCACTCGGCCGGAGCCCTGCGCTCCCCGCCCTCGCAACCGTCGAAGCAATCGGACTGCACGCCGTACTCGTCCACCGTCGAGTAGCGGGCGTCGGCATCCTGGCTCCCCTCCCCCGCGTCTTCCAGCAGGCCGCGCCATTCCTTGTTGAACATCCGCTTGCCGTGCAGCAGCGCGACCTGGTCCTCCTGCCCCTCCTCGATGCTGCGCAGCCAGGATCGGACCTGGGTGAACATCGGGTCCGCGGTGGCCTGGGTCGGCATGCCCAGATACACTCCGTCCAGGCCGTACCGGGCAGCCAGCAGCTCCGCCGCCGCCAGCGCGGCCTTCGTCTTCCCCTCCCCCATCGGCGCCTCGACGACCACCAGCCCCGGCCCGCCCATCCGGCGCACCACATCGAGGACCAGCTCCTGCGACGGCCGGGTCCCGTGACCGAATCGGTCCCGAAACGTCTCCGGGCCGGGCGTCGGCAGCGTTCCCCACCCGCCACGCAGCCCGAGGCTCGACCAGGCCGCAGCCGCCCGCTTCCGCGCCTGATCGATCGTCACCTTCTCCAGATCCGAAACCCCGGCGAAGTGCCGCTCGTCGCTGGCGATCCAGTCCGCCATCACCACGAAGCCGGACAGCTGGAGCTGCACCGCACGACCCGGCACCAGAACGGGCTCCACCGCTGCCAACGGCGCCCCTCCCCCGAAGCCGAGCTCCCGTGAGAACACCTCCACCAGCGCCGACTGGGCCAGCTTCCAGGACGGCCCCTTCCCCTGGAGGTCCGCCTTCTTCGGAGGCAGCTGGCCCAGTGTGGGGAAGCGACCGTGGTGGCCGGCGACCAACGGCCAGACCCAGTCGACCTGTTCCTCCACCCACCCCGCGTCGGCAAGCGCCGCCCGCAGCAAAAGGCCGCCGGCCTTGTCGTGCCTCCAGGACTCGGATTTCACCGCGTACTTGTTCCATGAGAGGCCCGCTTGGCGAACGGCGTCCGCCAAGTCGGAGTCCATGTGCTGGAAGGCGGGGACGGCCTTGCCGTAGTCATGGATCCCGCACAGCCAGGCGAACAGACGCCGCCCCTTCCCCCGGCCGCCCGCGACGGCGTCCAGGCGCCGCTTTGTCACGGGCGGCAGGTAGCGGTCCCAGATGACCTCCGCCACCGCAGCAGTGTCCAACATGTGCGACAGCAGGAGGTTGGCAGACCCCCCGGCCCGCCCGGCCGACTTCCCCCACAACGCGCCCAGCCAGCCCCTGACCTCGGGCGGGTACCACTGCCAGCGGTCCTCAGCCATCGTCCCGACCTCCATGTGCGAGTACGCTTCAAGAGCCTAGAACGCGGCACCGACAATGGACTTGGCCGTGAGAAGAGACGACGACACCACATGACCGCCGCTACGGATCGCCTACCAAATCGAACTGAATCAATCGGCGCCCTCTGAGGAGAATCGCTGCAGGTCAGGAAGTGTCGGCCCCGCGCTCGCGGGGGTTGCTCGTCGCGATGACCGGCGTCGGCCTCGGCTTCATCGTCGGCCCCGCGCTCGCGGGGGTTGCTCCGTCGCGGTGGGCGCAGTGCCCGCACTGTCCGCGTCGGCCCCGCGCTCGCGGGGGTTGCTCTTGGTCCGCGGCTTGCTTTTCGCCTGCTGCTTCGTCGGCCCCGCGCTCGCGGGGGTTGCTCTTCGCTGGTCGCAACGACTCCGAGGCCGAAGTCGTCGGCCCCGCGCTCGCGGGGGTTGCTCCGCGTACAACGCCGTCTCCGAGTGCGGCAAGGCGTCGGCCCCGCGCTCGCGGGGGTTGCTCCTTCTCAACGCGATCCGCCGCGCCGGAGGAACCGTCGGCCCCGCGCTCGCGGGGGTTGCTCTTCTCTCGGCGGCCCTCGGCCTCACCACGAGCGGTCGGCCCCGCGCTCGCGGGGGTTGCTCCCAGGAGGACTGACATGGACCGCATCACCGCCCGTCGGCCCCGCGCTCGCGGGGGTTGCTCCAGGTCGAGTACGCGGGAGGTCGTCCACGCCACGTCGGCCCCGCGCTCGCGGGGGTTGCTCCTTCTCAACTTCCTTCCGGCAACAGGTCGTTAGGTCGGCCCCGCGCTCGCGGGGGTTGCTCCAGACCAGACCATGATGAATCGGTCGGTGTCTGGTCGGCCCCGCGCTCGCGGGGGTTGCTCCCGGATCAAGGACCGGAAGTACGAGAACGGCGAGTCGGCCCCGCGCTCGCGGGGGTTGCTCCGCTCAGGGGCCCACCCCGTGATGCTCCACCTGGTCGGCCCCGCGCTCGCGGGGGTTGCTCCCCGGCGGCCTGGGGCAACAAGCGCAAGGGCTAGTCGGCCCCGCGCTCGCGGGGGTTGCTCCGGCAGGCCGCGGTCGATGAGCCGGAGGCGGGCGTCGGCCCCGCGCTCGCGGGGGTTGCTCCCGCACAGCCCACCCTCCGCGCGGTACCGCGAGGTCGGCCCCGCGCTCGCGGGGGTTGCTCCGAGAAGGTGCGTACATCGTGACCACCCCCCGTGTCGGCCCCGCGCTCGCGGGGGTTGCTCCAGGCCGCCGATGGTCAACGTGGTGGCGGGGACGTCGGCCCCGCGCTCGCGGGGGTTGTTCCTCCTGGACGTGCTCTGCGCCGTCGTCCCTGCAGTCGGCCCCGCGCTCGCGGGGGTTGCTCCCTCGCCAAGGAGTTCAAGACCCGCCTGAGTGAGTCGGCCCCGCGTTCGCGGGGGTTGCTCCGCTCTGACCAGGACCTCGCGGTTCTCCTCCGCCCAGTGCGCCACGTCCGCGCAGTCCTTCGCCGACCGGAGCGCCCGATCGGCCTTCGCCCACACCATCGCGTCCCGCTCACCCTGCCGCTCGGTCGACCACGGACCCGGATCCGGTTGCTTCCACGGCGGGACCTCGGCGGGGACCTCCAGGTCCCGGACCATGTGAGGTGGCGCACGGGCCGCGTGCGCTGTGGCAATTCGCCCACTATCTGTCAGGGACATGTCTACTATGGGCGGGGCGCCACGTCCGGATGCACGCCCGCCGAAGACGTCCATCTCACCCCTGGAGACCTCGTGAATCCCAGCGTTTCCCGCCGACTGCGCGCGCACGCTCCCGCCGCCGGTCTCGCACTGTTGTGTTCCGTCGTCCTCTGCGCCGCGACGCCGGCGCACGCCTTCAGCGGGGGCAACCACGAGAAGATCACCCGGGCCGCCCTGGGAGCCGGGGGCTGGCACCCGAACTCGCTGACGGCGATGGCGGACGGGAACTCGGGCGCGATCGTCGCCAACGACCACGACCAGTACTTCGGCATCGGCAAGCTCCACTGCGACAACGCCGACTACCTCGACCCCCGCTACGACAGCCGCTACCCCCGCACCCGCGCGCAGGCCGACGCCGAGGTCATCGACTGCGTCGAGAGCTCCGTCGACCACGTCAGGAGGGCCCTCGCCGCCGCGGACCGGCTGGTCGACGCGAACGGGCACGTCATCGCCGCCCAGACCTCCATCTCCCCGGCCTGCTCGTGGAACGACCAACCGGGACGGGCGAAGTGCGAGGTGTTGGAGGACCTGGGCCGCGGCTGGCACCAGATCGAGGACTTCTACGCCCACAGTAACTGGACCGACCAGGCCGCCCCTGGAGCCATCGGTGTCAAGAACCCTCCCGGCCTGGGGCGCACCGACCTGCCCGCGTTCTTCTCCATCGCCCGCTACAGCTCCATGAGCAGGGCGGACTGGGTCAAGGACGCCACCGGCCACATCCCCCACGACCTGGCCACCGGCTGCTACCCGGACCGCGACCACACCGGGACGGTCTCCAACTGCACGGGCCGCGTCACCCACGACGGGGTCCTGAACAAGGACACCAAGGACAGCCCCCGCTCAGCCGTCGCCCACAACTTCGACCACGCCTACGACCTCGCCATCAAGGACATCGCCCGCCAGTGGAAGGAGTTCAAGGACGAACTCCAGCGCAGGTACCCCGGCAACGGCCGGGCACAGGCGATGATCTGCGCCATCACCCATGACCACCCGGACAAGACCTGCGGCTGAACCACCACCGCCGGGTAGTGAACGGCCTGGCCGTCACCGCCGCCTTCCCCGAGGCCCTGCGCCCGTCCCGGTGCCAGGCCGGGAGAAGCCGGCGGTGCGGCACGGACGCGCACGGACGCGACACCCGCCCGACGCCGGCCCGATCCACGCCGCGCTCGTCACCGACGCCCGCGCCCGCGGCGGGAGCGCGGCCTGATGCCCGCCGACCGTCGCCGGCGGACGAAGGATCTTGCCCACGCCGGTCGGGTTCCAGTGGTTCGACGGCGGCGCCTTGCGCTCTGTCGAGTGCGACTCGCCCTGGTTCTTGTACGCGTGGGCCGCCGGGGTGTCGAAGCCCGCGGCTTCCAGCGCCGTGGCGATCATCCACCGACTCCGCCCCTCCAGCAGGAGCTTGCCCATGGACCGGACCGCCTCCGAGGTCACCTGGTCCGGCTCCGGCGTTCGGCCACCGCCCGGGCGGTCCCCGATCCGGTACCCGTACGGCGGCTGACCACCGGCCCCACCGGTCCGTCTTGCGCAGGTGCCTGTGCGCCGCGGTGACGCCCGGTGCGCCACGTCCGCGGAGTCCTTGGCGGAGCGGAACGCCCGGTCGGCCTTGGCCCGCACCGTCGCTCCCTACTTACCCTGACGCCCGGTCAGTCACGGACCCAGGTCGGGACGCTTCCACGGCGTGATCTGGGCGGAGACGTCCAGGTCTTCGAAGGGCCCGACGATTCCCACTCCTGCGAGGCCCGCGCGCCGGGTCGCCGACTCCGCCTGCGCCGGGTGCGAGACCTTGCCCTCACCCCCGCACCCACGGAGATGGCCCGACCGGTGTGACGGGGGGCGAGGCATGCGGCATTTCCGGGGCAGGACGCGCCGCCGTAGGCGGACGGGGAAACAGGTGCGGGTGTGGAGCCGGAGTTGGTGTGGGCGGTGCCGGAGGCATGTCGGGCGGGCGTGGGGCGCTTCGGTATGCGGGTGCCCGGGCGGACTGGCGAGGATTCATCCTTCGGATGGTGCGCGCAAGCACGAGAACTGGCGGGTGGCCGTTCGCGTCGCGCGATCCTGCGGGGACGAACGGCAGGTGGCTTCGATTCGGCTTTCGGGCGTCGTAGTTCGTCTACCCGGGGAGCCGAAGCGGGCGGGCGCCGGGGCCGTATCCGCTGTTCATTGCTTGTTTATTCCCAGAAGCCAGAGTCATTACTGATCTTCCTGACTCGGGCGGCCGGACGGTGCCTGGCAGGCAACTCTGGAGAACGCACATCATGCCGCGCAAGCCACTTGGGACCCTGGTCGCCGCCGCTGGGGTGGTCGTCGGACTCACGCTCGCCACACTGGCCAGCACCTCCGCCGCCATTGCCGCGGAGTGGGACGTGCCGGCGCAATCAGCACACCGATCGTGCGTACACCGACCCGAGTGCGGGGATCGTCGGCGCCTTCTCGGAATGGACTTCGTGAGGTCGCTGATCGGCGAGGCCGGAAAGAGCGCCGAAGTTCGGAGAATCCAGGCCGAGTTGCATGTGGGCCTGTCCAGGGTGTCGCGACAGCTCGCCATGGGCGAGTACGCCGTCAGCATCTTCCGGTGAGACAAGGGCTTCCAGGTCGGGCGCGACCCGGGCAGAGGCGATCGCCGAGCCGTCGCGTCTCGGGCGGGGCCGGACACCGACGCGAACCGGACAGAACCGAAGACTCCGCTTCCCGTCGTCCGTCTGACCGGCATTCTCCGAACGACGGCGGCGTTCCCGTACGTCAACACATGTAAGGCGACCGGCCCTCACCCCGGTCGTACCACCGGTCGACCGGGTTGCCTCCCCCACAGGCCTGACCCGACCGACCGCGCCAGTGCGTTCGCATCCTGTCACCCCCACGAAGAAGGAGGGTTTCCGCATGACCGAGATTTCCACGCTTGCCGTCGTACGCTGCCTCGGCGGCTTTTCACTGGACTTGAGGGGACTCCCGGTCAGACGCTGGCGGGCCGGCAAAGCGCGCACACTGTTCCTTTACCTGCTCATCAACCGGGGCCGTACGGTCGACCGCGACGAACTGCACGCCGCGCTGTGGCCCGACCGCACCCGGTCGGCGGGCTCCAGTTCCCTCAAGGTCGCCAAGCACGCGGTGCACCAGATACTCAGCGGGCAGCAGGCCGCGGAGGAGCAGCCGGCCGCGGAGATCGTCTGCAGCGAGTACGGGTACTCCCTCAAACTCCACGACGCCTGGCTGGACTTCGAGGAGTTGGAGCGGCTGTGCAACGAAGGGCACCGGGCGGCGGCCCGAAGTGATCCGGGCGCGGCAGCGGAGCACTACCGCCGGGCGCTGGATCTCCACACCGGGGACTTCCTGCCCGGTGAGACCGCCGACTGGGCCAGGGAGCAGCGGGACTGGGTACGGTCCCTCGCGCTGGGAGCGGCGGACTTCCTCCTCCAGGAGGCGCTGGACCGGGGCGAGTTGCCGAAGGTCATCGACATGTGCCGCCGCACGCTGGACATCGACCCGTACCAGGAGGACGTCTACCGGACCCTGATCCAAGTGCACGGTGACCTGGGCCAGTTAGCGCAGGCGAGGTCCTGGTACAAGCTGTGCCGGGCCCGGATGTCGGAGGGTCTGGACATCGATGTCAGCCCTGACACTCAGCGGCTTCTGGAGCGGGTTCTGCGCACCCAGGACGCGTCCGCCCGGACGGTGGACCAGACCTCCGGCCCACGCGTAACCGATGCATAACCCCCGCATAACCAGCTCATAACCAGCGCATAACCACCCTGTCTAGACTCCGAAAACCGCGACCGGTCAAGGAGATTGGTGTAACCGTGCTGGAGACGAACCAGGGTTCCGTTCTTTCGGTGGAGGATCCCGGTGTTGGTGCCCCGGCCGATACCGGGCCCCTGATCGTCGGCATCGGGGGCACCGTCCGATCCGGTTCCTCGACGGAACGGGCGGTCCGGGCGGTACTCGCGGCCTCCGCGGCGGCGGGGGCCCGGACCCTGCTGCTGGGTGCCGAGGAACTTCAACTACCGCTCTACGCACCGGGGGAGTCACTGCGCACCCCGGCGGCCCGGCGGCTGGTCGAGGCCGTCTCCCTCGCCGACGGCCTGGTGATCGGCACGCCCGCGTACCACGGGGGCGTTTCCGGTCTGGTGAAGAACGCCCTCGACTACCTGGAGGACCTGCGTGAGGACGCGCGTCCGTATCTGCACGGCCGCGCCGTCGGCTGTGTCGTCACCGCGCGCGGGACGCAGGCCGCTTCGACGCTGGCGGGGCTGCGCTCCGTCGTGCACGCCCTGAGGGGCTGGCCCACTCCCCTGGGCGTGGCCGTCAACACGGAGAGCGTCACCCTGGCATCCGACGACAGCGTCGGCGGCAGCACCGGCGACCCGCGTCTCACCGCGCAACTGGCCACCGTCGGACGGCAAGTGGTCGAGTTCGCCCGGATGCGCACGCCGGTCGGCTGAGCGTCCGGGGCCCGCCGCCGCCGACCGCGGCCGACCGCCGTACGTCCCCGTACGTCCGTCCCCGGTACGTCTGTCCCCCGTACGTCCGTCCCCCGTACGTCCGCCGTCACGATTCCCGCCCACCCCTTTGGTTCCGGCTGCCCTGACACCGGATCCTTCGCATCCGCATTCCCACGTCCGACCGTGATTCCGAATGGAGCGCGCCATGGAAGACACCGCGAAGTCCACCGCGAAGTCCGCAGAGCCCGAGGAGACCACCGAGGGGACGGAAACCCCCCAGGCGGAAACCGCCGAGGACACCGAACTGGACGCGCTGGACGAGCTGGACGACGTCGACTTCGACCTCGACGAGGTCGAGAACAAGATCGCGCCGCTCGCCCTCGCCACCACCGAGCCCTCGCGATGGTGACGCGGGCGGCCGAGGTGAGCCGCGCATCCACCGACTCCGTCCTGGTCGACGTGAACACCGGCCCGGCCGCCTCGTACACGGGGCTGCGCGCGGGCATCGACGCCCTGCGCGCCGAGGGCGCCGACTTCACCGCCCTCGCGGCCGGGCACCCGTCCGAGTGGGCGGAGCTCTTTCCCGCCGAGACCGCGCCCGGCACCGCGCCGCTGGAGGAGATCGCGCTCGCGCCGTCCGAGCGGCGGCTGCACCGGGAGAGCGAGCAGGTCTACCGCGTGCTGACGGTGGCCGCGACCGCCCTGTGCACGGGCACCGCGCAGTTGGGCAAGCCGCTGCTGCTCAGCGGGATGGGCGGCACCGACCTGTCCTCGCTGCGCGGCTTCATGCGGGCCTTCGAGCACGCGCAGCTCGTCGAGGGCGCCGAACTGCTGCTGGACGCGCCGACGTCCGTGCGCGAGCCGGTCGGCCGGTACGCCGACTACCGCGGGGAGCGGGTGCGCTGTCTGCGCCGCATGGGGCTGCCGGTCACCGAGGCCGACCTGGCCGTGGACCTGGGTACGGCTCCCGACGCCGGATTCGAGCCGGTGTCCGAGGAGGGCGAACTCTTCCTGCGGGCAAGGGACTCCGAGGGCTCCGCCGTGGACCGGGTGGCCGCCGCACTGGCCTACTGCCGGCGGGCGTTCTTCTCCACGAACTGGGAGGGCATGGCAGTCGTCGCCGACGAGGCGATCGGGCTGCTCGCCGGCATCCCCGAGTCGGGCGTACCCGGGCTGCTCGCCGAGGCGGAGCGCGAGAAGGAGCTCGTCCACGCCATCGAGTTCGAGACGGCGATCCTGCGGAGCACCGCCGACGTACGCGGTTTCCTGCTCAAGGTGCTCGGCATCCAGGCGGGCTTCCGCGGGGACCAGGACACGGCCCTCGCCTGCTTCCGGGCCATCCGGGAGGACGCCGCCGGCCTGTCCCCGGAGCTGCGCGCCCAGTCGCACCTGTACTCCGCGCTCACCCTGTCCAAGCGCAAGAACCGGCTGGCGGAGGCGGTCGCCGAGGTGGAGCAGGGCTTCGAGGTCGTCGGGGAACGTCCGGGCGAGGCCGAGAGCGTACGCCGCGAGCGCGGCTGGCTGCACAACCTGCGCGGGCTGACCCTGTTCGCGCAGCGGCGTCTCGGGGCGGCCTTCGAGCACGAGAAGCAGGCGCTGGCCTGCATGGCGGGTCTGACCGACGCCAGTGCCGCGCATCTGCGGATCAACCTGTACTCGAACATAAGCGTGCTCCAGGAGAAGGCGGGCAAGCACGCCTCGGCCCTGGCGACCTGGGAGAAGTTCAGGCAGGCCGCCGACTCGTCGAACGCGGGCTTCCGCAAGCACCACGCGTACCGTAGCGCCGGGCTGCGGCTGCTCGTCGGCGAGCGGGACGCCGCCCTGGCGGACCTGGACACCACGCTGGTGAACGCGGCCGCGCTGGGTGACCGCTTCCACGAGACCGAGGTACGGCTCGAACTGGGCATGCTGCACGCCTCCGGCGGTGACGCGAGGACGGGCGCCGAGCAGTACGAGCGTGCCGAGGCCGCGGCGCGGCTGCTGGGCGACCCGTACCGCATCGCGCTGGCCCAGGCGGGTCGGGTGATGACGACCGGCTCCGTGACCGCGGCCGGGTCGGTGGCGGCCATGGCGCCGCTGAGCCTCACCCGTCCCGGCGCGGCGGACGCCCTCGCCAAGGCCGTCGCCGACGGCGGTGACCTGCGAGGGCTGCTGCCCAAGCCGCGGACCAAGCTCAACCGCCCGTTCGACCTGATCAACTTTCAGGACTGAGGCCATGACGGACCATGCGACCCAGGCGGAGACGGGACAGCGGGCCAGGTGGCAGCTCTACGATCGGCTGCTGCTGCGGCGGGCGGGCTTCGGCATCGGCCTGCTGACCGCTCTCGGTGACGGGCCGGCGGGTGCCGCGGCCGCGGAGTACCGGGAGGCGGTGGCGCGGTTCGAGCGCAGCCGCGCCCGGCTCCAGGAGGCGATCGCCGAGTCCGTCACCGGCGCCGACCGCGAGCGGGACCGGGCCGGACTGCGCGAACTGTCGAAGCTGCGCGGCCGGGTGGGCCGCCGGCTTCCGGTGGAACACGACCCGCGCGGCGGCGACCTGGCATCGGAGGTGGCATCGGCGGTGGCACCGGCGGTCGACGGATACCGCGCGGCGCACTCCGCTCAGCAGCAGGCGGGCGAGCGGCTGACCGCCGCGCTCGGTGAGGAGGTGCTGCGGCGGCCGGAGCGGGTCCGCGACCTGCTCCGCGACGAGCGGGTGTGCGACGCCCTGCTCCAGCTGTCGCCGTCCTTCCACACCGAGGCGGTGCGCTGGGTCGACGGCTGGCAGCAGCAGGACAGCACGGCGGGCCGCAACCGTGCCAAGGACCGGTCCTTCTACCGCCGGGTCTACCTGTACGGCCAGCGGCTCGGCGCGAAGAACGAGACGACCAGCTTCTTCGGTCCGCTGGTGCACGGCCGGGTCGACCGTGGGGCCGAGGGCACCGTCCTCGGCCCCGAGACGGCCTGCGGCTACCACGTCCTGGCGGCGCAGACCGCGTTCTGGGCGGTGTGCGAGCTGGCCAAGCTCATCGGTACGGACCCGCAGGTGCGGGACCGCCCGCCCGTGGCCTGGATGCCGTCCTGCCGCAGGACACCGGACGAGGTGCCGGGGACGGGGCCCGGGTCGGGGACGGGGTCGGGGTCGGGGACGGGGTCGGGGTCGGGGACGGGGTCGGGGACGGGGTCGGGGTCGGGGTCGGGGACGGGGACGATCCAGTCCGCCGACGGCCGCCTGATCACCCTGTCCGGGGTGCGGTGGCAGCTCGCCGAGGCCGTCGACGGGCGGCGTTCCCCCGTCGAACTGGCGGCGCTGGCGGGACTCGGCCTCGCGCAGACGCGCCGGGTCCTGGACCGGCTGCGGCAGGCGGGAGCCGTCCGGCTCTGGCCCGAGCCGCCGTCCACCGCGGCGCGGCCGCTGGACTGGCTGCTCTCCTGGGCCGACCGCTACGCGCAGGGCACCGCCTGGCCGGCCCGGCTGCGGGAACTGCGCGACCTGGGCGACGCCTACGCGGCGGCCGACGGCCACCGTGCCCGGGCGGCCGCGCTGGAGCGCGTCGAGGAGTGCTTCACCCGGCTCACCGAGGTCGACGCGCGCCGCGCCGGCGGCCGGATGTACGCGGACCGGCTGGTGGTGTCGCTGGACGCCAAGGGCGACCAGAGCCCGGTGGTGGTCGGTGGCGACGTGGCCGGGCGCTGGGAGTCCGAGCTCAGCCCGGTGCTGGACGTGGCCGCCCGCTACGGCGAGCTCCAGCAGCACGCGGCGGCCGAGCTGTGCGCGGGGATCCTGCGCGAGGCGGGCGGCGGCGCCATGCCGTACGACGAGCTGATCCGCCGGATGCGCGCCTCGGTCGAGGCGGGCGGTCTGGACCGGCTCGCCGGGCCGCTGATCGGGTTCAAGCGGGACTACGCGGCGCTGGTGGAATCCGCCGTGCGGGGCCAGGAGGCCCGGCTCTCCCCCGCCGAGCTCGCGGGGTTGGCGCCCGAGCCCGGCCGGCCCCGTTTCGTCAGCCCGGACCTGATGCTGGAGAGCCGGGAGGACGGCGGCGAGCTGCTGGTGCTGGGCGAGCTGCACCCGTACGTCTTCGCCTGGGGTTCGCAGGGGCTGTTCAGCGACGAGCAGGACCGGATGCTGGGCGACTTCGCGGCGGGTCTCGAACCGTGGGGCGGCCCCGAGCGGCTGGCCACGGTGATCCGCCGCAGGCGCCACAAGGGCCTGGTGGCCGACTGGTTCCCGGGCCGCTTCATCGAGATCACCTCGGTGGCCACCGACGACCGGGAGCGGACCGTGCCGCTGACCGACCTGACCGTCGTCCTGGTGGACGGCACGCCCCGGCTGCGCACCCCGGACGGGGAACTGACCCTGTACGCCGGCGAGGACGACCACGTGCACCTGCGGGCCTTCGCCGCACCCGGCGTGGGGCTGCCGCTGGTGCGGATCGGGGACTTCGCGCCGAGGATCGTGGTCGGAGACCTGCTCGTGCAGCGGGCGCGCTGGTGGTTCGACCGGGCCGACCTCGGGGTCGACGCGGCGCGCGACCCCGCCGCCGCCTTCCTCGCCGTCCAGTCGCTGCGGGCCCGGCACCAGGTGCCCCGGTTCTGCTTCGCCTCCCTCGCGCACGAGCCGAAACCGGTCGGAATCGACCTGGACAGTCCGCTGGCCGTCGACGCACTGGTGGCGATGGTGCTGGCCGGTGACAGCGCGACGGTGTCGCTGGCCGAGATGAGGCCGGCGCCGGACGCGCTGTGGCTGCGCCACGGCGGGGCCCCCGTGACCTCGGAGTTCCGGATCGCCATGAAGCGAGCATCGTCATGACCCACCGATCCGACCGATCCGACCCGTCGCCACAGGAATCGGCGGCGCGGCGGCACGGCTGGGAGCTGCTGCCCACGGTCGTCCTGCGCAGCGCCGGGTTCCCCTGGCAGATGGTCGAGCGACTGGCCTGTGAACGGACCCGTCTGCTCATCGAGGAGTTGTTCGCCCTGGAGGCCCGGTCGGCCGGCGTGGCGTCCCGGCTGCACCCGGCGGGGCGGCTGTCCCGGGGCCAGCAGGCCAGGTTGCGCGGCCTGCGGCCGCTGCCCGCGTCGGACAACCTGCCCGCCGACTGGCTGGCCGAGTGGAACGCCGCGGCGGAGCGGGTGAGCGCGGTGCGGGAGCGGCTCGCCGCCACCGTCGAGGCCGACACGGCGGCGGTCGACGAGGCGCTCGCCGCCGTCCGCACCGATCCGCGGGTCAACGACGCCATCGTCTGCTCGTCGCCCGCCGTCCACCGCGATCTCGCACGGGGTGCGGCCGGCGGCCGGATCCGGCGCCAACTCGCCTCCTACGCGCAGCGGCTGGCGTCCAAGAGCGAGACGATGAGCTTCTTCGGGCCCATCAACTACGGCAGGCTCAACCCCAGCTCCGACGCCGTCACGGCACTGGACTGGGAGGGCCACACGGCGATCCCGGTCCGCCAGGCGCACACCGCGGCCCGGGTCAACGACGCCGTGCAAGGCCTGCTGCTGGGCGATCCGGCGCTGGCCGAGCGGCTGGCGCCGGTGCGCAAGACGATGACGGGGCCGCCCCGCGGTAGGGGCGTCGGCGCGGCGCTGCTGCGGGAGGCCGACGGCGTACGGACGGTGGCCGGGATCGCGTCCGGGTGCGGCGCCGACGCCCTGGAGGCCGTGGAGGCGTTCGCGGCCGCCGTGGCCAAGGGGACGCTGACGCACACCCTGTGCCCGCCGGCGACCGTGGTCGACCCGCTGCGCTGGACCCTGGAACGCATCGACGCCTCGGACACCGGGACGGCCGCCCGCGCGGCCGGGGTGCGGGCCCTGCTGGTGAAGGTGCTCGAACTGCTCGACGGCTACCCGTCGTCGCCGCCCGAGCGGAAACTGACCGTCCAGGCCGAACTGGAGGCGCTGCTGCCCGTCGCCGACCGCTCGGCGGAACGCGGCCGCTTCTACAACGACCGGGTCGTCATCCACGAGGCCGCCGTCGGCACGGCCGGGCTGGAGGTCCGTGGACCGCTGGCCCGCGACATGTGCGACGCCGTCGCGCCGGTCCTCGACCTGCTGGCCCACGAGGCCGAGGCGACCCGCGTCCGCACCAACCGGGCGGTCGCGGCCCGGCTGGGAGCGGGACGCATCCCGCTGCTGCGGGCGCTGCGGGAGTGCGCGGACCTCGCCATCGAGCCGGGCGGCGAGCTCGGCGCCGAGCTGAGCCGGGTGATCGAGGCCGAAGGCGCGGACCGGGCCGAACTCGACGTGGCCGGGCTGCTCGCCGCACCGCCACCGCCCGCCGCCCCGGTGCTGTGCTCCATCGACGTCCTGATCGCGGCTCCCGACCTGGCCGGATACCAGCCGGGGGTGACCCCGCTCGTGCTCGGCGACATCCACGACGCGGCGCTGCTCACCCCGTGGGCGCTGCAGTTCCATCCGGACGCCGCGGCGCTGCTCGCCGAGCGGGACGCCGGGGTGCGCAGGGCCCTGGGCGACCAGGTGGCCGTCAACGTGATCTCCCGTCGTACGACCGGGCTGCCGCCGCTGGAGTTCCCCGGGGTGGCGCTCGAACTGGGCGGCAGGGCCGGCCCGGACCGGGAGCGGATCGGCCTGGACCAGCTGTGGCTGGAGAGCGACGGCGAACGGGTCGTCCTGCGCGGCGACACCCACCCGGGCCGGAGCCTGCTGTTCCACAACGGCGAGCTCGACACCGCCGTGCACACCGCGCTGGCACTGCCCCGGATCCGGCGCCCGGTGCTGCCGGACCTGCCGCACGTGCCGCGGCTGAGCTGGGGCAACGTGGTGTTCTCCCGGCGGCGCTGGGCGCTGCCGAGCGCGGCGCTGCTGGAGGCGCACGGCAGCCGGTGCGAGGCCGAGCGGCTGCTCGCCACGGCCCGGCTGCTCCGGGAACGGGGCCTGCCCGACCGCTTCTTCGCGAAGTCACCGGCCGAACGCAAACCGGTGTACGTGGACACCGCGAGCCCCGAACTGCTCAAGGGGATGGCCCGGCTGGCGGGCACGGCGGAACAGCTCCTGCTGTCCGAGACTCTGCCCGCGCCCGAGGACGCCTGGCTGCGGGACGGGGAGCTGCGCTTCGCCTCCGAGCTGCGCTGCGTGTATCTGCGGGGCGGTGGTGAGCGGTGACGCGCCGGGTGGTGCTCCCTCCCCTGTTCGATCCGAGTCTGGAACCGGAGCTCGGGGCGGACGACGAACTGATCGACGCGAACGCGCACTTCGTCGCGCGCCTCGCGGGCACCGGGGCACTCGCCGCGCTGGCCGAGGACTACGACCTCGGCAGGCGCGGCGGGGCCGACCCCGCGGAGAACCGGACCAGGGCGCTGTTCGCGCGGGCCGCCGCACGGGTCACCGCGCGGGGCGGCCGGGCCGCGGGCCGGCTGCGGGCCATGGGCATGGCGCTGCGGCTGGCGGGCGAGGCCGATCCGGCCCTGCGGCTGGCCGCGGACGACGTGGAACTCGTCGGCGGGACCACCGAGTGCGGGGCCGACGTGGTGCTGGCCGCGCGGCGGACCGAGCTGCTGGGGCCCGAGGCGCGGTGGACACGTGCGGCGGCCCCGGAGGGGCGGGTGCACGTGGTGATCGAGACCGACCAGCAACTCCCGGCGGCCGCCGTACTCCTGGAGGAGCTCGGCCCCGCACGGGTCGTGCTGTGCGGGCGTTTCGCCACCGCCCACCGGGAGGCGCTGCGCGCGCTCGCCCCGTTCTCGGCGGCGGCGGGCTTCGACGACTGGGCTCCGGCCTGGCGGCTGGGCAAGGAGTGGTCGGGGGACGGCACGCCGGTCCGCTGGGTCCGCCGCGCGGCCGACCGGCCGGCCGGCGCGCCTTGGGCGGGCTGGCTGGCCCCGGACGAGGCGGCGGCGCTGCCCGCCGGGGCGTGGCGCGAGTGCCGGGGCGCGGCGCTGACCGTGGCACGGCTGGAGTCCTGGGCCGAGGTGACGGGGGCGGACGGCCGCCGTACCGATCTGCGGGCCGTCCTGGACGCGGCGGGCGGGGCCCTGCTCCGGGTCGAACTGCTGGTCGGGGCGCCCGGGGTGAGTGCCGAGGAGACCGGCGCCGCGGCGCGGGGCCTGCTCTCCGGGCCGGGCCCCCGGCTCGCGGGGCTCAGCCCGTTCCGACTGCCGACGGCCCGGGGCGGGGCGGCACCGCAGACCTGGGGCGGTGTGCCGCTGGTCCGGCACCCGGCCCCGGGCAACGACCTGCCCCGCTGGGACCGGTTCAGCGGGCCCGGGACGCTCGACGAAACGGCGCGCACCGCGGCGATCGGCACACTCAACGCCGAACTCGGCACTGTGGCCGACCTGTTCCCCGGCCGCTTCGCCTGCTGCGTGCTCGCCGCACCGGACGGGACGGCGGTGTGGGAGCCGTCGGCCGCCGTCGTGGCCGGGGAGGGGCCCGGCCCGGACGGCCAGGGCCCGGGTTCGTTCGTGGTGAACCTGCGGACGGGCAGCGCGTTCCGGCTGCACCCGAAGCTGACGCCGGTCGTGGAGCGGCTCTCGTCCGGCGACACCGCCGTCCTGGACCGGATCGGCGACGGAGCCCGAAGGAAACTGACCGATCGGCTGATCCAGGCCGGTGTGATGCGGAGGAGCCAGTGAGCCGACAGTGGCGCATCGGGCGGGAGTTCATCCTGCGCCATGCGGGAATGCCGTTCGACTGGCTGGAGGAGCTGGGCGCGCCCCACTCCCTGCTGGAACTCGCGGACGAGCTGCTCGACCGCGAGCGGACCGTCCTGGAGCTGGTGGAGGCGCGGTTCAGCGGGCCCCGCGCCGAGTCGCTGCGTTCCGACGTGCTGCGCGGACGGGCGCGGCAGCTGCCGGCAGCGTCCGGCGGGGCGCAGTGGAGCCGGGCGGTGGGCGCCTGGGCCGACGCCTGGGAACGCTACGCGCTCGCCTGCCGGCAGGCCGACGACGAGGCCGGAAAGCGGCTGCGGGACCTGCTCGCGGATCCGCGGGTCTCCGAGGCGGTGTTCCTGTCCAACCCGGACGCGTACCGCAACATGCTGCTCCCGCTGCTGGCGTACGAAGGCCCGCTGACCTCGCGCTGGCGCCGGGTGCGCCGGCAGATGTTCACGTACGTGCAGCGGTTCTGCGCGAAGAACGAGACGGTGAGCTTCTTCGGGCCCATGGCGTACGGCACGGTGGGCGAGGGCGAGGGCGCCGTGCTGCGCGACGACGTGCCCCGCGTCCGCCGGGTGTTCTTCTCGCACTGGGCGGCGCGTGCGCTGGCCACGGCGATCGCCCGGGACCCCGGGATCCTTCCGCATCTCGCGTTCCACTCCACCGGACGGGGTGACGCGGCGCGGGAGCCGCTGCTGCCGCTCGTGGCCCCGGCCGGAACGGTGTTCCGCGACGTGGTGCGCGCTGCCGGGCAGCCGGCCCGCGACGTGGCCAGGACGCTGATGCGGCTGGTGGCCGAGGAGGCCGTCACCATCGGCCTCGGCGGCGGCGACTACGACCTGGAGCCGCTCGCGACCCTGCGGGACCAGCTCTCCGCGCTGCCCGCCTCACCGGCCCGCGAGCTGTGGCTCGACCGGACGGCCGAGCTCTCCTCCCTCATCGGCGAGTTGGCGGAGGTGCCGCTGGAGTGCAAGGCGGCCGCCGTCGCCGCCCTGGAGGAGCGGTTCACCGAGTTCACGGGCAGGCCGGCCAGGCGGGGCGCCGGTGCGGCGTACGCCGACCGCGCCGTGTTCTTCGAGGAGTGCGCGTCGCCCTTCGCGCTGACCCTCGGAGCCGGGCTGGTCGGCGACTGGGAGCGGCAGCTCGCCCCCGTGATGGAGGTGTGCGCCGCGCACGGGCGGGCCGCCCAGCGCGCCGCGGCGGCCGCGGTGCGCGACGCCTTCAAGGACGGGACCTCAGGAGGGGCGGGCCCAGCGGAGTTGGACCTCCTCACGTACGCGACCCGAGCGGCCGCGAGCCGGTCCGACTCGACCAGCACCTTCCAGGCGGCCCACGCACCCGTCTACCCCGGCGCCGACTGGCGGGCCGAGGTCGAGCGGCTGACCGAGGAGGCCGGGGCGCTGGACGGCGACCGGTACGCGGTCATCGACCTGTGCCCCGCGGCACCGGACGCCGCCGGGCTCGGCGCGGACGCCCCGCTCGTCCTCTCCCGCGCCCACCACCACCTGCTGGTGCGCAGCTGGCTGGGCACCATGCACCCGGATCCGGACCGGCTCGGCGCGGACGCCGCCGCCTGGACGGCGGCGCAGGACGGCGCGGTCGTCGGCCTCGACTTCGGGCGCCGCAACAAGGGCTACTACCGCTTCCCCGGCCGTGAGGTCGCGATGCGCCCGCTGACCTGGACCGACCACGATCAGCCGGAGCTGCTGAAGCCGGAGGACCTCACCGTCCGCATCGGGCCGCACGACGTCACCCTGCACGATCCGGACGGCAGGGCGGTCAGCGCGTACGTCCCGCTGAGCGACTTCGTCAAGTACGCCCCGATCGCCGCCCTTTCGCACCCGCAGGTGCTCCACCCCACCTTCACCACCGAGGACGCGCAGCCCGAAGTGGCCCTGGGGTCGGTCGTCCTGCAGCGGTCCCGGTGGCAGGTGCCCACCGCGGCGCTCGCGGCACCGGAACCCGAGGCGCGGTTCCTCGCGCTGCGCAGGCTGGCCCGGGACACCGGAACGCGGTTCGTCTTCTGCCGCAGCGCCCATGAGCGCAAGCCGTACCTGATCGACCTGGCCTCACCGCTCGCGGCCGACCTGGTCAGCCATGTGGCGCGCGGCGCCGAGCAGTTGGGCGTGGAGCGGATGGCGCCGGGGCCGGACGAGCTGTGGCTGCGCGACGGCGAGGGCCGGCGCTACACCAGCGAGCTGCGGATGCAGATCATCGGCAGCTGCGGCGGCAACAGCGGCAACAGCGACGGGAGCGGCACGCGATGACGCACACCACGCTCTTCGCCGAGCACTCGCTGCGGATGCGGGCCGACGTGCTCCCGGACGGCACCGTCTCCACCGAGCGGACCTCGATGCGCGGGATGAGCGTCGAACGGCACCTCGACCGGGGCTGCACCGAGCACCGCTTCGCCGACGGCGACGACCTGCTGGCCTCGGGCACCGCCGTAGCGGGCCCGGAAGCCGCCGACGCGCTGCGCGAGGTGCAGGAGCGGCCGCTGTTCGAGCTGACCCCCGAGCTGCGCGCCGAGCTCGCCGGGATCGCCGCCGAGACCGGCGCGGAGCTGACCCTGGGGGTGGCCCAGCAGCACGTCGCCGCCGGCGGCGCGGACCGCGTCGCCACCACCGAGCGGATCGTCACGACCCTGGAGACCAGGCTGACCGGCGACGACGGCACCGTCCACTCCCGGTCGCTGCTGTGCGCCCCCGCGGGGTCCGACCCGGGCGGGCTGAGGGACGCGGCCGTGCGGACGGCCGACGCGGTGCGCGAACGCCTCGCGCTGCCGCTCGCCGCCGAACTCCCGTACGGCGCCGACCTCGTGCTGCTGCCCGGTCTCGCCGGGGCGTTCTTCCACGAGATCGTCGGACACCCGATGGAGGCCGACGTGGTCGCGTCCGGAACGAGCTACCTCGGGGCGCGTGCCGGGCGGCCGGTCGCACCCGCTTGGCTGTCGGTGCTCGACGGCGGTGCGCACGACGGGCCGGGCTACCGCAGCCCGTTCGACGACGAGGGCACCCCGTGCCGCACCCTGCGGCTGATCGACCGGGGCACGGTGGGGCGGCCGATGACCGACCGGGCGCTCGCCGCCCTGCTCGGCGGCGGCCCCGGCACGGGCCACGGGCGCAAACAGAGCTACCGGCATCCGGCGATCCCCCGGATGACCCACACCGTGGCCCTGATCGAGCCCGCGGCCGAGCCGGAGCCGCCCTCGGGCGACTGGATCGCCCCGTACGGGCTGCGGCTGGACACGATGAACATCGCCTCGGGCGCCTTCGTCTTCCACGCCCCGTTCTCGCTGCTGCACCGCGTCGACGGCAGCACCGCCCGGCTGGGCCCGCTGACGGTGACCGGTGACGGAGCGCGGGTGCTCGCGGGCCTGCGGCCCTACGAGCACCGGGTCGCCTCCTACCTGCGGGCCACCGGAGGCTGCGGGAAGCTGGGGCAGTACCCGGTGCCGGTGTCGTTCGCCAACGCCGGATTCCGGCTGCCGGCCGGGCTCGTCGGGCTGCGGGCGGTGGCCCGTGGCTGAGACCAGGACCCGTGCCTCCGGGATCTTCACGCCCACCCGCGGCGCGGCGCGGCTGACCGTCTCGCTCGACACCCTGCGCGTCGAGCGGGACGCGACGGGCCGGGTCACCGGCTCCCGGCGGGTCGCCGGGTCGACGGACCAGGACGCGGGCAAGGAGACCGGGCTGCTGCTCGCCGAGGCGGCCGAACGGACGGCGTCGGCCGTCGCCGGGCTCCAGAGCGCGGTGGCGCAGGTCCACGAGTGGCGTGACGGCGACGGCCTGCCGGTGTCCAGGCGGGCCGAGCTGCTGGCCCGCGTCGAGACCCCCGGCGGTCCCGTACTGCTCGGCACCAGCGGCCCGGGGGATCCGGCCGGGCTCGTGGAGGCGCTGCCCTGGGACGAACTCGGGGCGCTCTCGGGGCCGTTCGTACCGGTCGACCCGCCGGACGACTGGCGCGAGCGGCCGGTGCTGCTGCGGCCGTCCGCGGCGTCGGTGCTGGTGGCCGGTGCGGCCTTCTCGCTGACCTCGCGCGGGGGCCGCGCGACCGCCGCCCGGCTGGCGGGGCGGCGCATCCTGCCGCAGCTGACCCTGACCGATCTGCCGTCCGCTCCGCCCGAGTCGGGGCTGGACGCTTCGGGGCTGGACGGGCCGGGGCAGGACGCTTCGGGGCAGAACGCTTCGGGGCTGGACGCTTCGGGGCTGGACGACCGGGGCGACCCGGCGCTGCCCACCGTCCTGGTCGACGGCGGCCGGATCTGCCCGCCGCCCCCGCTCGCCGAGGGCATCGCGCTCGGCCGGGCCGTGTGGGACCACGACACCGGCGGGTTCGGCCCGCCGCCGCTGTCCCGGCTCGAACTCGGCGGGCCCCGGGCCGAGGTGCCCCCGGACGCGGTGGAACTCGTCTGGTGCGTGGAGGGCCTCCAGCGCTACCACGGCGACGGCACCGTCCGGCTCCAGTGCCTGGCCAGGGTCGCGGACCGGCCCGGCGGCTGGTTCCGCCTCGCCCTGCGGGGCAAACCCGTCCACCTGCTGCGCCAGGCCCGCGGCCTGGCCGGCCCACCCGTGGCTGTCCACAGCGACAGCGACGTGACCACCCGCTCGCTGGTACTCGCCGGCGCGGCCGAAATGGAAGGTGCAGGACATGCCGTCGTCACCGTCATCACCCCCTGACTTCACGCTCATCGGCGGAGGGATCGTCGGCGCCTGCCTCGCCGAGGAGTTGAGCGACAGCGGGGCCTCCGTCCGGGTGCTCGACTCCGGTGCCGAACCCGGGCACTCGACCAACCGCGCGGCGGGGGTGGCGGTCCCCTCGCTGCGCTACCTCACCGACCGGGAGTTCTACGACTGGCTGCGGACCGCCAAACGGGACCTGGACGCCGACGTCGCCCGGCTGGAGCCGGAGTACGGCGCGTTCAGCGTGGCCAGGCCCATCCTGCGCGCGCTGCGCGAGACGGACGTGGAGGCCCACGGCGACGTGCTGAGCGGGCTCGGCGTCGGCGACTGGGTGGAGGGCGGCGCCCTCGCGCAGGCCGCGCCCGGGCTCAAGCTGCCGACCAGCAGGCGCTACCTCCTCGACCCGGACGGGCTGATGATCGACGGCCGCCGCTACCTGGACGCCGTACGGCGCCGGTGCCTGGCCCGGGGCGTCGACTGGCGACAGGGCGTCACGGTGCGGGAGGTGCGCGAGGAGGGCGCGGCCGTCTCGGTGGTGACCTCCGACGGGACGCTCCGCGCGGACCGGGTGGTGATCACCGCCGGCGCCTGGAGCTCGGGCAAGGGCCTGGCCGAGGCGACCGGAGTCCGGCCGCAGCGCGGGCAGATGGCGGTGCTGCGGACCGACGAGGAGCTGAACTGCATCCTGTCCTCCGCCTACTACCTCGCGCCCGGGGTCGGCGACGACGTGATCGTCGGCGCGACGGAGGAGGACACGGGGTTCGCCGAGCACGTGACCACCCAGGGCATCGCCAACCTGCTGCGGTTCGCCACGACCGTCATGCCGGGGCTCGCGGACTCGGTGCCCGTGGAACTCCGTGCCGGGCTGCGCCCGGTGTCCGGCACCGGACGGCCGCTGGCGGGCGCGCTGCCCGGCCACGAGCGGATCTTCCTGTCGGCCGGCCACGCCGGGCACGGGCTGCTCTCGGCGCGCGCCACCGGCAAGGGCATGGCGGCCGGCCTGGTCGGCGACGACTGGGAGGCCCTGCCGTACAGCATGTGTCCCTCGCACGCCCTGGGCGGTGCCTCCTGATGCGCATCGACCACGTGATCCTCGGCGCGCGGACCATCGAGCCGCTGCGCGAACTGCTGTGGGACCAGTACGGGTTCGGCATCACCGACGGCAGCCCCAACCCGGACGGCACGGCGAGCTGGGTGGTGCCCTTCGACACGCCCGACGTGCAGTACCTGGAACTGCTCGTCACCCACGACGAACGGCGGCTGGCGGGCGAGGACTTCGGCCGGCTGTTCCTGGAACGGACCGCCGACGGGCCGGACTTCCTCACCTGGGCGGCGCTGACCGACGACATCGAGTCCACCGCACGCGAGGTGGAGGCGGTCACCGGCGCCGATCCGGACCTCTACCGCGGCGAGTCCGTCCGGGCCGACGGCCGACGCGTGCCGTGGGCGGAGGCGGCGTTCGACCTGTCGTGGCACAGCCGGGTGCTGCCGTTCTTCCTGAGCTACGGCGACCCGCAGGCGCGCGCGGCACGGGTGCCGGGCGACCTCGAAGCGGCCGGGCACCGGGTGTGCCCGACGTCGCTGCGGCGCCTGGAGACGGGCCCGGCGCCGGAGCGGGAGCGGGTTTGGGCGGACCGGTGGCCCGGACTCGCCGCGCTCGACGTCCTCGTCGACCCCGCGGCAGGCCCCCGCGTCTCGGCGGTGCACATCGACACCGCCGAGGGCGAGACGGTGGTGCGGCTTCCGTGACCCCCGCACGCCCCGCACCCGCGGGAGCACCGGGCGGCCCCGGCCGCAGCACCGCCGCGGCCGGGACGTCCGGACCCGCCCGGCCGGGCAGGTCCGGACGGCGGCGGTCAGCCGGCCGTGCGGCCCGCGTCACGACGAGCCGCGTGGGCCGTGAGCAGCCGCTCCCGGGCCTGGTCGTCCTCGGCGGCCTGCACCGCCGTCCAGGCCAGTGCGACGGACGCCTGGAGCAGCGCCCGGTCGGCGGCCGGGGCCACGCAGGCCCGGGCGAACTCCGGCTGGTGGTTGACCGCGCCGCCGCTGTCGATGCCGATGCTGGGGTGCACGCTGGGCAGGACCCGGCTGACGTTGCCCATGTCGGTGCTGCCGGTGGGCATCGCGCGCTCCTCCTCCGGGGACACCAGGGGGCGGCCCAGTTCGGTCGCCGCCGCCCGGTAGGCCGCCACCAGGAACGGGTCGTGGGCCAGTTCGGCGTACGCGGGTGTCGAGCGGACCTCGTGGGTGCAGCCGGTGGCGACGGCGCCGCCCTCGAAGCAGGCCCTGACGCGCGCTTCGAGGCGCCCCAGGGACTCCATGTCGGCGGCCCGCAGGTTGTACAGGGCGCTGGTGTGCGCGGGGACCACGTTGGGCACCTCGCCGCCCCGGGTCACGATGCCGTGCACCTGCTGCCGCGGCTCGAAGTGCTGGCGGCCCACGCCGACGGCGACCTCCGCCACGGTCAGGGCGTCGGCGGCGTTGACGCCCAGGTGCGGGGCGAGGGCGGAGTGCGACTCGCGCCCGGTGTAGCGGACTTCGAGTTCGACCAGGGCGAGGGGGCGGGGAGCGCAGTTGTCCTCGGGGGCCGGGTGGACGAGCATCGCCATCGACACCTCGTCGAAGACCCCGGCCTCCAGCATCGCGATCTTGCCGCCGCCCTCCTCCTCGGCCGGGGTGCCCAGCACCATGACGGTGATGCCGAGGTCGTCGGCCACGTCCCTCAGCGCCAGGGCCGCGCCCACCGACGAGGCGGCGATGATGTTGTGGCCGCAGGCGTGGCCGAGGCCCGGCAGCGCGTCGTACTCCGCGCACAGCCCGACCGTGAGCGGGCCGCTGCCGTAGCGGGCGGTGAACGCGGTGTCCAGGCCGCCGGCGCCGGGCACCACCTCGAACCCCTCGTCCCGCAGCAGGCCGCTCACCTTGGCGGCGCTGCGGTGCTCCTCGAACGCGGTCTCCGGCTCGGCGTGAATACTCCTCGACAGCGCTATCAGTTCGTGTTCGGCGCGTTCGACGCTTTCGCGACAGCCACGCATGATCCGAGACGAGATTCGCATCTTCTCTTTCCCCTCCGAATGACCGGGATCGCCACCGGCCGGACGGCCGGACAATTCCCTGGCCTTTTCCTTCCTACCGGAGTCTCCGGCGAAAAGCGAGACCAGTCTGGAGAATTGACATGACGTCACCGAAAACGTCACTGGCAACGTCACCGACAGCCTCACCGACCACGTCACCGACCACGTCACTCACCTGGAACGTGCGGGCGGGCGACGGGGAGCTCTCGGTCGAGACGATGCCCTGGTCGCTGCTGCGCGCCACCGGCTTCCCCGCCGGACTCCTGGACGGGCTCGCGTCCGAGGAACTGCTCGGCACCGCCGCCGGGGTGCTCGCGGCGGAGCAGGCGGTCGCCGCCGAGCGCGCGCACTTCCTGGACCAGCTGTGGCCGGGGCTGCGGAAGGCCGTACGGACGGTCGAACCGCGCCAGCGGTCGCTGCGGGCCCTCCAGAGCTGCCGCCGGCTGGTGGACGGGGGCATACCCCTGGACGAGCGGTGCGCGGCGGTCCTCGCGGCGACCGGCGCGCCGGACTGGGCGCCCCGCTGGAACGCCCTGGTCGCCGCGCTCGACGAGCGGCTGGCGGCGGCCGGGACCGAGCTGGAGGCGGCCCTGCTGCGGGCCCGGCTGCACACCGCGCGGGCCGCCGGCCGCGACGACTTCGGGCACGCCGTGTTCGTGTCGAACCCCTCGTTCCACCACACGGCCCTGGAGACCCCGCCGCTGACGCACCCTGGCTGGGCGCAGGCGCGGGACGGGGGCGGCGCCCTGCCGCAGACCCTGCGCCGCCGGGTCGACACCCTGCACCGCTATCTGCGCCGGTTCGCCACCAAGTGCGAGACCGTCTCGTTCTTCGGCCCGGTGCTGTTCGGCCGTCTGGTGCCCGGGCAGGAGGAGACCCTGCTGGTCGGCGCGCCCGGCCGCGAGAAGGTCGTGGTGGAGGCGAGTGCCTGGCTGGTGGAGGAGCTGCGGGAGCAGGCCGCCCGCGAGGTGCCGCTGGCGCGGCAGCGCGTGTGGCCCAGTCCGCTGTTCCGCCGGCCGGACTCGTCCCCGGTGCTGGAACGGGCCGTGGACGGGCGCAGGTTCAAGGTCGCGGGGCCCGCGCTGGCGCTGTGGAGTGCCGCCGCCGCGGCGCCGGGGAGCCTGCTCGACTCGCTCGTCGGCGCCGCCGGCCCCGTGCCGCCCCCGCACCGGGCGGGGTCGGACGACGCGTACGCCGCCGGGCTGGTGAAGGCACTCGGACCGGCGCTGGTCGTCTCCCCCTGGCGGCTGCCGGCGACCGAGCTGCACGCGCTGACCAGGCTGGCGGCCGAGCACCCCGCGGACACGGTGGTGAACCTGGCGCAGGTCCGCGACACCTACGCGCGGGCGCCCTGGCCCGAGCGGGCGGCGCACCTCCTCGCCGTACGGGCGGCCCGCGCGGCGGACGGCGGGCGGGTCTCGCAGGACGGCGGGCGGCACTACGCCGACCGCGAGCTGTTCCACGAGGACAGGTCGAGTCCGCTGAGCGAGCGGGTCGGCTTCGGGGCGCCGGTCGTGGAGCGCATCCGGGAGGTCACCGAGGCGGTGTTCCCGCTGGTGTTCCTCGCGGCGCTGCTGGCCAGGGAGGACGCCCGCGACGCCCTGCGCGCCGAGCTGGGGGGCGCCCCGGCGCCGCTCGCCGCACTGGCCGCACGGGAGATACCCGCCCGTTCACCGCGCCGCGACCGGCTGGACGCGGTGCTGCGCCGGCTGGTCGGGCGGGCCGTGGAGGCCGCGGGAGCGGCCGACGGCCGCCCCCCGGTCGTGGAGCTGAGCGGCAGCGAACTGGCCGAGGCGCTGGCGCCGCTGTGGGACACCGTGACGTACGGCCCCGACGACGCCTGCCTGCCGAGCCCCGACCTGATGGTGGCGGGCCCGGACCCGGCCACCGCCGACTGGGTGCTCTCGGAGCTGCACGACGACTGCAGCTCGATCTTCGGGGGCCTGGAGCGTCCGCTGCACAGCGACCCGGACGGGCTGTGGGCCGGCTTCACCGAGCGGGTGGCGCGAGCCGTGCCGCCCGGGACCGCCGCGACCATCGTCTCGCGCCGGCGCAGCGCCCATGTGACCCCCGAACTCCCCGGTGCCGCCATCGAACTGAGCGGCCTCTCCGGCAAGGACCGGGCCGACGTGGTGCCGATCGCGGACGCCGTCGTGCCCGCTTCGGCCGACGCGGTGGTGGTGGGCGGCCGGCGCCGGCTGCTCCACCCCGGCGACCTGTCGTCGACGCTGCACCGCGCGGTGTCCAGACCCGCGCTGGTCCCGGTGCCGGTGGACCTCGGGGCGTACACCCCCAGGATCGTGGTGGACGGTGTCGTGGTCCAGCGCGCCCGCTGGCGGCTGAGCATTCCGGAAAGGGCTCCGGAGAAGACCGCGGACACCGTCGCCCAGTGGTTGTCCGTGCAGCGGATCCGGGCCGCCCGGGGGATTCCGCGCCACGTCTACGTGAAGCATCCGGCCGAACCCAAGCCGCTGTACGTCGATTTCGCCGATCCGCTGTCGGTGATCGATATCGCGCGACTTCCCGGAGGGGAAGTCGTCGTGTCCGAAATGCTGCCCACCCCGGACCAGTTGTGGTGGCGCGTGGCGGACGAAACGCATTGTGCCGAATTCCGTCTCGGCTGCATCGTGCGGCCGGTGACGTCCGACGATCCGCCGACCCCGGAACAACAGGAAGAGAGCGCGTCATGACCGAGGACCTCCGCATCACCTCACTGGTGAGGGACGCCTACGACAAGGCCGCCGAGCAGTACGAGTCCGCCGGCCAGATGATCTTCCACCCGCTGGGGAAGATGATCGCCGACACCCTGGAGCTCTCGCCGGGCGAGCGGGTGCTCGACATCGGCTGCGGGCGCGGCGCCTGCCTGTTCCCGATCGCCCACGCGGTGGGGCCGGAGGGCTTCGTGCTCGGCATCGACCAGGCCCAGGGCATGGTCGACGCCTGCACGGCCGACATCACGGCCCGCGGCGTCGCCGGCTGGGCCCGCGCCGAACCGGGCAACGCCCAGGACTTCGCCTTCGCCGAGCCGTTCGACGCGGCGAGCGCCGGGATGGTCCTGTTCCTGCTGCCCGAGGCGGAGAAGGCCCTGTCCTGCGCCGCCGCGGCGCTGCGCCCCGGCGGCAGGTTCGCCGCGACCACCTTCCCCACCGAGAACGGCAGGCTGGCCACCGGCTGGGAGTCCGCCGAGATCCTCTCCGGAGTGCTCGCCACGTACCTCCCCGAGGGTGTGGACGACCCGTGGCAGGTGGTCCTGGGCCTCGGCGGCCCGCTGGCCGGCGAGGAGTCCACGGCCGCCGCCTTCCTCGCCGCCGGCTTCAGCGATGTGCGGATCCGCCACGTCCCGGCGGACTCCCGCTTCGAGACCGTCGACGACTACCTGGCGTGGACCAGGACCGTGACCACCCGCGTGCAGTGGGACCTGGTGCCCACGGAGCGGGTGGCCGAAGCGACCGACGAGGCGCGCGAGGCGCTGCGGGTGCTCGCGGGGCCGGACGGCTCCCTGGAGTTCTCCTGCCCGACCAGGACCGTGCTGGCCGTTCGCTGACGGCACGACCGCAACCGTCTACCAAGCGCTGAACACAGAGCCGAGAGGTGCGATGACATGGCTCCTGACACGACCCCTTCGCTGATCCGTCCGCTGTCCGAACTGCTCGGCGGACACGCCGCCCGGATCGGGGACAAGGTGGCCTTCGCCGACGCCCGGCGGGGCGTCGGCTACCGGGAGCTGGATCTGCGGACCTCTCGGCTCGCCGGCCGGCTCGCCGCGCTGGGACTGGAGAACGGCGGCCGGGCCGCCGTCCTCATGGGCAACAGCGTGGAGATGGTGGAGAGCTGCCTCGCCGTCATCCGGGCGGGCGGCATCACCGTGCCGCTGAATCCGCAGGCGTCCGAGGCCGAACTGGTCCACTTCCTGCGGGACTCCGGGGCGTCGGTGGTGCTGTGCGACCCGGCGCGGCTCGACGTGCTGCTGCGCGCGGTGGCCGCGTCCGGCCTGCCCCGGCCCTCGATCGTGCTCGCCGGCGACTCCCCCGGCGTCGCTGCTTCCGACGCCACCGCGTGCGACACCACCGCGTGCGACACCACCGGGTACGACATCACCGCGTACGAGACGCTCGCGGGCACCCCGTACGACGGGCCGGCACCCCAGGAGAACCCGCTCGACGCTCCGGCCTGGATGCTCTACACCTCCGGCACCACCGGCCGTCCCAAGGGGGTGCTCTACTCCCTGCGCAGCTCGCTGTGGCTGGTGGAGGCCTGCCACGTGGGTGTGCTCGGGATGACGCGGGACGACCGGCTGCTGTGGCCGATGCCGCTGTTCCACGGCCTGGGCCAGAACCTGTGCGTCATGGCGGTCGTGGCCGTGGGCGCCGGCGCCCGGCTGATGAGCGGCTTCGCCCCCTCCGAGGTGCTGGACGCCCTGCGCGACGACGGGGTGACCTTCCTCGCCGGGGTGCCCACGACGTACCACTACCTGCTGGACCGCGCCCGCCAGGAGCACACCCGGCTGCCTTCGCTGCGGCTGGGGTTCGTCGCCGGTTCGGCCGCCGGCGCCTCCCTCGGCAGCCGTTTCGAGGAGGCGTTCGGGGTCCCGCTGGTGGACCAGTACGGATCGACCGAGACCGGCGCGATCACCTCGAACCGGCCGACGGGCGACCGGGTCGCCGGGGCGGCCGGCCCGCCCGTCCCGGGGGTGGTCATCCGCCTGGTGGACGGCGGTTCCGGCGCCGAGGTGCCCGACGGCGAGCAGGGCGAGGTCTGGGTCAGCGGCCCCAACCTGATGCTGGGCTACCACGGGCAGCCCGACGCCACGGCGCAGGTGCTGCGTGACGGCTGGTACCGCACGGGCGACCTGGCCCGCCGGGACGCCCTCGGGCAGGTGACCCTGACCGGCCGTCTCAAGGAGCTGATCATCCGGGGCGGCGAGAACATCCACCCCGTGGAGATCGAGGACGTGGTGCGCACGGCGCCGGGCGTGGCCGACGCGGCGGTGGGCGGGGAGCCCCACGAGGTGCTCGGCGAGGTGCCCGTCGCGTACGTGGTGCCCGGGCCCGAAGGCGTCGACGTCCAGGCGCTGTTCGAGCACTGCCGGACGCGGCTGTCCTTCTTCAAGGTGCCGGAGAAGGTGTACGCCGTCGAGCGCGTTCCGCGCACCGCGTCCGGGAAGGTCACCCGGCATCTGCTGGCGGACGCGGACCCCCGGTTGCTCGGTACGGCGTCCACCGGCGGGCCCGGCACGCCCGGCGAGCCCGGGGGCCTCGGGGGTCTCGGGGGCCTCGGGGGTCTCGGGGGCCTCGGGGCCGAGCCCGACCGGGGCGAGTGGTCCGGCCGTCTCGCGGCGCTCACGGCGGCCGAGCGGGCCCGGACGGTACTGGACCTGGTCCGCGCCGAGGTGGCGCTCGCGCTCGGCGTCGGAGCCGAACGGGTCACGCCCACACGGCCGTTCGTGGATCTCGGCCTCGGCTCCCTCGCCGTCGTGGCGGTCGGGCGGCGGTTGGGCGCGCTGGTCGGGCTGCGGCTCCCGGCGACGGCGGTGTTCGACCACCCGACGCCCGCCGCCTTCGCGGACCGGCTGGTCGCCGAGCTGACGGAGCCCGCGGAACCGTCGGAGCCGACCGACACCTCCACGACCGCCGAAGCGTTGCCGGCGGAGCGTACGGCCCCCGCACGGCCCGGCCCGGACGACTCCGAGCCGATCGCCATCATCGGCATGGCCTGTCGCTTCCCCGGCGGGGTGGAGTCGCCCGAGCAGTTGTGGGACCTCGTCGCCACGGGCCGGGACGCCACCTCGGACTTCCCCGCCGACCGGGGCTGGGCACTGGACACCCTGTTCGACCCCGACCCCGACCACCCCGGCACCAGCTACGTCTCACGCGGCGGCTTCCTGACCGACCCGTCCGCGTTCGACGCCGGATTCTTCGGCATAGCCCCGCGCGAGGCGACCGCGATGGATCCGCAGCAGCGGCTGATGCTGGAGATCGCGTGGGAGGTCTTCGAACGGGCGGGCCTCGATCCGACCGGCCTGGCCGGCTCGGAGACCGGCGTCTTCGTCGGCACCAAGGGGCAGACGTACAGCACGCTCGCCGCGCCCGGGTCCGAGTACGAGGGCCATCTCGGCTTCGCCACCTCGGGCAGCGTGATGTCCGGCCGGGTGGCCTACACCCTCGGTCTGCACGGCCCCGCCGTCACCGTCGACACGGCCTGCTCGGCGTCCCTGGTCGCCCTCCACCTGGCCTGCGGCTCCCTGCGCTCCGGTGAGTCGCGGCTCGCGCTCGCGGGCGGGGTCACGGTGATGTCCACCCCGGACGACCTGATCACCTTCAGCAGGCACCGGGGCCTCGCCCCGGACGGCCGGGTGAAGGCCTTCGCCGACGCGGCGGACGGCACCGCCTTCGGTGAGGGCGCGGGGGTACTGCTGCTCGAACGGCTCTCGGACGCGCGGCGGGCGGGCCACCGGGTGCTCGCCGTGATCCGGGGCAGCGCCGTCAACCAGGACGGCGCGTCCAACGGGCTCACCGCGCCCAACGGCCGGGCGCAGCAGCGGGTGATCCGCCGGGCGCTCGCCAATGCCCGGGTGGCCGCGCACGAGGTCGACCTGGTCGAGGCCCACGGCACCGGGACCACGCTCGGCGACCCGATCGAGGCCGAGGCGATCCTCGCCGCGTACGGGCGCGGCCGGGACCCTCGACGGCCGCTGTGGCTCGGCTCGGTGAAGTCCAACATCGCCCACACCCAGGCCGCCGCGGGCATGGCCGGTGTCATCAAGCTGGTGGAGGCGATGCGGCACGCCGTCCTCCCGGCGACCCTGCACGTGGACCGGCCGTCGCCGCACGTCGACTGGTCGTCGGGGACCGTACGGCTGCTCGGCGAGGCGCGGCCGTGGACGACCGTCGACGGGCGGCCCCGGCGCGCCGGGGTGTCCTCCTTCGCCATCAGCGGCACCAACGCCCATGTCGTCCTGGAGGAGGCGCCGCACTCCCCCTCGTCCGAGGAGGCCCCGGCCCCGGTCTCGTCCGAGGAGACCCCCGCCCCGGTCTCGTCCGAGGAGACCCCGGCCCCGGTCCGGGCGCTCACCGCCGTGCCGTGGCTGCTGTCCGCGAAGTCCCCGGCCGCGCTGCGCGACCAGGCCCGCCGGCTGGAGTCGTTCCTGCGTGCGGAGCCCGACCGGGATGCCGTGGACGTGGGGCGCACCCTGGCGCTGTCCCGGGCCGGGCTCGAACACCGGGCCGCCGTCGTCGCGGACCTCGGTCGCGGCGCGGACGGCAGGGACGGGGTGGAGGGAGTGCTGCGCGCACTCGGCGCGCTCGCGGAGGGCGAGCCCGCGGCCGGACTGACCACGGATCACGCCGGTGCCGCCCGGACCACGGCGTTCCTCTTCACGGGCCAGGGCTCCCAGTGGGCGGGCATGGCCCGTGAACTGTACGCGGCGTTCCCGGTGTTCGCCGAAGCGCTGGACGCGGTGTGCGGGCATCTGCCGCCGCAGGTACGGCAGTTGCTCCTGACCTCCGGCGACGCGGCGAACGACGGGCGCATCCATCGCACCGGCTTCGCCCAACCCGCCCTGTTCGCGCTGGAGGTCGCGCAGTTCGCGCTGCTGCGGTCCTGGGGGGTGCGCCCCGACGCGCTCGCCGGCCACTCCCTCGGCGAGCTGGCCGCCGCGCACGTCGCCGGGGTGTTCTCGCTGGCGGACGCCGCCAGGCTGGTCACCGCCCGGGGCGAGCTGATGGAGGCGCTGCCCGAAGGCGGCGCCATGATCGCGCTGGAGGCCACGGAGGACGAAGTCCTGCCGCTGCTCGCCGGCCGGGAGTCCCGGCTGGGGATCGCGGCCGTGAACGCGCCCCGGTCCGTCGTGGTCTCGGGCGACGAGGACGCCGTGGCGGAGGTCGCCCGAGTTGTGTCCGAAAAGGGCCACAGGACAAAGCAGTTGACGGTCAGTCACGCTTTCCACTCGCCCCGGATGGACGCGGTGCTGGAGGAGTTCGAGGCCGTGGCCCGCACCGTCGCCTACCGTGCGCCGGACGTGCCGATCGTCTCCACGGTCACCGGCGCCCTCGCCGGTGCGGAACTGCTGACACCCGCGTACTGGACCGGGCAACTGCGCTCGGCCGTCCGGTTCGCCGCCGCGGTGCGGACCCTGCGGGAGCGGGGCACCGACACCTTCGTCGAACTGGGCCCGGACGCGTCCCTGACGGCCCTGGTGCGTCAGATCGCCGGCGACGCCGACGGAGGTGACGGAGGTGGCCGGCCGAACGACCACCGTGCGCTGCCGGTCTCCCGGCGTGACCGGCCCGGTGCCGCGACCGCCGTCGGTGTCGCCGCCGCGCTGCACGCCGCCGGTGTGCCGGTCGACTGGGCGGCGTTCTTCGACGGCACCGCCGCCCGCCACGTCACGCTGCCGACCTACGCCTTCCAGCGCAAGCGTTACTGGCTGCCCGCACTCGCCGCTCCCCCCGCGTCACCGGCACCGGCCGTGGCCGAGGAGGACGTCGAGGAGGCGGCCCCGCCCGGGCGGGTGCTCAAGCCGGGTGAGCGCCCGGAGGTCGCCGCCCGCCTGGCCGGCGTGCTCGCCGGACTGGACGAGGAGAAGCAGCTCCTCCACATGATCGACCGGATCGCCACGCGGGTCGCGGCGGTGCTCGGCCACGACGGCGCGGACGCCGTCGACCCCGACGTGCCGTTCCTCGAACTCGGCGTCGACTCCCTCATGGCCGTGGAGATGCGCAACCAGTTCAGCGACTTCTGCGGGGTGAGCCTGCGCCCGACGCTCGTCTTCGAGCACCCGACCCCGGCGGTGCTCGCCGACCACCTGCTCGCGAAGGTGCTGGCCGCGGTGTCCGCCACGCCGGGCGTCGACGAGGACGCGGTGGACTTCGCCGCCGAGGTCGTCCTGGCGGCGGACATCTCCCCCGCCGACGAGGTGATCCGGGTCGCGGACGACCCGCGGGAGGTGCTCCTCACCGGCGCGACCGGGTTCCTGGGCGCGTACCTGCTGCGCGACCTGCTGCGGACGACCCGTGCGACCGTGCACTGCCTGGTCCGCGGCGCCGACGAGGCCGACGCGTGGGCGCGGCTGCGCAAGAACCTGGAGTGGTACGAGTTCTGGGACGGCATCGACCCGGACCGGCTGTCCGTGGTCGTCGGCGATCTCGCCCGGCCGCTGCTGGGGCTGGCCCCCGAACGGTTCGACGCCCTCGCCCGCAGCGTGGACAGCGTCTACCACGCCGCCGCGACCGTCAACGGCCTCTACCCGTACTCGGCGTTGAAGGACGCGAACGTCACGGGCACCGCGGAGATCCTGCGCCTGGCCGCACGGCACCGCACCGTGCCCGTCCACCACGTCTCGTCCACCGGCGTGTTCGCCGCGGAGGCGGTCCCCGGGCAGGCCCTCCAGGTGACCGATCCGCCGGGCCCCGCCGAGGCGCTGTCGTCCGGCTACCGGCAGACGAAGCTGGTGGCGGAGCAGATCATCGAACTCGCCAGGGGGCGGGGCCTGCCGGTCTCGGTCTACCGGGTGGACGAGATCTCCGGCGACTCGGAGCGCGGCTTCTGCCAGACCCACGACTTCGTCTGGCTGAGCATGAAGGGCATCGTGCAGGCCGGTGCCGTACCGCAGGATCCCGCCGGCATCTTCCACCTGGTGCCGGTCGACCACGTCAGCGCGGCGATCCTGCGGCTGTCCCGCGACGACCGGGCGGCGGGCCGCAACCACCACCTCGCCAACGGGACGCACCTCCCGTTCTCCGCGATGACGCGATCCCTCCGCTCCCTCGGCTACCGGCTGGACGAACTCCGCTGGGACGCCTGGGTGCGGCGCATCCGCGCCGACCGCGACAACGCGATGGTCCCGATGATCGACGCCTTCGAATCGACCATCTACAGCGGACGCAACCACTACCTGTCCGTCGACACCTCGCAGACCCGGGAGCTGCTGGCCGGTACCGGCGTCGACTGCCCGCCGATGACGCGTGAACTCTTCGAGAAGTACGTCGGGTTCTTCGTCCGCGTCGGCTACTTCCCCGAGCCGGGCGCCGACCGCTTCCCCGAACCGGGCGTCGGCGACCTTCCCGGCGGCGACCTTCCCGGCGGCGGCGCCGTGGACAGCGGTGCGCAGGCCCTCCGGGTCCGGGAGGCGGCGTGGGAGGACCTTCCGGCGATGGCGGGGATCTGCTTCGAGGCCTTCAACACCCTGAACGCCTCGCTCGGCCTCGCCCCGGAGTGGGCGTCGGTGGACGAGGTGACGGAGATGTTCCGGGACCGGCTCGCGGCCCCGGGCTGCCTCGCCTACGTGGCGGTCGACGGCGCGGGCTCCGTGACGGGCTCCAACTTCCTCGTCCTGGGCGAGTCCGTCGCCGCCTTCGGCCCGCTCAGCGTCGCGCCGGGCTCGCAGGGCGGCGGCGTGGGCCGGCTGCTCATGGACGAGGTGATCGGCGCGGCCGCCCGGCACGACCGAGGCTCGGTCCGGGCCGTCCAGGTGACCAACAACCTGGGCGCGTACCGGCTCTACTCCTCGCTCGGCTTCGCCCCGCACGAGCAGCTGTCCCTGGTCGCCGGGTACGCACCGCCCACCCCGGCGAACATGGCCGGCTTCACGGTGCGCGCGATGACCGAGGACGACGTGCCCGCGTGCCAGAAGCTGTACCGCTCGGTCAACGGCCATGCGCGGGACTCGGAGATCCACATGGCGGCCAAGCGGGCCTTCGGCTGGTCGCAGCCGTACGTGGTCGTGGACCGGTCGAACGGTGCGCTCGCCGGCTACACCACGGGCCTGTCCGACCTGGGCCATCTCACGGCGGTCTCGGAGGCCGCGGCACGGGCGCTGTACACGGGCGCCGGCGAGCTGATGCGCCGGACCGTCCCCGACGGCGCGCCGCCCCGGCTGCGCATCCCGGGCCGGCTGCTGCCCGAGACCCTGAGCTGGGCGTTCCGCACCCGGGGCATCACCCTGGAGCGGCTGGAGACGCTGGTGGTGCGCGGCTCGTACACGGCGCCGCGGCAGGGGGTGTACTGCCCGGGGCTGTCCTACTGACGCACCGTCGTGCCCTCTCGTACACCGTCGTACAGGGAGCACGCGAGGGCGCTCACCCCGTAGCCGTCGAGGGCAGGGTGAGCGCCGTCGCGCGTCCGGCCGGAAGCCGCGTTCGGTCGCGCGTCCGGAGGCCGCCGTTCGTCAGACCGGGGTGACCGGCACGTCCTCGCGCACGGAGCGCCCGCCCTTGGGTACGGCCAGCAGGGTGATCAGCACGCCGAGCACGGCGAAGCCCGCCCCGACGGCGAACGCGAGCCGGAAGCCCTCCGTCATCGCGTCGGCCATGGCCGGGCCGCCGGCCTGCTTGCCCTCAAGGAGCTCCCGGATACGGGCGTTGGCCACCGAGGAGAGCACGGCGAGGCCGAGCGCACCACCGATCTGCTGGGTGGTGTTGATGAGTCCGGAGGCGAGGCCCGACTCCTGCGGTGTCACGCCGGAGACCGCGACGATGGTCACGGGCACGAACGAGAAGCCGAGTCCGAGTGCCGCGACCACCGAGGGCAGGAGCACGTCCCCGGCGAACGTGCCGTCGGCGGGGATGCGGGTGAACAGCAGGAGTCCCACCGCGGTGAGCGCCAGACCGCAGGCGAGGACGGGCCTGGGCCCGACCTTGGTCACCAGCTGCGAGGCCGCACCGGCGGCGACGATGCTCGCCACCGAGAAGGGCAGATAGGACAGTCCGGCCTCCAGCGCGGAGAAGCCGAGCACCTGCTGGAGGTAGAGGGAGATGAAGAAGAACATCGACAGCAGCGCGGCGCCCACCAGCAGGGACACCGCGTTGGCGCTGGAGAGGTTGCGGTTGCGGAAGATCCGCAACGGCATCACCGGGTGCTTGACGAGGCGCAGTTCGACCAGGGCGAAGACCAGCAGCAGGACGGCCGCGAGGCCCAGCAGCCCGATGGTCCTGGCCGAGCCCCAGCCCGCCCGCTCGGCGTCCACGAGCGCGTAGACCAGCACGCTGAGACCGCCGGTGACCAGTGCGGCACCGGCGAAGTCGATGCCCGTGCGTTCGTGGCCGCGGCTCTCGCGGACGAACCCCGGCGTGAGGACGGCGGCGACGACGCAGATCGGCACGTTGACGAACATCACCCACTCCCAGCCCGCCCACTGGGTGAGCACACCGCCGAGCAGCACGCCGATGGCGCCGCCCGCTCCGGCGAGCGCGCCCCAGATGCCGAGGGCCTTGTTGCGTTCGGCGCCCTCGGTGAAGGTCGTGGTGACGATGGACAGGGCGGCCGGCGCGATGATCGCGGCGCCGAGGCCCTGCCCCACCCGCGCGGCGATCAGCAGGCCCGCGGTCGGTGCGAGCCCGCCGAGCAGCGACGTGGCGGCGAACAGGCCGAGTCCGGTCATGAACACCCGCCGTCGTCCGAGCAGATCGGCGGTCCGGCCGCCGAGCAGCAGGAAGCCGCCGAAGGCGAGTGCGTAGGCGTTGACGATCCACTGGACGTCGGAGTCGGCGAAGTGCAGGTCCCGCTGGATCGAGGGCAGCGCGACGTTCACGATCGAGGCGTCGAGCACCACCGTCAACTGGGCGACGGCCAGGACGACGAGCGCCTTCCAGCGGAGGGGATCCGGGGAGGAGGCCGGGGTCGAGGCCGAGGTCGGTAAGGAGGACGTGGGAGGCACGGCCATGGGAGGGATACGCTCCTGTGGGTTAAAGTGGTAACCGGAATCGGACTCACGGTTCCGGATGGCGACGATACGGAGGCGCGGTTCCCCTTGTCAATCACCCCTTCCCCACCCCCTTCCCGTTCCAGCACACCCACCGGCGGCAAGCTGCGCTCCGACGCCGCCCGCAACCGGCTCAAGGTGCTCGACGCCGCCCGAGCCGCCTTCTCCGAGTCCGGCCGGGACGCCCAGATGGGCGACATCGCCCGCCGGGCCGGGGTGGGTGTCGGAACGGTGTACCGCCACTTCCCGACCAAGGAATCGCTGGCGGAAGCGATCGTGGAGCACCGGTTCCAGCAGACCCTGGACTTCCTCAGGAACGAGGTGCTCCCCGACCCCGACCCCTGGCACGGCCTCGCCCGCTCCCTGGAGTTCTGCGGAATCATGCAGGAACAGGACCGGGGCTACGCGGAGACGGTCACCGCGATGATCGGCGGCAGCACGTTCGACGCGGCGGCGATCGCCGAACTCAACGAACTCACCGACACGGTGCTCAAGCGCGCCCAGGCCGAGGGTTCGGTGCGAGAGGACCTGACCGTCGCGGACGTGTCACCGCTCTACATCGGCCTCTGCCACGTCGTGCAGGCCGGGGTCACCGACTGGCGCCGCTACCTGGGCATCATCCTCGACGGGCTGCGCCCGCGACGGTGCGCGGACTGCTCCGGCGGCTGACACCGCCAGTCTCCGGGGGGGCGAATCAGGAAATCCGCCGGTAAATCCCCCACCTCGCCGAGCCTTTCGGCAAGAACCTCCCCCGAACGTGAACCCGATGGGGAGCCGGCCGCGTGTCTACGTCTGTAGGGCGACTGCAGAGTGGCCTTACGTTCGCTCAGCCACCTGGTAACGAAAGGGAGACCCGAAGATGAAGATCCTGTTCGCCATCCGTGACGCGTCCTTCGCCAAGAAGAGCCTGAAGGCCAGCGCTTGGTACATCTGGTACTAAGCCGGCTGATCGGTACCTCCGGTACCTGAACAGCTGATCCGCCCCCGCCCCTGCCCCCCCTCGCGGCCTCCGCCGGGAGACCGGGCCCGGGGCGGGGGCGGAGACCGGTCCCGGCAAAGTCTCGGAGACATCACATGGCACTCTCCCCCGCCTCCGCCCGTTCGCGAACCACCGTGCTCTCCCCTCGACTTGAGGCCCTGCTCAGGGACCATCTGGGCAAGGACGCCGTCCGGCTCGAACCCGACACGATCGGGGTCGCCGGGCCCGAGCTCACCGACCGGATCCTCGCCGCCCGGCGCGCCACCGAGATCGAACGGCCCACCTTCAAACCGCTGCACGGACGTTCGATCACCCGCACCGAGGCGTCCTCGGTGACGCGGACGATCGGCAGCGACGTGCGCGAGGCACTGAAGGCTCCGCTGCCGCCGAACATCGACCTGTCCGGCCCGTGGCCGCTCACCGGACACCTCTTCCTGCGCGACCTCATCCTCGGCCGGGACCCGCGCCGGCTGCGGATCCTGATGAGCCGCAACCTCGAACTGACGCCCCTGCTCACCTGGTTGGTGATCTCGGCCGGCGCCGCACTGCCCGGTAGGCCCAAGCCCGGCGACGACCTCACCGAACTCGGCAAGCTCACCGCGAAGGCAGCCAACTACCAGGACCGCCGGTACGCCCTGGGCATGTACCGCCGAGCCGCCGCACCGGTCTGCTTCACCATCTCCACCCTGGTCGCGAACGCGCTCTGGCTCGGCGCACCGTTCGACGACAGCACGCCGAACCGGAACATCATCTTCGAGTCGCTGCGCCTGCTGCCGCCGTCCTGGAACATCCTGCGCCGCGCCTCGCCCGAGTACCCCGCGATCGACCCGCGGATCGGCGCGGGCGACGACGTCCTCGTCCTGCCGCTGCTCTCGCACCGCGACCCGGCCCTGTGGGAGGACCCGCACGAGTTCCGCCCGGAGCGCTGGGACCACCTCGACCCGGACACCACTCCCGGCTACCTGCCGTTCGGGCACACCTCCGAACGCTGCTGGGGCCGGCACATGGTGATGCCGCTCGCCGAGCTGCTGCTGGACCAGATCCGTACGGCCGGCCTGGTCGTCGACCCCGAGCAGCGGACCGCCAAGGTGCCACTGCTCGGCCTGCTCGGCGTCAGCGAGGTCCGCGTCCTGAAGCCACGCGATGCACACTGATCACATGCACGCCGATCACATACAAACCGACCACAGCGGGGCCGACCACAGCGCCGCCGAACCGGAGTTCGCCGACGGCCAGTTCTACGCCGACCCGCACGCCGCGTACCGCCGCTGGCGCACCGAGGGCGGCGCCCGCAAGGTCCGGTTCGGCGGCGCGGCCGGACTCGAAGGCTGGGTCGTCACCGGCCACGCCGAGTGCCGGGCCGCCCTCGCCGACCCCCGGCTGAGCAAGAAGGCCGTCACCGAGGCGTTCGCCCGACACGTCGGGAACTCCGAGGGCGGCCCGGGCCGCGACCTGATGTCGCACATGCTCAACTCCGACCCCCCGGAGCACACCCGACTGCGCAAGCTGGTCCAACAGGCCTACACCGCACGGCAGGTGGCGGCCCTGCGCCCGATGGTCGAACGCCACGTCGGCGCACTTCTGGACCAGCTCGACGGGCCCGACCCGGTCGAGCTGATCAGCGAGTTCGCGCTGCCGCTGCCACTCGCGGTCGTCTTCGAGCTGTTCGGCGCGCCACAGGCCGAACGGGAGAACCTCCAGGTCCGGGGCAACGCGGTCGATGCCGACCCGGAGGACGACGGCGAGACGGACGGCGGAGCGGACGGCGAAGTCTCGGTGGAAACCGCCGAAGGCATGGCGGACTACCTGCGCGCCCTCGTCGACCACAAGCGCACCCACCCGGGCGACGACCTGATCTCCGAACTGCTCGCCGCCCAGGCGGACGGCGACCGGCTGACCGAGGCCGAGATCACCTCGATGGCCTTCCTGCTCGCGATCGCCGGCCACCAGACCACCGTCAACCTGATCGCGAACGGCATCCACACGCTGCTCGGCCACCCCGAACAACTCGCGGCACTGCGCGCGAATCCGGCACTGCTTCCCGGCGCGATCGAGGAAGTCCTGCGCTACGAGAGCCCGTTCAGCATCGCCTCGCTGCGCCGCACGACCGAACCGGTGACCATCGCGGGCACCACCATCCCGGCCGGCGAGTTCGTCCAGATCGCCCTGCTCGCCGCCAACCGCGACCCAGCCGTCTTCACCGACCCCGACCGCTTCGACATCACCCGCCCGGACGCCACCCGCCACCTCGCGTTCGGCCACGGCATCCACCACTGCCTCGGCGCACAACTGGGCCGCCTCCAGGCCGAGGTAGCGTTCACCGAACTGCTGCGCCGCTACCCCGCCCTACGCCTGGCCGACCCGGCCGAGGCCGCGCAGTGGCAGGACAACCCGAGGCACCGCGGGCTGCTCAGCCTGCGGCTACTGCTGCACTGACGACGCCGGGCGGTACCGCCCGGCCTGTGCCCCCGCCAGCCCCTGACCTCGGACGGGTACCACTTCCAAGGTCCTCAACCTCCACGTGCGGGTACGCTTCCAGAACTCAGGCCACGACACTGACAAGCAGCCCGGGGGCAAAGAGAGATGGCAACAACGCATCGGCTGTTCGGCTGGGTCTCTACCGATCGAACTGAATCGATCAGGCCCCTCGACTGCTGATCACCGCACGTCAGAAAGCATCGGCCCCGCGCTCGCGGGGATTGCTCCTGGCACCGGGCCCTCACCCCGGAGGAGGAGGCATCGGCCCCGCGCTCGCGGGGATTGCTCCGTGGGCGGGGAACTGCTGGGTTGGGCCGTCGAATCGGCCCCGCGCTCGCGGGGATTGCTCCCAGCTCCTGACCTCGGGCGGATACCAGCACCAGTCGGCCCCGCGCTCGCGGGGATTGCTCCGGGGAATGGCGCTCGCTCGGGCCCGCATTCCTGTCGGCCCCGCGCTCGCGGGGATTGCTCCCCGTCCACGATCACGGACCAGTGGCGCTTCGGGTCGGTCGTGTCCCCTGAAGTGGTGTAGCGGTCGTGGACCAACGGTCATGAAGTAGGTGGGAGTTCGTTGCGGCCGGGCTCGTTGGGGTAGATCTTCT
>NZ_JBEOUK010000029.1:0-38291 GCF_040304045.1 Kitasatospora sp. NPDC094016
GACGTTTCAAACTCTAGCCGATCCCCACTCCGAAAAGCGAATCGGCCGCAATCCAATAAAACGAACACGCCGAATAAGAACCAAGCCGCGACAAGGCGCGACCCGGCCCGAACCAGGAAATGGTGTTTCAAAAGGATTGGCCGCCCCGGGACCGTCCGCGCCGATGCGTGTCCGGTGCTCCCTGCCGAGCGACTAGAGAACACTACCCCTGGTCGGTGTCGTGGGCAAGCCGCTGCCGAGGACGGTCCGGGTGCAGAGTGCACGGCCGGCTTTCACGTACTCGCCGTTGGGGTGGTCGTTGCCGGCCACCCAGTGGCGGGCAGTGGCCTCGTCGCGGCCGCCGTCGCGGTGGCGGCGGAGCAGGCGTTCCTCGCGGAGGGCGTCGTCGGTGTCCACGTACCAGAGTTCACGCAGCAGGCGGCGGGCCTCCGGCCACGGGGTGTCGGCGGAGGCGAGGTAGTTGCCCTCGGTGATGACGAGGCGGGTGTGCGGGTGGACGACGTGGCGGGCGGCGACCGGTTCGTCGAGGGTGCGGTCGAAGTCAGGGACGTAGATGTCCTGGAAGCGGTCGGCGGCGATGCGGCGCAGCAGGGCGACGTAGCCGTGGGCGTCGAAGGTGGCGGGAGCGCCCTTGCGGTGGGTCAGGGCGAGGCGGTCCAGTTGGGCGGCGGACAGGTGGAAGCCGTCGAGCGGGACGTACGCGGCGCTGCCGGGGCCTTCGGTGCGTTCGATCTCGGCGACCAGGCGCCGGGCCAGGGTGGACTTGCCGGCGGCGGGCGGGCCGGCAAGTCCGAGGATCGTACGGGCGTTGCTGCCCGGGCCCCGAAGGAAGCCGAGGGCGAGGGCGGTGAGGCGGTCCTCGTTCATGGCCGCACCCTACTCACCGTCGGCACGGGCCTCACCGCTCGGCGAGGGCGGGTACCTCCAGGGTGAGGGTGCCGGCGTCGGCGTCGAGGAGGGCGGGGACGCCGAGCGGGACGGTCAGGGTGGAGGGGCAGTGGCCGAAGCCGAGTTCCCAGATGACGGGTATGCCGAGCGGGCCGAGGCGGTCGAGCATGACGTCCCGGACGCGGTCGAGCCGTCCGCAGCCGTCCCAGGAGCCGAGCGCGATGCCGGCGACCCCGTCGAACGCGCCGGAGCGCAGGAACTGGGTGAGGAGCCGATCGAGCTGGTACGGGTGCTCGTGGACGTCCTCCAGGATCAGGATGGCGCCGGCGTAGGAGGGCCGGGCGGCGGGCGTGCCGCGCTCGGCCGCGAGGACGTGGAGGCAGCCGCCCGCGGTGACGCCCCGGGCGCGGCCGGGGACGAGGGCGGTGGCGGTCGGTGAGGTGAGCACGGTGGTGGCCGTGGGCTCGAAGAGGGTGCGGCGCAGGTGCTCGGCGGTCGGTCCGTCGGTGATGAAGGAGCCGGCCGCGCTCATCGGCCCGTAGAGGGTGGCAATGCCGAGCCGCTGGGCGAAGGCCTCCTGGAGGGAGGAGACGTCGCTGAAGCCGATGAACGGCTTGGGCGGGACGGCGCGCATGGCGTCCCAGTCGAGCAGGTCGACCATGCGGTGGACGCCGTAGCCGCCACGGGCGCACATGACGGCGTCGACGGTGGGGTCGAGCCAGGCGGACTTGAGGTCGGCGGCGCGGTCGGCGTCGGTGCCGGCGAGGTAGCCGAGGGTGGGGTGGGCGTCGAGGACGTGCGGGGCGACGGTGACCCGCAGGCCCCAGGAGCGGAGGATCGCGCAGCCGTCGGTGAGTCGCTGGGAGTCGATCGGGCCGCTGGGGGCGACGACGGCGATGTGGTCACCGGGGCGCAGGTGCGGCGGGCGGGTCAGACCCTGGCCGGGTGTGGTCGGGTGCTGGTCCATGGGCCGGGACGCCTTTCGGGGGAGGCCGGGTACGGGCGGCCTCGGCGTGGTCGAGGCCGCCCGGTGACGATATGCCCCCGTGTCGACGGGCCGATGTCCGCGAGCCGACGTCTTCGGGCCGGAGGTGCCCCGAAGGTGCGCGGGAGGCACGGGGCGGTCCTTCAGATCGCCCCCCTCACCTTCCTGACCTCGTCGAGGGTGGCGTCGGCGACGGCGTTGGCACGTTCGGCCCCGTCGCGCAGGACCTGGCGCAGGTGGCCTCGGTCGGCGGCGAGTCAGGACGAGGCCGGAGACCTCGGGCCGGTTGGCCGGGTCGTAGTCGATCCGGCGGTCGGCGTCGGTCCTGGCGCCGCGGATGATCCGGGCGGTCTCGTCCTCCGGGAAACGCGAAAGGGCCGTCCGTTCCGGACGGCCCTGGTCGAGCGGGTGGGGTGGCCGTCCCTCAGGACGGCCACCAGCACTGGCCCGCGTAGAGCTTCATGCGGTCGAGGATGGCGTCGGTGCCCGGCGGCGTGGCCGGTTTTCGGCGCCCCCGGTCCTCCCGGTCCTCCCGGTCCTCCTGCTTCTCCCGCTCCTCTCAGTCCTCGACGACCAGCGCGGGGGTGTCCTTGCGCAGCGTCTCGCCGCGGAAGAACTCCGGCCGGGCCAGCCCGTAGCAGGTCATCAGGACGGCGCCGAGCAGCAGGATGCCGACGCCGATGACGAACACCGAGCCGATGCCGAAGACGGCGCTGCTGCCGTAGTCCGGGTTCCAGGCGTCGGTGAGGGTCTGCAGGAAGACCCCGCTCAGCAGCACGCCGCCGAGCAGCGGGGCGATGCCCTTGAGGAACAGGTCGCGGGGGCCGGTGCGCAGCGAGCGGCGGAAATACCAGACGCAGGCGAACGCGGTCAGCGCGTAGTAGAAGCAGATCATCAGGCCGAGCGCCAGGATGGTGTCCTGGACGACGTTCTCGCTGATCAGGCTCATGCCGACGTAGAAGACGGCGGTGGCGATACCGGCCGCGACGGTGGCGTACCCGGGGGTGCGGAACCGCGGGTGGACGGCGCCGAAGCGCGGCGGCACGGCACGGTAGGCGCTCATCGCGAGGAGGGTGCGGGCCACCGGGATGAAGGTGGTCTGGAGGCTGGCGGCGGCGCTGGCGACGACGGCCAGGAAGAGCAGGACGCTCCACGGCGAGCCGAGGACCGGGCGGGCGAGCGCGGCGAAGACGTTGTCGGAGGTCTCCGGGTTGCTGAGGCCGGAGCCGGTGGAGCCGACGCCCGCGAACATCTGGGCGGAGATCGCGACCAGCAGGTACGAGCCGACCAGGGTGACCATGGAGACCATCGCGGCGCGGCCGGGGGTCTTGGCGCTGCCGAGGGTCTCCTCGTTCATGGTGAGACAGGTGTCCCAGCCCCAGTACATGAAGATCGACAGCGACAGGCCGGCGGTGAAGGCGCTGAAGGAGCTGACCTGGAGCGGGTTGAGCCAGGAGAACGAGAAGCCGATCGAGTCGGGCAGGTCGCCGGCGGCGGCCTTGCCGATGGCGATGGCCGAGAAGAGCACCAGCACGGCGAGTTGGAGGCCGACCAGGCTGTACTGGAACCACTTGGTGGCGGTCATCCCCCGGTAGCTCATCGCGGTGGCGCCGGCGATCAGCAGGACGACGGTGAGCAGGTGGACGGCCTGGTTCTGGTCGAGTTCGGCGACCCAGCTCCTGCCGGTCATCTCGCCGAGCATCAGGTAGAGGAAGTCGGTCGCGACTCCGGCCAGGTTGGAGAGCACGATGATGGTCGCGACGGTCAGGCCCCAGCCGGCCATCCAGCCGACCCGGGGGCCGAAGGCCTTGACCGTCCAGGTGAAGGACGTACCGCAGTCCGGGAAGTCCTTGTTCAGCTCCTTGTAGGCGAACGCGACGAGCAGCATCGGCAGGAAGCCGGCCAGGAACACGGCGGGCATCTGGACGCCGACCGCGGTGACGGTCGGCCCGAGTGTCGCGGTCAGGCAGTAGACCGGGGCGACCGTGGAGACGCCCAGAACCACACTGCCCAACAGGCCCACCGAGTTGCCCCGTAGCCCCTTGTCCCCCGCTCCCCCAGCTGTCCCCTGGTCGGGGACTCCACCACTGATGCCACTGACCGGGGCACCCTGCGGAGCGTCGGGCGCCATTGCCCGGCCGCTGCTTCCGTGCTCTGAGAGCTGCTGATCAAACACCAGCGCACCCTAGGCGCGAGCATGGAAGGTTGAGTAGACCAACCCTTGGTGATCTAAACCACTTGCTTCGATTCGTTCTCGACGAAGCCCATCAAGGTGCAGCATTAACGGCACGTTAAGCGGTGTACCTTGGTTTCAAAGGATCAGGGTCAAGAGAATTTCTCCCCTATGTCAAGGTTTGAGATGGTTCGCCCTCGGCCCGGACGGGCCGCTACGCCCCCCCTCGGGCGCTTCGGATAGGTTTGCCTCACCTAACCTCGATTCGAAGGAGCGTCGCGTGTCCCCCCACCCCGACGGCCTGGTCCTCGCCCCCCGCACCCCCTCCCGCCGCAGGTTCCTCTCCGCCGGGATCGCCGGCGGGGCGGTCCTCGGCCTCGGCGGACTGCTCACCGCCTGCGGCAGCTCCGGCGGCTCGGGCGGCAACGGCGGCTCCGGCGGCGCGACCCCCGGCACCGGCGGCGCATCGCCCGACCAGAAGTCGGTCAAGCAGGGCGGCGACGACTACGCCACCGTGATCGAGAAGATGAAGGGCTTCGGCACCGACGCCGCCCCCGGCGTCTACCCGCGCACCGTCAAGCACGCCATGGGCGAGACCGTCATCCCCGCCAAGCCCACCCGGGTCGTGGTGCTGGACACCGGCGAACTCGACAACGTCGTCGCACTCGGCATCCAGCCGGTCGGCATCGTCTACACCGACGGCTCCAAGTCCCTGCCGTCCTACCTCAAGGACAAGGCCGGCAACCCGGCCAACGTCGGCACCATCAACAGCCTCAATCTGGAGGCCATCGCCGCACTCAAGCCCGACCTGATCCTCGGCAGCCAGCTGCGCGCCCAGGACCAGTACGCACAGCTGTCCAAGATCGCGCCGACCGTCTTCTCGCTGCGCCCCGGCTACCCCTGGAAGCAGAACTTCCAGCTCAACGCCAGCCCGTTCGGCCTGGAGGCCGAGGCCAAGACCCAGCTCGACGCGTACCAGGCGGCCGCCACCGCGATCGGCACCAAGCTCGGCGACAAGCGGCCCACCATCACGCCGCTGCGCTTCATGCCCGGCCGGACCCGGCTGTACGCCGAGCTGTCCTTCATCGGCACCATCCTCACCGACATCCCACTGCCGCAGCCCAAGATCGAACAGGTCAAGGAGCTTGCGGTGGAGGTCAGCCCGGAGCAGATCGACAAGGCCGACGCCGACTGGATCTTCTACGGCGTGTACGGCAGCCCCAGCTCCACCAACCAGGACGCGGTGCTCGGCGGCGCGCTCTGGAAGACCCTCGGCGCGGTCAAGTCCGGTCAGGCCCGGCCGGTTTCGGACGAGACCTGGTTCCTCGGGCTCGGTGTCATGGCCGCCAACGCGGTACTCGCCGACCTCAAGGGCTTCGTCGCGCCCGGCACCTGAGTCGACACGGGGCGTAGCGGCGGGCAGTGGTCTCGCGCACACCCCCGGAACTGACTCTTGGAGCTGGTCGCGCGGTGCGGGAGGATCATCCGGACCGTCCGCCGAAGGGCCCGTGCCGATGACCTCGCTCCACCCCGCCGCAACCGACCCGCCCCTGCCCGGCCCGCCCGGGGGCAGCGGCGAGTCCGCGCCCCCGCACGCCGCGCGCTGCTCCATCGCGACGGCCGCCGAGACCGGCCCGGCCGGCGCTCCGGGCTCCGCCCCGGCCGGCACGGTCGGCGGGCCGCGCCAGGCCGGCGGCTCACGCCACGACTCGGTGCCGCAGCCGCGCGGACGGGAGGACGGCGCGGGGGACGGCGGACTCGCGACGGCGGCGGGCGAGGCGGCTGCGGACGATCCGACCACCTCGCGGCTGCGGGCGGCGCTCGCCGACCGGCTGCGGGCCGCCCGCGCCCAGGGCCGCTCGGTCGCCGACCTGGCGGCCGCGTGCCGGCGACCGGCGACGGAGGTTCGGGCGCTGCTCGGCGAGAGCGCCGAGGACGGCGGGGCTGGCGGGGACGGCGAGGACGGCGAGGACGGCAAAGGCGGAGACGGCGGGGTCCGTGAAGACGTTCCGGGCGGCGAAGCCGAGGCCATGGGCGGGCGGACCGGGGGCGGCCGGTTCGGTCGGCCGGCTGTCGCGCCCGAGGGTGACCCGGCCGTGCCCGTGCTGCGCGCGGCGCGCGAGGAACTCCGGACCGCCGTCTCCCGCCGCCCCGCGCCCTCGCGCCGACTGCGCCGGATGCACCCTCAGGCCGACGCGACCGGGCAGGGGGCAGCCGCACGGGAGACGGCCGCGACCTCCGCCACTCTCCAGGCCGAGGTCCGGACGGCAGCCGCACCCGGTTCGGGTGAACCCATCGGAGACGCCTTGGCGGTGACCGCTTCATCGGCCGCCGTCCCCGAGGCGGCGCGGGCCGAGACGCCGCTCGGCATCCTGATCGGCGGCAGCCCGAACCAGCCCGAGGCCGTCGGCCGCCCGGAGGAACGGGCGCCGGTCCGGGTGACGGCGGAACCGGTCCGCATCGGCCGCGGCACCAGCCTGGTCGTGCTGCCCTCCTGGCGCCCCGCCATCGCCGTCTCGGTGCCGACCGAGCACCTGCTGACCGCCACCGGGCTCGCCTTCGAGCAGTTGGCCGACGCGCAGCTGACCGTGCTGATGAACCCCTGCGCGCTGCACGACCGGGAATTGGACCTGCACGCCTGGGAATCCGGCCCGGGCGGACGGGCACGACGCGGCGGGCGCCCGTAGGGGCGTGCGCTCGTAGGGGCGTGCGCTCGTAGGGGCGCCTGGTCGCAGCAGCGCGCGTGCAGGTCCCGTCGGCAGCGGTCAGGGGACGGCGGCCGGGAGATCGCGGTCGGCCATGTGTCGGGGAGCGGTCAGCGGGCAGCCGGTCAGCGGACGACCGGGGCGTTCGGGATGAAGCCGAGGTCGACGGGTACCGGGGAGCGCCCGTCGACGGCCCAGCCCTCGCGGACAGCGTCCAGCAGCTCCGGCAGCCGGGGCGGCCAGAGCGCGTCGGCGTTCTCGTCGGCCAGGTCGGCCGGGGTCCACCAGCGCCAGTCGAGGATCCGGTCCTCGGCGTGCACCGCGCTGACGTCACCGACCGGGCCGCGGTGCGGTCCGCCCGTGAGGTAGATGTGCTCGTGCTGGCGAACCGGAGTGCCGTGCCAGGTGAAGTCGTGTTCCCACGTGCAGAGCAGCGGGCCCGGTTCGAGGTCGCTCCAGCCCGTCTCCTCCCAGAGTTCGCGCCGGGCACCGGTCCACGGGGTCTCGCCGGGCTCCAGCCCGCCGCCCGGCATGGTCCAGTGGACGCCGACCTCGTCGTTGTCCGAACGGAGCAGGAAGACCGAGCCGTCCTCGTCCAGGACCACCGTGCGAGCCGCCTGCCGGGGGACACGTCTACGGAGTCTCAGCAGATTTCGCATCGAATCACTCTCCCAGCACCCGGCCGGGCCGTCGAGCGGGTTTGACGCGCCGAAAGCCGCCGACGCCGCCCCGCCCGGGCCTTACCCTGACGGCCATGCCCGTACCCGCGATCCTCTTCCCCGCCGACCCGCTCAACCCGCTCCGGCCCGACCCGCACTTCGCCTGGGAGGCCAGGCTGCTGCGGGAGTTGGGCGGCGAGCACCACCTGGTCGACCACGACGCGCTGCTCGCCGGGCACGCCGAGCAGGCGGTCCGGCGGGTGCCGCGGGACCGGGGTCCGCTCTGGTACCGGGGCTGGATGCTTCCGTCCGCCCGCTACGCCGGCTTCGCCACCGCGCTCGCCGCGCGCGGCTGCGCCTTGCTGACCAGCCCGGCCGGCTATGCGACGGCGCACGAACTGCCCGGCTGGTACAGCGTGTTCGAGGGGGCGACTCCGCCCAGCACGTGGATCCCCACCGCCGCTGCCGCGGTGCCCGGGCCGGAAGAGCTGGCGGCCGCCGCGGCCCGGCTCGGCGGGAGCGGGCCGGCGATCGTCAAGGACTACGTGAAGTCGCGCAAGCACGAGTGGCACGAGGCCTGCTACATCCCCGAGTTGGCCGACCTGGCGAGCATCGGACGGGTGGTGGCGCGGTTCGTCGAGCTCCAGGGCGAGTTCCTGACCGGCGGGGTGGTGCTGCGGCGGTACGAGGAGTTCGAGCGACTGGCCGACGGGCCGGGCGGCAGCTCGGGTGACCACTCGGGTGACGACTCGGGCGGAGGGCCGGATGACAGTTCGGGCCGTGGGAGCGGGCGGGCCGTGGAGGCGCGGGTGTGGTGGCTGGACGGCGAACCCGTCCTGGTCGGGCCGCACCCCGACGCACCGCACCACGATGTCGAACCCGACCTCACCGGCGTCCGCCCCCTGGTCCGGATGCTCGGCTGCCGATTCGTCACCACCGACCTCGCCAGCCGGGCCGACGGCTCCGGCTGGCGCGTGGTCGAGGTCGGGGACGGACAGGTCAGCGACCTGCCGCACGGGATCGACGCCACCGGCCTGCTGGCCTCGCTGATCGCCGCCTGACGATCAGCCTGCCGGGCCGCCGGCGACGGTCCGGCAGACTGATCGCGGGCAGTCGGCTACCTCGCGGCGACGGCCCCGACCGCCGGGTGGCCGTCCGCGATGAACGCCTGCCAGAGCCGGGCGTACGTACCGCCCCGGGCGAGCAGCTCGGTGTGCGTGCCGTCCTCGACCACCCGGCCGTGGTCCAGCACCACGACCCGGTCGGCGCGCTCGGCGGTGGTCAGCCGGTGGGCGATGACCAGCGTGGTGCGGCCGCCGCTGAGCCGGTCCGCGGCATGGTTGACCGCCGCCTCGGTGGCCAGGTCGAGCGCCGCGGTCGCCTCGTCGAGCAGCAGGATGTCCGGATCGACCAGCTCGGCTCGGGCCAGCGCGATCAACTGCCGCTGGCCGGCCGAGAGGTTGCGGCCGCGACCCGCGACCTCGTGGTCGTAGCCGCCGGACAAGCGGACGATCATGTCGTGCGCGCCGACCGCCCGGGCCGCCGCCTCCACGTCGGCCGGCGAGGCGTCGGGCCGGCCGTAGGCGATCGCCTCGCGCACCGTGCCCGCGAACAGGTAGGCCTCCTGCGGCACCACGCCCAGCCGGTGGCGGTACTGCGCCAGGTCGAAGCGGGTGAGGTCGACCCCGTCCACCCGCACGGTGCCCTCCGTCGCGTCGTAGAACCGGGCGACCAGCTTCACCAGCGTCGACTTGCCGGCACCGGTCTCACCCACCAGCGCCACCGTCTGCCCGGCCGGGATGTGCAGGTCCACGCCGGTCAGCACGTTCGGGGCGCCGTCCGCGCCGCCGTTGTAGGCGAAGCCGACACCCTCGAAGGAGATCTCGCCGCGCAGCCCCTCGGGCACCGGCACGGGGTCGGCCGCCTCGGCCGTGGCGGTCGGGGTGCGCAGCAGCTCCCGGATCCGGCCGAGGCCCACCGAGGCCTGCTGGTAGCCGTCGAACACCTGGGACAGCTGGTTGACCGGTGCGAAGAACAGATCGATGTACAGCAGGTACGCGACCAGCGCGCCGACCGTCAGCGTCCCGGCGTCGACCCGGGCCGCGCCCACGATCAGCACCAGCGCGGCGGCCACGCTGGAGAGGAACTGGACGAACGGGAAGTACAGCGAGATGTACAGCTGCGCGCGCACCCGGGCCTCGCGGTAGGCGACGCCCCGGGCGACGAAGCGGTCCGTGTTGGTGTCCAGGCGGCGGAAGGCCTGGACGATCCGCATGCCCGCCACGTTCTCCTGGAGGTCGGCGTTGACGGTGCTGATGAGATCCCGGGACAGCTCGTACTGGTCCCTGGACTTCCGGCGGAACACCAGCGTCGCGATCACCAGCAGGGGCAGCACCGCGAAGACCACCAGGGCCAGACCGGCGTCGATGATCAGTAGCGCGGCGAAGATCCCGCCGAAGGTCAGCAGGCTGACCACGGCGGTGACCACGCCGGTCTGCAGGAAGGACGTCAGCGAGTCCAGGTCGGTGGTCATCCGGGTCATGATCCGGCCGGACAGCTCGCGCTCGTAGTAGTCCAGGCCGAGCCGGTTGAGGTGGGCGAAGATCTTGAGGCGCAGCATGTAGAGCACCCGCTCACCGGTACGGCCGCTGACCCGGTTCTCGGCGCTCTGCACCAACCAGTCCAGCAGCACCACCACCAGCGCGGCGAGCGCGGCCACGGCCACCCCGGACATCAGGGCCTTGCTGACGCCCTGGTCGATGCCGTGCCGGATCAGCACCGGCAGCACCAGGCCGGAGGCCGCGTCGAGCGCCACGAGCAACAGGGCCAGGGCGAGCGGGACACGGAAGGGGCGCAGCAGGCGGCGGAGGGTGAAGTCCGGGTCACCGGCCTCGGCCTCGGCGCGCGGGACCGCCGGGGAGTCGGCGGCCGGCGGGAGGGCCGCGACCTTGGCCAGCAGGTCGGGGTCGGCGGTGCGGGCCGCCTTGACCAGGGCGGGGGTGGGGAGGTCGGGGGTGGCCGGGGCAGGAGCCTGCGTGGGGGTCGGTTCGTGGACCGGCTCGGAGGTGGACCGCGCCTCGGTCTGCTCAGCGGCCTGCTGCGCGGGGGCCTGCTGCCCAGCGGGCCGCTCGGGGGTCTGCGGCGAAGTCTGTTCGACGGTCTGCGGGGCCTCGGACGACCGCGACGTGCGGCCGGCCTCGGGGTCGGTGATCAGAGCCCGGTACTGGGGACATCGGGCGTCGAGTTCCTCGTGCGTGCCGATGTCCAGCAGCCGGCCGTGATCAAGGACGGCTATCCGGTCGGCGAGCTGCAGGGTCGAGCGGCGGTGGGCGATCAGCAGCGTGGTGCGGCCGGTCATCACCGAACGCAGCGCGTCGTGGATCTCCGCCTCGACCTGCGGGTCCACCGCCGAGGTGGCATCGTCCAGCAGCAGGATCCGGGGGTCGGTGAGGATCGCCCGGGCCAGCGCGATCCGCTGGCGCTGGCCGCCGGAGAGAGTCAGGCCCTGCTCGCCGACCCTGGTCTCGTAGCCGTCCGGCAGCGCGCGGACGAACTCGTCGGCCTGGGCGGCCCGCGCGGCCGCCACCACCTGCTCGTCCGTGGCGTCCGGACGGCCGTAGGCGATGTTGGTGCGGACCGACTCGGAGAACAGGAAGCTCTCCTCGGGGACGATGCCGACCGCCGACCGGACCGAGTCCAGGGTGAGGTCGCGCAGGTCGTGGCCGTAGAGGCGGACGGCGCCGGCCGCCGGGTCGTAGAAGCGCGGCACCAGCTGCGCCACCGTCGACTTGCCGGAGCCGGAAGCCCCGACCAGGGCGAGGGTCTCGCCGGGGGCCAGCTTCAGGCTGAGGCCGTGCAGGACGGGGGCGGGGTGCTCGGGGTCGTAGCGGAACTCGACCTGGTCGAACTCCAGGGCGACGTCGGAGGTTCGGGGGCCTGTGGTGGCGCGGGTGTCCGCGGTGGCGCGAGGGCCTGCGGTGGCGCGAGGGCCTGCGGTGGCGCGAGGGCCTGCGGTGCCGCCTTCGCGGACGCCGGTGGTGACGCCTTCGGGAGTGCCGTCCCCGGTGAGGTCCAGGGTGAGCGCGTCCGGGCGCTCCTGGACCAGCGGGCGCTCGTCGATCAGCTGGAGGACGCGCTCCACACCGGCCCGGGCCTGCTGGCCGACCGTGATGACCATGGTGAGCATCCGCACCGGTCCGGTCATCTGCGCGACGTAGGTGGAGAAGGCGACGAAGGTCCCGAGCGACACCTGGCCGTCGACGGCCAGCCAGCCGCCGAAGGCCAGCACCGCGACCTGCGCGAGCGCCGGGATGGCCTGCATCGCCGGGTTGTAGCGGGCGTTGAGTCGGATCGACCGGAGCCGGGCGGCGAACAGGTTGCGGGAGGCCCGCTCCAGCTTGTCCAGCTCCTGCGCCTCCTGGCCGAAGCCCTTGACCACCCGGACGCCGCCGATCGCGCCGTCCACCACGCCCGCGACGGCGGCCGCCTCCTGCTGGGCGGCCCAGGTGGCGGGGAAGAGGCGCTTGCGGCTGAGGACGGTGATCCACCACAGCGCGGGGGCCATCACCACGGCTATCAGGGTGAGCGGCGGGGAGAGCCAGACCATCACGGCCAGCGACATGACGAACATCAGCAGGTAGCCGGTCATCATCGGCAGCATCGAGAGCAGGCCGTTGATCAGCTGGAGGTCGGAGGTCGCGCGCCCAACCACCTGGCCGGTGTCCAGCCGGTCCTGGCGGTGGCCGTCGAGCTGGCCGAGCGAGCGGAACAGGTCGCTGCGCATGTCGTGCTGGACGTCGAGGGCGAGCTGGCCGCCGTAGTAGCGGCGGACCTGGGTGCACCCGAAGACTACGGCGGCGGCGAGCAGCAGCACCACCGCCCAGGGGACCAGCGAGCGGGTGTGCGCGGTGATGACGTCGTCGATGATCAGCTTGGTGACCAGCGGCACCAGCGAGGTGACGGCCATGCCGACGAGCGAGGCGCCGAAGGCGAGCAGCACGCTGCGGCGGGAACGCCAGCAGTAGCCGACCAGGCGGCGCAGCCAGCCGACGGCCTGCGGGTGGTCGCCGTCCGGCTGCAAGTGGTCGCCGTCCGGCTGCGGGCTCGCGTCGGGGTCCGGTGAGCCGCTCGGGGATTGCTCCACCGTGGATCCGTGAGTCTCAGGCATATTTAGGGATGCTAACCATTTCGTCGGGTGGCCGCCATGGCGTTTCCGGCCCGGATAGGGCCGGAGCGGGCCGGAGCAGCCCGGATCATCCGGTCCGGCGGACTGGCCAACAGCCTGCGGCCTGCGGTGATTCCCGGCCGAACGCGTCCGGGTCGAACGCGCGCACGGCCCGCCGACCCCGCCCGCCTCCAGGGTCGCCTGACTCCAGGGTCGCGGACGACCCGCCGAAGGCCCAGCGGCCAGGGGCGGGCGGGCGCCGTCCTTTGGTCCTAGACCTCCGGTGGCCCTAAACGGCCCTAGACCTCCGACCTCGGAGCCGGACCTCCGACCTCGGAACCGGACCGGACCGCCGGCCCTCGGGCCCGGACTGCCGGGCAGGCCCTCCGGGGGCGCGGGGCTCAGGCCCGCGCGGCCACCGACTCGGCCGCCGCCGCGAAGGCGCCGTGGGCGAGGGCCTGCAGCAGGACGGCCATGCCGTCGCGCTGGAGGCCGGAGCGCTCGTCCTGGGCGGGGCCCGATCCGAGGCTGTGCGGGGTCGAGTTGATCAGGCCGAAGACGGCGTGGACGGCGGCCCTGGCCACCGGCTCGGCGGCGGGGCCCGTCAACTGCGGATAGACCTGCCGGACCACGTCCACCCACAGCTCGACGTAGCCGCGCTGGAGCCGGCGGACGGTGCGGCGGTCCTCCTCCTTGAGGTTCAGCAGCTCGCGGTCGTGGAGGGTGATCAGGTCGCGGTCGTCGAGGGCGAAGTCGACGTGGCCACCGATCAGCGCGTCCAGCGCGGCGGCCGGACCGTCACCGCCCCCCGCCCGGCGCCGCCCCTCCTCCAGCAGGCGCTCGCTGATGCCGATCAGCAGATCGGCGAGCATCGCGTCCTTTCCGGCGAAGTGGCGGTAGAGCCCGGGGCCGCTGATGCCGACGGCCTTGCCGATCTCGTCCACACCCACCCCGAGGAAACCCCGGGCCGCGAAGAGTCGCGCGGCCTCCCGACGGATCTGGTCGCGGCGTGGGAGCGCGGAGGCTGCGGGGACGTTCGGCATGCTGCCCATCGTAGACAGTGGGGTTATCGGCCGTTAACCTGGATGCGTAAGTTAACGTTAATTAACGTGGGGTCCACGGGCGCACCGCATTCGGCCGCCCACCTGGTGCCGAGGGCAAGGGAGCTCTTGGGAATGGTCATCTCAACCGCCGGTGTACCCACCGGCGTCCATGGCAGCGCAGCGGCCGGCACCACGGCGGCGCCGGGTGCCGTACCGCCGGGAGCCGCTGCTCCCGCGCCCCGGCTCGGCACCGCGGTCGATCCGGGCTCCACCGCCTACCGCGCCAACACCGAGGCACACCGGGCCCTCGTCGCCGAGCTGCGCGAGAAGCTCGACGCGGCGGCCCTCGGCGGCGGCGCCAGGGCCCGCGCCCGGCACACGGCGCGCGGCAAGCTGCTCCCCCGCGACCGGGTGGACACCCTGCTCGACCCGGCCTCGCCCTTCCTGGAACTGGCCCCGCTGGCCGCCGACGGGATGTACGACGGGGCGGCGCCCGCGGCCGGGGTGATCGCGGGCATCGGCCGGGTCGCCGGACGCGAGGTGGTGGTGGTCGCCAACGACGCCACCGTCAAGGGCGGCACCTACTACCCGATGACCGTGAAGAAGCACCTGCGCGCCCAGGAGGTCGCGCTGGAGAACCGGCTGCCCTGCGTCTACCTGGTGGACTCCGGCGGCGCCTTCCTCCCGATGCAGGACGAGGTCTTCCCGGACCGCGACCACTTCGGCCGGATCTTCTACAACCAGGCCCGGCTCTCCGCCGCGGGCATCCCGCAGATCGCCGCCGTGCTCGGCTCCTGCACCGCCGGCGGGGCCTACGTCCCGGCGATGAGCGACCAGGCCGTGATCGTCCGCAACCAGGGCACGATCTTCCTGGGCGGGCCGCCGCTGGTGAAGGCCGCCACCGGAGAGGTGGTCACCGCCGAGGAACTGGGCGGCGGCGACCTGCACTCCCGTACTTCGGGGGTGACGGACCACCTGGCCGAGGACGACGCCCACGCCCTCTCGATCGTCCGCACGATCGTGGCCGGGCTCGGCCCGCGCTCGGCCAGGCCGTGGCCGCTCACTCCGGTCGAGCCGCCGGCCGTGGACCCGGCCGGCCTGTACGGGGCCGTCCCGGTCGACCCGCGCACGCCCTACGACGTGCGCGAGGTGATCGCCCGACTGGTCGACGGCAGCCGGTTCGCCGAGTTCAAGGCCGAGTACGGCGCGACCCTGGTCACCGGCTTCGCCCGGATCCACGGCCACCCCGTCGGCATCGTCGCCAACAACGGCGTGCTGTTCTCCGAATCGGCCCTCAAGGGCGCCCACTTCATCGAGTTGTGCGACCAGCGCGGCATCCCCCTCCTCTTCCTGCAGAACATCACCGGGTTCATGGTCGGCCGGCAGTACGAGGCGGGCGGCATCGCCAAGCACGGCGCCAAGATGGTCAACGCCGTCGCCAGCACCCGCGTCCCGAAGCTGACCGTGGTGATCGGCGGCTCGTACGGAGCCGGCAACTACTCGATGTGCGGCCGGGCCTATTCACCTCGCTTCCTGTGGATGTGGCCGGGTTCGAAGATCTCCGTGATGGGCGGCGAGCAGGCGGCGTCCGTCCTCGCCACCGTCCGCCGCGACCAGTTGGAGGCCCGCGGCGAGCAGTGGCCGACCGAGGCGGAGGAGGAGTTCAAGCGCCCCGTCCGCGAGCAGTACGAGCGCCAGGGCAACGCCTACTACGCCACCGCCCGCCTCTGGGACGACGGCGTGATCGACCCGATGGACACCCGCACCGTCGTCGGCCTCGCCCTCACCGCCTGCGCCAACGCCCCGCTCCCGCCGCCCGGCCCGTACGGGGTCTTCCGGATGTGACCCCGCCCCGGCGGGTGTGACCCGCCCCTCCCTCGCGACCTCTCCTCCCTGTCGGTGTGACCCCGCTCCTGCGGGCGTGACTCCCGCGGCGCCGGCGCACCGCCCGGGCCGGCGCCCTTCCCTCCACCGCCGCCCCGCCCTCGCCCCCGCCGCCACCTCCTTCGTACGGCTCCCCTCGACCCGGAGGAACGCCTCCCATGTTCGACACAGTTCTGGTCGCCAACCGCGGCGAGATCGCCCTCCGGGTGATCCGCACCCTGCGGCGGCTCGGCGTGCGCTCGGTCGCCGTGTTCAGCGACGCCGACGCCGACGCGCCGCACGTCCGCGAGGCGGACGTCGCCGTCCGGCTCGGCCCGGCCGACCGCAGCGACAGCTCGGCGGCCGAGACCTACCTGCGCACCGACCAGATCCTCGCCGCCGCCCGCCGCACCGGGGCCCAGGCCGTCCACCCCGGTTACGGCTTCCTCGCCGAGAACGCCGGCTTCGCCCGCGCCTGCGCCGACGCCGGCCTCGTCTTCATCGGACCTCCTCCCGGTGCGGTCGAGCTGATGGGCGACAAGATCAACGCCAAGGAAGCCGTCCGAACCGCCGGCGTTCCGGTGGTCCCCGGCAGCCAGGCCACCGCGCCCACCGACGGGGATCTCCTCGCCGCCGCCGAGGAGATCGGCTACCCCGTCCTGCTCAAGCCGTCCGCCGGAGGCGGCGGCAAGGGCATGCGCCTCGTGCGGGACCGCGTCGACCTGCCCACCGAGATCGCCGCCGCCCGCCGCGTCGCCCGGACCGCCTTCGGCGACGACACCCTGCTGCTGGAACGCTGGGTCGACCGGCCGCGCCACATCGAGGTGCAGGTGCTCGCCGACGCCCACGGCACCACCGTCCACCTCGGCGAGCGCGAATGCAGCCTCCAGCGCCGCCATCAGAAACTGATCGAAGAGGCTCCCTCCGTTCTGCTCAATGCCGAGACCCGCGCCGCGATGGGCGCCGCGGCCGTCCGCGCCGCGGAGTCCTGCGGCTACACCGGCGCCGGCACCGTGGAGTTCATCGTTCCCGGCATCGACCCGGACTCCCCCGCCACCGCCTCCACCGAGGGGGTACGGGACTTCTTCTTCATGGAGATGAACACCCGCCTCCAGGTCGAACACCCCGTCACCGAACTCGCCGTCGCCGTCGGCGACGATTCAGCCCGACTCGACCTGGTCGAGTGGCAGCTGCGGATCGCCTCGGGCGAACGGCTCTCCTTCGACCAGTCCGACATCTCCTTCCTGGGCCACGCCATCGAGGCCCGGATCTGCGCCGAGGACCCGGAACGGGACTTCCTGCCCACCGGCGGCCGCATCCTCCTCCTGGACGAGCCCCAGGGCGAGGGCGTGCGCGTCGACTCCGGAGTCGCCCCCGGATCCGTCGTCACCAGCGCCTACGACCCGATGCTCGCCAAGGTCATCGCGTACGGGCCCGACCGCCCGACCGCGCTGCGCCGGCTCCGCGCCGCGCTGGCCGACACCCGCATCCTGGGCGTCACCACCAACACCGGCTTCCTGCGACGGCTGCTCGCACACCCCGAGGTCGTCGCCGGCCGACTGGACACCGGTCTGGTGGAACAGACGGCCCAGCAGCAGCCCGCCCTGCTCGCCTCCCCGTACTCCCCGGCGAACGCGCCGAGCGGCGCGCACGAGACCGGCGAGGCAGACAAGGCCAACGAGGCCGATGACGCGCACGAGGCCGCTGCCACAACTGCCGACCCGCTGACGGCCGAGACGCCACCACCTGCCCACCTCCTCTACTACGCGGCCGCGCTGGCGCGGCACCTGGACCTCACCCCGGCCGCCGACCCCGGCGGCTGGACCGACCCCTTCTCCCTTCCCTCCGGCTGGCGCCTGAGCGGCACCCCCGCCTGGACCACCCACCGACTCCGTACCCCCGGCCGGGATCCGGTCTCGGTGCGCATCCGTTCGATCACTGCAGGCAACGTAGCCGATGCCACTGACAATCCCGCCGAGCTCACCCGCGAGGTCGAGCTCCGGCTCGGCGCCGGGCCCGTCCACCGCGCCCGCGCGACCCGGACCGCCGACCGGCTGCACCTGACCGTCGACGGCCTGCAGACCACGTTCGCGCTGGCCACCGACGCCGCTCCCGGCCTCGTCGCCGGACCGGTGACCTGGCTCGGTGTCGAGGGCGACGCCTGGTCGCTGCACGCCCACGACCCGGTGGGCGAGCGCGCCGCCGGAACCGCCGCCCACCACGGCGCCCTGACCGCCCCGATGCCCGGGACCGTCACCGTCGTCAAGACCACGGCGGGCGAGACGGTCCGCAAGGGCCAGCCCCTGCTCGTGCTGGAGGCCATGAAGATGGAACACGTGATCGCCGCCCCGCACGACGGCGTGGTGGCCGAACTGCGGGCCGCCGCCGGCGCCACCGTCGCGATGGAGGAACTGCTGGTCGTGGTCGCCCCGGCCGGGGACGGCGCCGACGAGCAGGCCGCCCCCGCGGCCGCCGGGGTGCGGTCATGACCGCACCCGCCCGCGAGCCCGACGCGCTGGACCTGGGCCTCCCCGACCCCGTCCGCGCCCCCGGGCTGCCCGAGGAGGTCCGGATCCACGAGGTCGGACCGCGCGACGGGCTGCAGAACGAGGGCTCCCAGGTGCCCGTGGAGGTCAAGGCGGAGTTCATCGCCCGGCTCGCGGACGCCGGGCTGCGCACCGTCGAGGCGACCAGCTTCGTCCACCCGAAATGGGTCCCGCAGCTGGCCGACGCCGAGGAGCTGATGCCCCGGCTCGCCGGCCTGCCGGAGCGCCACCCCGGCCTGCGGCTGCCGGTGCTGGTGCCCAACGAACGCGGCCTCGACCGGGCGCTCGCCCACCACGCCACCGACGTCGCGGTGTTCGCCAGCGCCACCGAGACCTTCGCCCTCCGCAACCTCAACCGCTCGGCGGACGAGGCGATGGCGATGTTCCGCCCGGTCGTGGCGCGGGCGACCGAGGCCGGGCTGGCGGTCCGCGGCTACCTCTCGATGTGCTTCGGAGACCCCTGGGAGGGTCCGGTCCCGGTCTCCCAGGTGATCGGGCACGGCGTGCGGCTGCTGGAGATGGGCTGCGCGGAACTGAGCCTCGGCGACACCATCGGCGTGGCCACCCCCGGGCAGGTCGGCGCCCTGCTGGCCGGCTTCGCGCGCGCCGGGGTGCCGGCCGACCGGCTCGCCGTGCACTTCCACGACACCTACGGCCAGGCGCTCAGCAACACCCTGGCGGCCCTGCGCGAGGGGGTCACCACGGTGGACGCGTCGGCGGGCGGCCTCGGCGGCTGCCCGTACGCGAAGAGCGCCACCGGCAACCTGGCCACCGAGGACCTGGTGTGGATGCTGCACGGGCTCGGCATCCGGACCGGGGTCGACCTGCGCGCGCTGGTCGCCACCAGCGGGTGGATGGCCGAGCGGCTCGGCCGTCCGAGCCCGTCCCGCACCGTCCAGGCGCTGCTCGGCGCCGCCCGGGGCTGACCCCGCCCCACCACCGCTCCCCGGTGCCGGCCGCGCGGAATCCCGGCCGCGGCCGGCACCGGGCACCGCCTTCACCGCCCAATCACACCGTGCGACCGTCACACCGTCAGACGGACGCCGGTCGCCCCGCTCACGCCCGCGGCCACCCCGGCCGGGCTCCAGGAGGATCACCGTGTTCGACCACCGGCTCAGCAGCGAGTACGAGGAACTGCGGCGCACCGTCGCCGAGTTCGCCCAGGACGTGGTGGCGCCGAAGATCGGCGGGTTCTACGAGCGGGAGGAGTTCCCCTACGAGATCGTCCGCGAGATGGGGCGCATGGGCCTGTTCGGCCTGCCCTTCCCGGAGGAGTACGGCGGCATGGGCGGCGACTACTTCGCACTGGGCATCGCCCTGGAGGAACTCGCCCGGGTCGACTCCTCGGTGGCGATCACCCTGGAGGCGGCCGTCTCGCTCGGCGCGATGCCGATCCACCGGTTCGGGACGGAGGAGCAGAAGCGCGAGTGGCTGCCCCGGCTGACCTCCGGCGAACTCCTCGGTGCCTTCGGCCTGACCGAGCCCGAGGGCGGCTCGGACGCCGGCGCGACCCGCACGACCGCGCGGTACGACGAGACCACCGACGAGTGGGTCATCAACGGCACCAAGTGCTTCATCACCAACTCCGGCACGGACATCACCGGTCTGGTCACCGTCACCGCACTCACGGAACCGATCGCTCGTTCGAGTGAAGAAGGCGAATTCCGCTCGCCAACGCGCGAAATCTCTTCCATCATCGTGCCCACCGGGACCCCGGGGTTCCAGGTATCGAAGAAGTACTCGAAGGTCGGGTGGAACGCATCCGACACCCGCGAACTGTCCTTTACCGACTGCCGTGTTCCCGCGGCCAACCTGCTGGGCGAGCGTGGCCGAGGCTACGCCCAGTTCCTGCGGATCCTCGACGAGGGCCGCATCGCGATCGCGGCCCTGGCCACCGGCCTGGCCCAGGGGTGCGTCGACGAGTCCGTCAAGTACGCCGGCACGCGCCGGGCCTTCGGCCGGCCGATCGGCGCCAACCAGGCCATCCAGTTCAAGCTCGCCGACATGGAGCTGCGCGCCCACACCTCCCGCCTGGCCTGGCGGGACGCCGCCTCCCGGCTGCTGCACGGCGAACCGTTCAAGAAGGAGGCCGCGATCGCGAAGCTGTACTCGTCCGAGGCCGCCGTCGACAACGCCCGCGAGGCGACCCAGATCCACGGCGGGTACGGCTTCATGAACGAGTTCCCGGTCGCCCGCTTCTGGCGCGACTGCAAGATCCTGGAAATCGGGGAGGGCACATCGGAGGTTCAGCGCATGCTCATCGCCCGGGAGATCGGCGCCGGGTTCTGATCCGGCCCCACCGGAGCAACGCCCGGCTCCTCAGGCGGTGTTGAGGAGCGCCTGACGCAGAGGAGCGGGCCGACGCCGACGGGGCGATCGACACCATCGACGGCCGACACCATCGGCCGACACCATCGGCCGACAACGGGGAGACGTCTCCGGGCGCCGAAAGGCGACGCCCGACGGAACGTCAGGGAATCACGATCACCGGGCGGTTGGCCCGCCGCGCCAGCCGCCCGGAGACCGAGCCGAAGATCTTGCCGAGCAGGCCGTGCGTCGTGCCGACGACGATCGCGTCGGCGGCGTACTCGCGGCCGACCTCCTCGATCTCGTGGCAGATGTCGCCGCCCCGCTCGATCAGGATCCACGGCACCCCGGTGAGGAAGTCCGCGCAGGCGAGCTCCAGACCCAGGACCTCGGTCCGGTGGTCGGGGAGGTCGACGAAGACGGGAGGTTCACAGCCTGCCCAGACAGTGGCGGGCAGGCGGTTGGCGACGTGCACGATCACCAGGCCGCACTGCGAACGGCGCGCCATGCCCACCGCGTACGCGAGGGCGCGCTCGCTCGACAGGGAGCCGTCGAAGCCGACGACCACGCCGTGCTGGAAGACCGGGTCGAGGGAGCGTGCGGACGCGTCCCCGGCCGTCGACTCGGTGTGCGCGCCGGGCAGGCCGGACGCCTCCGGGCGTTCGGCGCCCGGGCCCAGGCGGCCCGTCACCGGAGACCCTGCGGGGTCGGCCGGGTGCCCGCCACGCCGCTGGCGAGGCCCTGGACGGTCGTGCCGGGCTCGGCCGCCCCGTCGGACCAGGCCGTACAGGGCGCGCACGAGGCCCCGGGGAGCGCCCGGCTCCGGGCCGGCCTCCTCGGCGCCCGGGATGCGATCGGCGGTACCAGCGACGCCTGAGGTGCCAGCCGGTTCGTCGGCTCGCTGGGCAGCGGCGTCGCCGACCCGCTCGCCGCCAACCCGCTCGCCGGCGTGCTCGTCGACACGGTCATCAGCCCTCTCGCCCCCACGCTCGCCCCGGTGCTCGTCGGCCGGTACGCAGCCCGGCTCGTCGGCCTGGGCGTCGGCCTGGCCATCGGCCTGCCTGCTGGCGGGCAGGCGACCCGATACATCGGCGTCACCGTCGGCTGGAGCGAGGTCCGCGCGGCCGCCGTCGTCTCCGGTGTCTGCGCCCGCGTCGCGGGGCGCGTCCGGCTCCACCGGTCGGAAGGACTCAAAACCAGCCATGGCTCACGGCTCTTCATGGGAGAGGGGCCGACAGGAGAGGACAACGCCGCCCGGGCAGCAGGCCCGCCCACGGGATGACGTCGGTCTGCGCCGCGCAGCACCGTATGTGACCTGTTCCTTTCAGAGTACGACGGGTGTGAGGCCCAGCCCAGCGGTGAGGCCTCGGAGCGGCATTGTTCCCGCGAAAGGAGGATGCGCCCGCCGTCGGCAGTGCGCCCTGCCCGCAGGCCACGCGCCCCCTCCAGAAAGGAGGTTCCCTGGAGCTTGACTGAGCGGACCGGGCGGCGCAACAGGCCTGCCGGACACCGTGACCGGACTGTCATGGATCGGCGACGATCCGTTGCGACACGTCGCGAACCGTCACGTCCCGCCAGCCTCAGCCGGCCCTCCCGGACCCACCCGTACGCCGGGTCCTGGAACCCGTTTCAGCCACTACGTACGGCTTCGCGACGCGGTCTGGCATTTGCCAGGTGCATAGGCGCGGCCGCTGGCACCATGCTCGGTATGCCCCTGCTCCTGTTCGACCTCGACAACACGCTGCTCCCCAGGGACGCCGCTTTCCGGGCCTGGGCTCAGGATTTTCTCTCCGAGCGCGACCTGCCGCCCGGAGACCTCGACTGGTTCGTCACGCTCGACGGCGGCGGCTACGTGCCGCGCAGCACCGTACTGTCCGCCGTCCGGCGCCGCTACGGGTTGGACGTCTCCGCCGAGTTCCTGCTCGCCCACTACCGACGCGGCATCAACTCCCACATCCACTGCCCGCCCGGACACGTCGAAGCGCTGCGGGCGGCACGGGCGGCCGGGTGGACCCTCGGCATCGTCAGCAACGGCGGCACCCGGCCGCAGTTGGAAAAGATCCGGCTGACCGGGCTGGGGCCGCTGGTCGACGGCTGGGTCATCTCCGAGGAGGCCGACTGCGTCAAACCGGATCCGCTGATCTTCGAGATAGCCGCCCAGCGGTGCGGTGTCGCGCCCACCGGGACGTGGGCCGCGCACACCTGGATGGTCGGGGACCACGCGCCCGCGGACATCGCCGGCGCCGAACTGGCCGGCCTGCGCAGCGTCTGGCTGCACCACGGCCGGCCCTGGGCCGAGAGCGGCTACCGGCCGACGCTGAAGGCGGCCGGTCTGCCGGAGGCCGTCGGCCAGGTGCTCGCCGCACGCGGCGCGCCGTCGGCCCGGCCGGGCCTGCGCGCGGGCGGACCGGTCCAACGGCGGGCCAGTGGCGTACCGGTGCGCGCGGGGGCGCTCGCCAGCGCGCGCACAGGCGCGCAGCTGGCGGGATGCGCTCCTGACGGCCCGTTCGCGCCTGCTGCCGTGAACGCCGGAACGGCGAGTGCCCCCGATGGTTCGACGGCGGGGTCGGATGTCCGAAACCGAACCGGCGGGTTTGCCGTGGTCGCCGACAGCCGTCCTGGCCTGATCCCCGGCGCGAACCCGGCAGCGGACCCTGGGGCGAGCGTGCTGCGCCCCGCCGCGGCGGCGCGCCCAACGGCCGTCCGCAGGAAGGAGGATGGGGCTGGGCCCGCGCGGACCACGTTCGCCGTGGCACCGGCGGCGGCCGCCCCGTAGCGCCCTGCTTGAAAGCGCCACCTCGCGCACCTCGCCCCGCACGCCCTTCACACACCCCACCGCACCCCACCGCAGCGCAGCGCAGCGCAGCGCACCGCACCGCACCGCAGCGCACCGCACCTGGCGACCCGACCCACACCTGGCGACGACCCGCCGCGGGGCGGCCCGGCCGTCAGCCGTGCGCGGAGGTCCGGGTCCACCAGCAGGTGCGGGCCTGCTCGGTGAACCCGAGCTTGCGGTAGAGCGGTTCGCCGAGCGACGTGGCGACCAGGGTGGCCGGGCGGTCGGGGCGCGCATGGGCCAGGGCGGTCTGGAGCACGGCACGGGCCACGCCCTGACCGCGCCGGCCGGGCAGGGTGGCGACCCAGTACACCCCGGTGGCCTGGCCGTCGTCGTAGGTGAGGCAGGTGCCGGCGGTGGCGCCGTCGACGCGGCCCAGCCAGGCCCGGAGCCCGGGTTCGTGCAGGAGCTGTTCCGGGAGCGCTTCGCCACGGGTCCAGGGCTGCCGGGCGGGCAGCGGGAAGCCGTCCACGATCGCGCGCTCGACCTGCGCGAACGCCTCGCCGTCCAGCGCCTCATCGACCGTCAGGGAGCCGCCGCCGTGCGCCTCCGAGAGGAAGGGGAGGACCGCCGGGACGCCGTCGACCGGGCCGGGTTCACGGGTCATCACCGGCATGACCGGCATCCGGGTGGCGCCGAACCGGGTCAGGTCGAGTGCGCCGTACGGGTCCTCCAGGGTGAAGCAGATGGTCTCCCACTCCTTCAGGATGTCCGCCAACTCCCTTTCCACCAGCGCTGATTCGACATACGGGCTGGTGACCACGAAGCGGTGCGAGTCCTCCGGGGTGCGGGCGCAGCGGACCGCCGTCAAGCCCGGGCGGGTGCGGAACCGCCAGCCGTGCACGCGGGCTTGGGCCAGCCAGAAGGCGGCGGCATTGTCGTTGGCCTGTTCGAGCCGGCTGTTGGTGTTCACGGCAGGACGGTAACCCGGACGTCACGCCCCGGTTTCGCCGCCCCGGCCCTGGCCGGATGAAGCCTGGGAGGCGCACGAGCTCATTTCGTGCGCCCTCTCGTGCACCGCCGATTTTCGGTCAATTTCGCGCCAATCCCTCCCGCTTGGGCAAATCCGCAGCCCAGACCCGCCGACCGGGCGCGCGCGGGCCGGACGCCCCAGGACCGGCCCCTCGACAACCAGCCACCGTTGCACCGGCCCTCTTCCCAGAAGGGTCGACGGGTGCCACGCTTCGTGATCGAATGCATCACGCCAAATTGCCATGTCGACATAGCGTCGGATGGTGAACTTGTCACAACGGCAATGGTCAACCCGATAGATTTCGATCTTGGCGAGCAGTGCCGCACCACCCACACCACACCACCGAGGGGGCTTGAGCGCCTTGAGCAGGGTGAGCAGGAGCGACGCGGGTCCTGACAGCGGCCAGGCGGCGGCCGGTATCGCGGCTCGGTCCGCGAGAAGTACCGGCACCTCCGCGACCGCCGCCACCACCCGCAACTCCGGCACCCCGGGCGCCGCCTCGCACTCCTCGTACCCCGCAGTGCCCTCCCCCGGCACCGCCGCCACCGGCACCCCGGCGACGGCCGCAGAGCACGGCGGAGCGGCACACGGCGGGCAGGCGTACGGCGGTCCCGCGTACGGAGGGCAGGCGTACAGCGGGTCGGCGTACGGCGGGTCGGCACACGGCGGGTCGGCACACGGCGGAGCAGTACACGGCGGTCAGCAGGCGCACTCCGGACAGTCCGTCAGCCGAGGCGCCGTCAGTCCGGCGCAGGCCTACGGCGCCGACTTCCCGTCCTACCTCGGCTACCCGGGGGCGGGCGCGACGAACGGCGCGATCGGCGCGAACGGGGCGAACGGCACCCCTGGCCTGAACGGGGCCCCCGCCGGCTCCCTGGGCGGCCCGCTCGCCGGCCTCCCCCTGGGCTCCCCCGGCCACGGCCCGCTGGGCCACGGCAGTGGCCCGGGCGCGAACGGCTCGTCGACCCCGATGACGGTCTCCGCCCCGCGCAAGCTCTCCGGCCGCCGCCGCCGGGAGACCGTCGCGGTGCTGATCTTCGGCGGCGCCCCGATCTTCGAGAGCTCGATCCCGCTGTCCGTCTTCGGCGTCGACCGCCAGGACGCCGGGGTGCCGCGCTACCGGCTGCTGGTCTGCGCCGGCGAGGACGGCCCGCTCGCCACCACCGGCGGCCTCACCCTCTCCGCTCCGTACGGTCTGGAGGCCCTCGCCCGGGCCGGCACGATCGTCGTACCGGCCTGGCGCTCGATCTCGCAGCCGCCGCCGGTCGAGGCGATCACCGCCCTGCGCAAGGCCCACCACGAGGGCGCGCGGATCATCGGGCTCTGCACCGGCGCCTTCGTCCTGGCCGCCGCCGGCCTGCTCGACGGCCGTCCGGCGACCACCCACTGGATGTACGCGCCGACGCTGGCCAAGCGCTACCCCCGGGTGCACGTGGACCCGCGCGAGCTCTTCGTCGACGACGGCGACGTGCTCACCTCGGCCGGCACCGCCGCCGGCATCGACCTGTGCCTGCACGTGGTGCGCAGCGACCACGGCGCCGAGGCGGCCAACGCGCTGGCCCGCCGCCTGGTGGTCCCGAGCCGTCGCAGCGGCGGCGGACAGGCCCAGTACATCGATCAGTCTTTACCTGAAGAGATCGGCAACGACCCGCTGGCCGAGGTTGTCACCTGGGCGCTGGAGAACCTCAACCAGCAGTTCGACGTCGAGGTGCTGGCGGCCCGCGCGTACATGAGCCGACGCACCTTCGACCGGCGGTTCCGCACGCTCACCGGCAGCGCGCCGCTGCAGTGGCTGATCACCCAGCGGGTGCTCCAGGCGCAGCGGCTGCTGGAGACCTCGGAGCTGTCGGTGGACGACGTCGCCCGCCGGTGCGGGTTCCGTTCGCCGGTGGCGCTGCGCGGGCACTTCCGCCGCCAGCTCGGGGTCTCGCCGGCCGCGTACCGGACCAGCTACCGGGCGCGTCGGCCCGGGCCGCAGTCGGCGGTGCCGACCGGTCCGCACGGCGGCGACCTGCGGCTGCCCGGTGCCCTGCCGCACGCGGCGGCCGGGTCCGCGGCGGGCGCGGCGATGTTCGGCGGGGCGCACGGCACGCAGCACGGCGCGCAGCCCGCGTACCCGTTCCCGGCCGGGAACGGCGCACCGGCGCAGGTCGGCCCGCACGGCCAGCCGCTGCCGCACGGCGCGTCGCCGGCCGCGGCGGGGCAGCCGGGCCCGCACGGCCAACCCGGCCCGTTCGCACCGGGGCAGGCCGGGACGCCGGCCGACCGGGCCTTCCACGCCCGTGCCGGGCAGCCGTACCCGCACCAGCAGGCCGCGCAGCAGCCGCACCCCGGGCAGCAGGGTACGGGGCGCGGTCCGGTTCGGTCGCCGCTGGTGCCGCCGCAGGCGGGGTCGGGGGCGGGGCGTCCGCCGCGCACCGCGGAGCACGCGGCGGCGGAGGACGGCCACCCCCAGCCGGGGGCGCGCGGCCAGGGGCAGGGGCACCGCAGTGCGGTCGAACGGCCCGCGGACGAACCGGGTGCCGCGGCGGGCTCCGCCCGCGGTCACGGCTCGGCGAGCGGCCGGGTACCGGCCCCCGCCCCCACCGGGCAGCCGACGACCGGGGCGGGCGAGCTCCGGGGCCGGCAGGCGCGGGTGCCGCAGGCCCGTCCGCAGGGCGGCCGGGCGGCGGCGACCGATGGCGCCCGGGCCGCGCGCGAGGCCCGTCCGACCCGGGACGGCCACGCGGTCCGGACCGGGCGGGAGGGCGAGCGGCCGGACGGCCACGGCCCGCACGGCGGCGCGGAGGAGCACCAGGCCGAGGGCTGTGCCCCGGAGCCCCGCTCGGCTCCGCCGGTCCCCGCGGCGCGTGATCGCGCCGTAGGGTGAGTTGTGTGAATGACCGTTTGGTATGGATCGACTGTGAAATGACCGGCCTCGACCTCGACCAGGACGCCCTGGTCGAGGTCGCGGCACTGGTGACGGACTCCGAGCTCAACATCCTCGGCGAGGGTGTGGACGTCATCATCCGCCCGCCGGCGGAGGCGCTGGCGGGCATGCCCGAGGTGGTGCGCGCGATGCACACCTCCTCCGGCCTGCTGGAGGAGCTGGAGCAGGGCGTGACGCTGGCCGAGGCCGAGGCGCGGGTGCTCGCGTACATCCGCGAGCACGTGCCGGAGGCCGGCCGGACGCCGCTGTGCGGGAACTCGGTGGCCACCGACCGCGGCTTCCTCGCCCGGGACATGCCGGCCCTGGAGAAGCACCTGCACTACCGGATCGTGGACGTCTCCTCGATCAAGGAGCTGGCCCGCCGCTGGTACCCGAAGGCGTACTACAACAGCCCGCAGAAGGGCGGCAACCACCGGGCGCTCGCCGACATCCGCGAGAGCATCGACGAACTGCGGTACTACCGCGAGGCGGTGTTCGTCCCGCAGCCCGGACCGGACACCGACACCGCGCGCGCCATCGCCGAGAAGTACCAGGCCTCGGAGGGCTGACCCGGGGAGCCCGGGGGAGGTGCCCGCGTTCGCCTGGACGAAAGCCTGGCGCGAGCACCCTCTCGGATCCTGTAGAGTTCTTCCTGTCGGAACGGGAACGCGGAAGCGGGAACGAGCCGGACAGATGGTGGGTGTAGCTCAGTTGGTAGAGCACCTGGTTGTGGTCCAGGTGGCCGCGGGTTCAAGTCCCGTCACTCACCCCAGAGCCTGAGGGGCCGATCTCTTCGAGAGATCGGCCCCTCAGGCGTTTTCGCGCTCCCTCAACTGCCCGCCGTGGTTCGGGTTTTCCCGGCGCAGGCCTGCCACCAGAAGCTACCGGCTAGTAACATTCCTGCCATGACCACACCTTCGATCGGCCAGCAGCTCGACTCCACCGTGCCGATGGCGCACACCCTCAAGCTGGAGTACCTGGAGACCACCGCGGACCGCGCCGTGCTGCGACTGCCCGACCAGCCCGCGTACCACAACCACGTCGGCGGACCGCACGCCGGCGCGATGTTCACCCTCGCCGAGTCCGCCAGCGGCTGCATCGTGCTCGCCGCCTTCGGCGACCAGCTCTCCCGGGCCGTGCCGCTCGCGGTGAACGCCGAGATCGCCTACAAGAAGCTCGCCATGGGCGAGGTCACCGCCACCGCCCTCCTCGGCCGCCCCGCCGCCGAGGTCGTCGCCGAGCTGGACGCCGGCGGCCGCCCCGAGTTCCCGGTCACCGTCGAGATCACCCGCGCCGACGGCGCCGTCACCGGTGTGATGACCGTCACCTGGACGCTGCGCCCCAACTCCTGACCGCGCCACGGCCGGTGGCCCCGGGCAACCCGGCCCCGGGGCCACCCGTGCGATGACTGTCCGTGACGGCGGGCGTGACCTCACGGCCCGTCCGCTCGTTCTCAACTCACATGCGAGCCAATCACGCGACCAAGCCCCAGGAACCCGCCCCCCGCGGCGTCGGCGCACGGCGCGCGATCGGCCGGTGGCTGCCCCGCGTCCTCGCCGCCGGTGGCGCCCTCCTCGCCCAACTCGGGGGCTTCGGCGCGCAGGGCGCCTGCGCCGACCCGCTGCCGGACCAGACCCGACCCGCCGTCCGCCGCACCCTGGCCGGCGGGCCGGCGCCCGGCCGGCCCGCCCAGGCCGGGCGGCCCGCGTACGACGGGCCGTCGGCCGAGCGGTCCGACGAGCCCGGGCGCCCGACGGCCGAGGAGACCGACCGCCCCTCCCCCGGGCTCGTCGGGGAACTGACCAGCGCCGTCCCCGACGCCGGGATCGACGGCGCCACCGGCACGGTCGGCAGCGTCTTCCAGGACCGGATCCGGGCCGGCGGCCTCCCCCTGCCCGGGCAACGGGCCGCCGTCCCCGACGCCTTCGCGATCGCCTCCGGCCTGCTCGACACCGCCCCCACCCAGGGCCGCCCCGCCGAGACCCGTGCCTCCCGGGAGGGCGGGCCCGCCGAACTGCCCGCCACCGCACGGCCCGGCGCCGCCGGAGGCCGCTCCGCCGCACCGGCCGCCACCACCCGACCGTCCGGGGCGACCGACGCGCCCCCGGTCCAGGAGGCCACCGCTCCGGACGGGCGGAGCGCGGCCGGACCCGCCACGGGCCGTGACCGGACGGGCTCCACCACCGCCCCGCCGGTCGGGGCCGGCGCACCCGCCCAACCGTCCGAAACGCTCGCGCTCGCCGACACCGCCACGGTGACGGTCGTGGGCGACGGTTCCGCCACCGCGACCGCCGTCCTCGCGCCGATCGCCGCCGGGCTGCTGCTGACCGGCGCGGCCATGTGCAAGCACCGCGGCCTGCCGCGCGGGCACTGACCGGGCTCACGCTCCTGGCGACGGTTCCAGCACCGGCCGCGGGCGTGCCCGCCCGGGGGCGAACCGGTCGCCCCGTCAGGCAGTCGGCCGGGAGGTCAGCGGAAGACGCCCGGGGGCGGGGCCGGGGAGGGGGCGGCGGTGGCGTCCGTGGCGGGGACGGCCCCGGCGGCGAACGCGGTGAGGGCGGGGCCGTGTTCGACCCGGCCGAGGGCGGCGTCGGAGGCGACGCGGCGGGTGAGGTCGGCGATCGGGAGGGGGGCGTGGGCGCCGGCGAGGACGAGGTTGCCGAAGCGCTTGCCGCGCAGGACGGCCGGGTCGGCGACCAGGCACAGTTCGGGGAAGACCGCGCCGAGGGTGGCGATCTGGGAGCGGGCGAAGGGCAGCGCCGAGCCGTCGGCGATGTTGGCCGCGTACCAGCCGCCGGGGGCGAGGGCGCGGGCGGCGAGGGCGGTGAACTCGACGGTGGTGCAGTGGGCCGGGGTGCGGGCGCCGGAGAAGACGTCGGTGATGACCAGGTCGGCGCTGCCCTCGGGGGTGCGTTCGAGCACGCTGCGGGCGTCGGCGCCGCGCACCTTGATCTGCCAGCCGCGCTCCAACGGCAGCTCGGTGCGGACGAGTTCGGTGAGCGCGGTGTCGATCTCGGCGACCTGCTGGCGGGAGCGGGGCCGGGTGGCCGCGACGTAACGGGCCAGGGTGAGGGCGCCGCCGCCGAGGTGCAGCACGGTGAGCGGGCGGCCGGGCGGGGCGACCAGGTCGATCAGGTGGCCGAGCCGGCGCTGGTACTCGAAGCCGAGGTGGGTGGGGTCGGCGAGGTCGACCATGGACTGCGGGGCACCGTCGATCAGCAGCGACCAGGCCGCGGGGCGGTCCCGGTCGGGGCGCAGTTCGGCGAGGCCGGAGCCGACCGGGCGGGTGAGCGGGCCCTGGGCGTGGGTGCGGCCGCCGGGGCCGGTGACGTCCGGCCCGGTGTCGCGCTCGGTGCCGCGGCCCGTGCCCCGGGCTGCTCTGCTGCTTCGTCCCATGACCGCCATTATCGCCGCCGGGCGGGGCGGCCTCGCTGGTCAGGAGGTCGGGGGGCGTGCCAGGTGGATCCGGCCGGAGGGGCGGGCCAGGCTCGCGGGCCCGGCGGGATCCGCACGGCACGCCCGCTAGAACGGACCGAGGCCGCCTGCGGTGAGCGTGCAGGCGGCCTCGCAGAGGGCGGATCGGAGCACCCAGGCATCGGTGGGACGGGCGGCGCAGGCGGCGCCGGAGGGGGGCATCACCCACCGTGGGTCGGTGGCGGTCGGCAGCAGGGCGCCGGCGGTACAGGAACTGCCGGGCAGGTGCCAGGTCTCGCTGGTGCCGGCGGGGACGAGGAAGGTGACGGTGCTGCCGTTGCGGCTCTGCAGGACGGCCCCGCAGGCCCTGCGCAGCCGCAGGATGTCCACCGCCTCCAGGCCGTGCCGCAGGGCGACCGTCACGGTGTCGCAGGTGGTGACGAGGGTGTCCTGGTCCGGGCCGAGGCGGTGGCCGGGGTGCCGGCCGCCGCGGGGGGCGCGTCCGCCTTCGACCGGGCCCCGGCCGGGGATCCGGTCGTCGGCCGGGTCGGGGAGCAGGGCGGGGGCGGCGCCGGCGAGCACGCCGCCGGCGGCCGGTCGGTACTGCGGCAGTCCGGTGGCCATCATGGGCCCTCCTGTACCTCGTCGGGTCGGAAGCGCCGCCGCCCGGGAGGTGGGGGCCGCGGGGACGGACGACAGGCCGGGGCGACGGCCCGGGCTTCCACGTATCAGGACAACGCCGCGGACACCTCGCAGGCCACGGGGCGCCTTACAGCAAGGCATGGCATTTCATGGCGGATAACCCGCAACCACGCCCGCTTTATACCGAATTGGGGGTACATCTCCCATGAACCGGCTGTGGTCGACCGGTCACGCCCGGTACTGTCGGTGGCGGGTCACGACGATCCCACCGGCCACACCGGGCCGTTCCCGCACCGTCGCGCACCACCGTGCCGACACCCGGACCGTACCCGCACTTCGCCCCCTCACCCGACACCCGCGCACCTCCGGCGCCGCCGGCCGCGCGCCCGCACCACCACCCTCCGCACGACCACGGAGCGCACCATGGCAGCCACCCCACCGGCCGAGCCGAACCGCCCGTCACCCAACGCCGTGATGCGCGCACTGCGCGGCAACCGCTCACCCGGCGAGTTCGCCATGGCCGTGCGCCGGGCGGCCCGGGAGATCGGGGAGCACGTCTCCTGCGACGCCCGCTACGTCGGGCGGGTCGAATCCGGCGAGATCCGCTGCCCCAACTACGCCTACGAGCGGGTCTTCCGACACATGTGGCCGGATCGCACGCTCACCGAACTCGGCTTCTCCCCCCGGACCGCCGTCCGCCGCCGCCCGGCGGACAGCGCCGGCGGGAGGGCCGAAGCCCCCCCGCTCCACCCACCGTTCCCGCCCCCGCCCGCCCCGCGCTCACCAATCTCCACTCAACTCCCGTACGCTGCCTCGCCGTACGCGGATCCAGCCGCTCCGACCAGGCCCCCGTGGCCGAGGGCCGTCGCGGTGCCCCGGGGGCCTGATGGATCGCCCTATCTCGACGAGGAGAACGACGACGTGCGTCGCCGTACGTTCCTGGCCGGCGGCCCGACCGCGCTGGCCGCCGTGATCGGCATCGACCGGCCGACCGTGGCCGCCGCCGCGGCCACCGCCAGTGCCGCCGCCGACCCCGCCGCGCCGGTGCTGTTCGAGCCCGGCCCCGGCGCCTTCGTGCCCGGCCGCCCCGGGCCGGTACCGCCACCCCGCAAGGTCGGCGCCGCCGAGGTGCTCGGCGTCGAGGAGGCCGTCCGGGAGATCCGGCTGGCCGACGACGCGCACGGCGGCGACACCCTGTTCGAACGCGCCGGGCAGTCGCTGCGCACCGCCTACCTGCTGCTCAACGAGGGCGAGTACAGCGCGGAGACCGAACGCCGGCTCCAGGCCGGGGCCGGCGAACTCGCCATCTCGGTGGGCTGGTTGGCGCACGACTCGAACCGGCTGGCGGACGCCCGCTCGCTCTACGCCGAGGCGCTCGCCACCGCCCGCATGGCCGGCGACGCCGCACTGGAGGCGCACGTGTTCTGCAACAGCGCCTTCCTCGCCCGGGACGCCGGCCGCCCCCGCGAGGCGCTGCGCGCCGCCCAGGCCGGGCAGGTCGCCGCCCGCCAGCTGGACTCCCCCCGGCTGCTCGCGCTGCTGGCCATGCGGGAGGCCGGCGGCTGGGCGCTGCTGCAGGACCGCGCCGCCTGCGAACGCGCGATCGCCCGGTCGTACGCGCTGTTCGGCCGCGGCCGCTCCGAGGACGATCCGGAGTGGATGTCCTTCTTCGGCGAGGCGGAGATCGCCGGCCTGCAGTCGCAGTGCTGGTCCGCGCTCGGCGACTGGGACCGCGCCAGCGAGCAGGCCGCGCTGGCCATAGCACTGCAGAAGCCGCACTTCGTCCGCAACCGGGTGCTGTACACCGCCGAACTGGCCCACGACCGGCTCGGCCGGGGCGACCTGGCGGGTGCGGCGCACCACGGTTCGGCCGCCGTGGCGCTGTTCGGCGAAGTCCGCTCGGCCCGGATCCGGAGCATGCTGGCGGACACCGCCGAACGGCTGCGCCCGCACGTCGCCGTGACCGAGGTGCGCCACTTCCTAGCCGGGTACGACCAGGCGGCGGCCGCCTGAGGCACCCGGTCCTGACGGGACGTCAGTGACCGGTGGCCAGGCCCTCCAGGTGGGAGAGGTCGTTCCAGACCTCCACGGCCGGCGCGCCGTACTCCCAGGAGAGCACGCAGAGCGCGGCGGTGCCGAGCTTGAAGCGCTGGGCGAACTCGGGCGGCAGGCCCAGCCAGCGCGCGGTCAGGATGCGCAGCAGGTGGCCGTGCGCGAACAGGACGACGTCCCGGTCCGCGCAGTGCATGACGGTGGTGTCCGGCTCGGGGACGCCGTGCTCCTCGTTGAGGCCGGCGAGGAAGGCGTCCACCCGGGCGGCCACCTCGGAGAGCTTCTCGCCGCCGGGCACGCCGTCGCGCCAGATCAGCCAGCCGGGGTGGTCGGTGGCGCGGATGTCCGCGCCGGTGCGGCCCTCGTACTGGCCGTAGTCCCACTCCATGAGCTCCGGACGATCCACCGCCCGGTCGCCGAAGCCGGCCAGGGCGCAGGTCTCCCTGGCGCGGCCGAGCGGACTGGTGTAGACGAGCGCGTCCGGCAGCCCGTTCCAGGGGGCCTTGGCGAGGCGGGCGCCGAGCGCCCGGGCCATCGCCCGGCCCTCCTCGGTCAGCGGGATGTCGGTGCGGCCGGTGTGGCGGCCGGTGGCCGACCATTCGGTCTCGCCGTGGCGGACCAGCACGATTCGGGCGGGCATGGCAGGCTCCTCGCAGCGGGGCGGTGGCAACGGTCGGTCTCACCCTTGAGCACCGGGTTCCATGATCCCTCACCCGGACGGCGGGCACGATCGCGGGCCGGGTCGGGCCGAAACGGTCTCGGCACCCGGGCCGACCGGGGCCCGGGGTGTCCCCGTCCGGCACGCACGCGCGGTTCAGGCCGGAACAGGCCGGTCCGCACCGCATTGTCGGACCCGGGTGCGACACTGGGCCGCACCATGAACGTCTCGACGAACGTCCCGTCCACCGGGCACGCTGAGCCGCTCTCCCAGCGGCTCGCCGAACTGCGCGGTCCCGCGCCGCAGCGCAGCCTGAACGCCCGTTCCCTCGCCGCGCTCGCCGCCAATCCGGGCTGCCACCGCCGCGCCGTGCTCGACGCGGCGGGGGTGGACAAGTCGACGCTGGCCGCCCGGCTCGGCCGCCCCGCGCCCTTCGGGCAGTCCCCGTTCGCGATCGCCCGCGGCGTGATCTTCGAGTCCCGGCTGAAGGCGGACGACTACGCCGCGCTGCTGGAGCCGCTGCGCGGCCACCTCGGCGTCCCGGCGGACGGCGGCACCCCCTTGCAGGTGCCGGACCTGCTGCACCGCTCCGGTCCCGCCGTCCGGGCCGACCGGACGGTCGAGGCGCTGGCCCGGGCCGCCGCCGACCCGCAGGCCTGGACGCTGCTGGACCACCCGATGCTGCGCCTGGACGTGGCCGGCGGCACCGCCTACCTGGAGCCGGACGCGGTCGTGGTGCACGGCGGCCGGTGCACGGTGGTCGAGATCAAGTCCTTCCCGGTGCTGGACGGCGGCGCGGACCCGGCCAAGGTCGGCGCCGCCGCCCGCCAGGCCGCCGTGTACGTGCTGGCGCTCCAGCGGACCGCCGCCGCGCTGGCCGGCCACCCGCTCGACGCCGACCCGTACGCCGAGCAGCGGCTGCCCGGCAGCCCCCGGTCGATCGTGCTGCTGGTCTGCCCGAAGGACTTCGGCAACCGGCCGACGGCCGTCACCGTCGACGTCCGCCGCGAGCTGGCCACCACCCGCCGCCAGCTGAGCCGGATGACCGGCATCGAGCGGCTGCTGGCGGAGCTGCCGGCGGGCGCCGACTTCGACCTGGCGGCGGACGAGGAGGGCGTGCCGGCCCGCTCCGCCGAGGAGCTGGCCGCCTCGGTCGAGGCGGTGCCCGCCGCGTACGGCCCGGACTGCCTCTCCACCTGCGAGCTCGGCTTCCACTGCCGCGCCCAGGCCCGCTGCGGCGACCGGGTCGAGCAGCTCGGCCGGGGTGTGCGCGGCGAACTGGGCAGCATCCGGACGGTGACGCGGGCCCTGGCCGCCGCCGAAGCCGGCATCGCCGCCGACACCGGCCTGGACACCGCCGACGCGGACGAGGAGGCGGGCGTGGACGAGGCGGCCGGACGGCTGGCCTACGCGGCCGCGCTGCGCGCCGAGGCGCTGGGCAAGGCCCCGACGGCGGGCCACGCATGAGCCTGCTGACCACCCTCGCCCGGCTGGAGGCCGTCCGCAGCGGGCGGGCCGAGCCGCTGGCCACCGTCCGGCACCGGCACCTGTCCGACCGCCCGATGGTGGTCGTGCCGCTGACGGCCGCCGGTGAGGCCGGCGCGCCGCTGGCGGTGCTGCTCGGCACCGACCGGGACGCACCCCGGCTGCACCTGGTGCCGCAGCCGCTCAACCGCACCCTGCGGTTCGACTTCCTGGCCGAGCTGGCCGCCGACCTGCTGCCGTACCTGGAGTCCTTCGCCGAGGACGTGGAGCAGATCGAGGGCTCCGAGAAGGACCCGGAGACCGGCGAGAAGACCCAGGTGTTCCGCGAGCTGTGCGCCGACGCGCCGCAGCTGATCGTGCCGAACGGCGCGGGCGTGCGGCACCTGGCCCTGCTCGGCCGCTCCACCCGGTTCCGCCGCACGGTCGAGGACGACGAGCCGGGGCCGTACCCCGCGCCGGTGCGGGTGCCGCTGCTCGGCCGCTGGCTGACCCACCTCACCGACCGCGCCCAGGTGCCCGGCACCAGCCTGCTGCTGCCGATGACCGGCCTGCTGGCCCGGCACTGGGCCACCGGCCAGAGCCACCTGGAGGACCAGCACCTGGCCGCCCACCTGGCCTGGCACGCCCCGCCGGACGGCCTCACCGGTGCCGAGGCGGCCGAGCGCGCCGAGTCCGCCCGGGACGACCGGGGGCAGTTGCTGCACCCGCCGGCCGGCCCGGCCACCGATCCGCGCTTCGACGAGTTCGTGCTCGCCCCGGCGATCGCCCGCTACGACACCGCCACGGCCGCCCTCCAGCACAGCACCGAGCAGCGCGACGAGGCCGCCGCCGAGCGTGCCCGGGCGGCCGTCCGGGCGGCGGTCGAGCAGTTGCGCGAGGTGCTGGCGGCCGTGCTGCTGCCCACCTGGCGGGACGTCTGGCGCGGCCTGGACCTGCTGCGCGGGCTGCCGCCCGCCGGGCACCTGGCGGAACGCTGGACCGGCGACCGCTGGTCCTACACCGGCCACCGGGACCGGCTGGCGGCCGGCGAGCCGCCGCAGCCGCGGCAGGACGACGCCGTCACGGCCGCCCGCAAGCTCGCCCAGCGCGAACGCGAGCAGACCCGGCTGGACGTCCAGGAGGCGCTGGACGATCCGCTGGCGATGGCCGAACACCGGCTGTCCGGCGAGGCGTTCAGCGGCGTGGTGACCGAGGTGGTGCCGGACTACGACACCACCGGCCGCTCCCCCAAGCCGCGCCCGCTGATCACCCTGCGCACCGCCGACCGCCCGCACGCCGACCTCGGGCGGGAGGCGCACCGGGTGTGGGGGTCCCCCCAGCCGGAGGCCGGCGGCGGCCGGTCCCCGCAGAAGGCGGAGATCGCGGCCGTCGACCCGGCCGGGGGCACCATCACCCTGCGCGTACTGTCCGGCATGGGGCGCAGGAAGGAGCCCGAGCCGGGCAGCCTGCCCGAGCCCGGCGATCCGGTCACCTTCACCCTGTTCGAGCTGACGGTCCGCCAGTCCGCGCCGCTGCCCGAGCCGGACGACACCCCGTGGACGCACGGCGGCCCGCCCGGGGCCGCGACCGTACCCGCCCCGTCCGCCTCCGAGGAGTGGGAATGATGGCCGAGTCGAACGCCGGGCAGACACCGGGCGCGGCCGCCGACGCCGCCGTGGCCCGGATCCTGGCCGCGACCGTCCACCCGGCGGCCGGCGCCCCGCGCGGCGTGGTGGTCGATTCCCCGCCCGGCGCCGGGAAGTCGACGCTGGTGGTGCGGGCGGCCCGGGAGCTGGTCGAGGCCGGCGAGCGGCTGATGATCGTCGCCCAGACCAACGGCCAGGTGGACGACCTGGTCGGCCGACTCGCCGAGAAGGCACCGGACCTGACGATCGGCCGGCTGCACGCCGCCGACGCCCGGCCCGGCCCGGAGGTGCTGAAGCACGCCAACGTCACGCCCTCCGACAAGGTCGCCGAGCTGGTCGAGCACGACGTGGTGATCTCCACCTCGGCCAAGTGGCAGTGGGTACGGGCCGAGGCGCCGTGGCGGCACGCGATCGTCGACGAGGCGTACCAGATGCGCTCGGACGCCCTGCTCGCGGTGGCCCGGCTGTTCGAGCGGGCGCTGTTCGTCGGCGACCCGGGCCAGCTGGACCCGTTCACCGTGGTCGGCACCGAGCAGTGGGCGGGCCTGTCGTACGACCCGTCGAGCAGCGCCGTGGTCACCATGCTGGCGCACAACCCGCAGATCGAGCCGCACCGGCTGCCGGTCTCCTGGCGGCTGCCGGCCAGCGCGGCGCCGCTGATCTCGCGGGCGTTCTACCCGTACACGCCGTTCCGCTCCGGCACCGGCCCGGACGACCGCCGGCTGAGCGCCGCCGTCCGGCCCGACGGCGGCGCGCTGGACGCCGCCATCGACCGGGCCGCCGAGCACGGCTGGGCGCTGCTGGAGCTGCCCGCCCGGCACACCGTGCGGACCGATCCGCAGGCGGTGGCGGCCGTCGCGGCCACCGTCCGGCGGCTGCTGGAGCGCGGGCTGACCGCCCGCTCCGAACAGGGCGAGGCGCCTCTCACCGCGGACCGGATCGCGGTCGGCACCGCCCACCGGGACCAGGCCGCGGCCGTCCGCGCGGCTCTGCTCAAGGTGGGCGTCCCGGTGGACCAGGCGGCCGGCCCGGCCGTCACGGTGGACACCGCCAACCGGCTGCAGGGCCGCGAGTACGACGTCACGGTGGTGCTGCACCCGCTGTCCGGGCGGCCCGACGCGACGGCCTTCCACCTGGAGACCGGCCGGCTGTGCGTGCTCGCCTCCCGGCACCGGCACGCCTGCATCGTGGTCGCCCGGGCCGGGATCGGCGAGCTGCTGGACGAGCACCCGTCCACCGAGCCGGTCCAGCTGGGCGTCCCGGTCGCCTTCCCGGACGGCTGGGAGGCCAACCACCAGGTGCTGCACCACCTGAGCGGCCACCGGGTGCGCCTGGGCTGACCGGCCGGGCGCGCCAGGCCCCGGT
>NZ_JBEOUK010000029.1:38389-105643 GCF_040304045.1 Kitasatospora sp. NPDC094016
GTCTCGGTCTCGGTCTCGGTCTCGGTCTCGGTCTCGGTCTCGGTCTCGGTCTCGGTCTCGGTCTCGGTCTCGGTCTCGGTCTCGGTCTCGGTCTCGGTCTCGCGGGCGGCGTACGCGCCGGACCCCCGAAGGAGTAGCGCGACCCCGGCGCGTGCGGGGGAATAGCGCCCGCACGCGCACCGTTCCGTTACGGGCTGCCGCCGCGCGACAATGGACGGCGGCCACGGCCGTGCGGCGCGGCCCGGAGCAGCCGCCGCCCACCCCCACCGAGACCCGGAGGTGTCCGTTCATGCCCGACTCCCACACGAAGGCGTCCGACCACGGCGGTCAGGCCGACCCCGCGCGGCGTCTGCGTCCGGTGCAGCTGCTGTTCGAGCCGCAGTCCGCCGAACCGGAGCCGGAACGATTCTTCGATCTGGAGTCGATCGACGACCCCGCGGACCTGCTGCGCCGCTCCACCGAGCTGGCCCTGGCCTTCCGGATGGCCGCCGAGCGGGCCACCGACTTCCAGGCGGTCGCCGCCGCGCAGCTGGCGGACCCGCGCCGCTTCGACGCGCTGTCCGACGCCGAGATCGCGCAGCGGGCGGACTGGACCCCCGACTACGCGGCCAAGATGATCGAGTACGGCCGCGGGCTGCTCCAGCCCCGCCGCCACGAGGACTGAGCGCAGCCGGACACGAGGCGCCGGAGCGGCAGGCCCCGGCGCTCCGGCGCCCCGGCATCGGCCGCTGGCATATGCACGAGCGGGGAAGGGTACGCGGTTCCCCGTCGTCCTGTCCGGCAAACCGCGCTTTCCCTCCCACCCGGCCCGCGGACGGCACAGGCTGCTGTCCGTGGACATCTGGACGTATCAGTCGGTGGAGTACGTCACCGTGGCCGGCGAGGCCTGGCTCGCCTCCGCCAGCGAGTACCCGCGCAGCATGCGCGCCCTCTGGGAGACCCGGCCGTGGGCGCCCTCGGTGCTGCCCTGCGGGCGCGCCTTCGACGTGATCAGCATGCCGTCGCTGTTCGGCCGCCGGGTGCTGGACGAGCTGTGGGCCTCCGGGCCGGGCTGCGGGCCGGTCGCCTCCTACCGGGGGCGGACGCTGCTGTTCGTCCAGCCCGGCGCGGGGCCCCGGCTGCGCCGGCTGCTGGCCTGGGAGGAGTGGGCCCGGGACGTGCCGCCCCTGCTGTGCCACGGCAAGGGCGACGCGGTGACCGTGCCGCCGGTGCAGCGGATGGTGAACGGCCCGGACTCCCCCGGGCTGGGCTCCGGCCGGTGGATCGTCGCCCCGGAGGACCGGGAGCCGTGGCTGCCGGGCGCCTCGGTGGTGCTGTGGGCGTGCGTGCGGGCGGCCCGGGAGCCGGCCGCGGCCGTGCCGGCCGGCGCGGCGGCCGTGACCGGAGGGTGAACGGAGGACGGCCGGTATTCGATTTTGGCGCGGACCCCGGGCGCTGCTAAAGTCTTCTCTGTCAGCAGGCGCCGCTAGCTCAGTTGGTTAGAGCAGCTGACTCTTAATCAGCGGGTCCGGGGTTCGAGTCCCTGGCGGCGCACAGACAGCCGGAAGGCCCCTTGCGAAAGCGAGGGGCCTTCCGGCGTTTCCCGTGCGAACCGGCGAACCGGCGAACCGGCGAACAAGGAGGCAGGACCGGGCCGCCCGCCGGAGCGGACGGCCCGACCGGGGCTCAGCGGCCGCGCAGCGCGCGGTAGCGGGCGACCAGCTCGGCGGTGGAGCTGTCCAGCTGCTCGGCGCCCTCGCCGGTCAGCAGCACCGGCTCGATCCGCTTGGCGAGCACCTTGCCCAGCTCGACGCCCCACTGGTCGAAGGAGTCGATGTTCCAGATCGCGCCCTGGACGAAGACCTTGTGCTCGTAGAGCGCGACCAGCTGGCCGAGCACCGAGGGGGTCAGCTCGGCGGCCAGGATGGTGCTGGTCGGGTGGTTGCCCTGGAAGGTCTTGTGCGGGACGAGTTCCGCGGGCACGCCCTCGGCCGCCACCTCCTCCGGGGTCTTGCCGAAGGCCAGCGCCTGGGTCTGGGCGAAGAAGTTGGCCAGCAGCAGGTCGTGCTGGGCGACCAGGCCCGGGAGCAGGTCGGCGACCGGCTTGGCGAAGCCGATGAAGTCGGCCGGGATCAGCTTGGTGCCCTGGTGCAGCAGCTGGTAGTAGGCGTGCTGGCCGTTGGTACCGGGGGTGCCCCAGACCACCGGGCCGGTCTGCCAGGTCACCGGCGAGCCGTCGCGGGTCACCGACTTGCCGTTGGACTCCATGTCCAGCTGCTGGAGGTAGGCGGTGAACTTCGACAGGTAGTGCGAGTAGGGCAGCACGGCGTGCGCCTGGGCGTCGAAGAACGCGCCGTACCAGACGCCGAGCAGGCCGAGCAGCAGCGGGACGTTCTGCTCCGGCGGCGCGGTGCGGAAGTGCTCGTCGACCAGGTGGAAGCCGTCCAGCATCTCGCGGAAGGCGTCCGGGCCGATGGCGATCATCAGCGAGAGGCCGATCGCCGAGTCGTAGGAGTAGCGGCCGCCGACCCAGTCCCAGAACTCGAACATGTTGTCGGTGTCGATGCCGAAGTCCCGCACGCCCTCGGCGTTGGTGGACAGCGCGACGAAGTGCTTGGCCACCGCCTCGGTGCCGGCTCCCAGCCCGGTGAGCAGCCAGTCGCGGGCCGAGACCGCGTTGGTGATGGTCTCGATGGTGGTGAAGGTCTTCGAGGCGACGATGAACAGCGTCTCGGCCGGGTCGAGGTCGCGGACCGCCTCGTGCAGGTCGGCGCCGTCCACGTTGGAGACGAAGCGGACGTCGAGGTCGCGCTTGGCGAACGAGCGGAGCACCTCGTAGGCCATCGCGGGGCCGAGGTCGGAGCCGCCGATGCCGATGTTGACGACGGTGCGGATCGGCTTGCCGGTGTGGCCGCGCCACTCGCCGCCGCGGACCCGCTCGGCGAAGCCGGCCATCTTGTCGAGGACGGCGTGCACGGCGGGCACCACGTTCTCGCCGTCGACCTCGATCACGGCACCGCGCGGGGCGCGCAGCGCGGTGTGCAGGACGGCGCGGTGCTCGGTGTTGTTGATCTTCTCGCCGCGGAACATCGCGTCCCGCAGCTCGGCGACCCCGGTGGCCGCGGCGAGTTCGCGCAGCAGCTCCAGCGTCTCGTCGGTGACCAGGTGCTTGGCGTAGTCCACGTGCAGGTCGCCGACCTGGAGGGTGTAGCGGCGGCCGCGCTCCGGGTCGGCGGCGAACAGCTCGCGCAGGTGCGTCTCGCCCAGCGCGGCCCGGTGCTTGCCGAGGGCGGCCCACTGCGGGGTGCGATCGAGCGGGGTGCGGGCGTCGGCACGGGTCTCCGACATCGGTGGTTCCTCGATTCATCTGGGTGCGGAAACCGGCAGGGCCAGGCGGTGAGGGTCTCGCGAGGTCGTGCGGGTACTGGTGGTGCGCCGACTCCGTTGACGGCCTGCCCGGGCTCAGCCTATGCAACCGCGGAGCAGGTCGCGCACATTCCGCCCGGCGGGGCCGGACAGGCCGTCACTTGCGTTCCGAGCGCAGGTCCAGCCCCCGCAGCACCTGGTCGACCAGCTCCGGGTCGGCGCCGAGTTCGCTACGGGCGGCGAGCATCTCGCGCCGGGAGGCGGCGATCATCTCCTGTTCGACCTCCCGGGCGGCCCGCCACTGGCTGAGCCGCAGCTTGGCCTCGGCGGCCTCCTCCTCGGCGTAGTTCTCCGGGCAGAGCCGGGCCAGCCGGTCGTGCTGACGGTCCCGCAGGCGGTCGGCGACCTCGGCGGGCAGCCGGTCCTGCTCCTCCAGTTCGCCCAGCCGCCTGAGCCCGGCCTTGGCGGCCCGCCACCAGAGCTGGCGGACGGCCTGCTCGTGCTTGTCCTGGTCGATGTCCAGTTCGAACCGCTTGGCCAGCCAGGGCAGGGTGAGGCCCTGCACCAGCAGGGTGAACAGCACCACGCTGAAGGCGATGAAGACCAGGCGGCCGCGCTCGGGGAACTCCTCGCCGGAGTGGAGGGTGAGCGGGATGGCGAGGGCCAGGGCGACGGTGGCCACGCCGCGCATGCCGGACCACCAGAGGATCACGCTCTCCTTCCAGCTGAACGGGGTGTCCTCGTCGTCGCCGCTGCGCAGCTTCTTCGACAGCCAGCCGGCCGGCAGCAGCCAGAGCAGCCGGACCACCACGACCACGCCGATGACCACGGCGGCGTCGCCGATGAAGCCGGTCCAGCCGCGGCCGGCCTCCTTGAGCACGGTGGCCAGCTCCAGGCCGATCAGGCCGAAGGCGACGCCGGTGATCAGGATCTCGACGACCTCCCAGAAGGCGTTGCCGACCAGCCGGAAGGAGACGGCGTCGGCGTCGGAGGCCCGCTCGGCGAGGTAGAGCGCGCAGACCACGACGGCGAGCACGCCGGAGCCGTGGATCTCCTCGGCGATGGCGTAGGCGGCGAAGGGCACCAGCAGGTTGAGCGCGACCTGCTGGGTCGGGTCGTCCAGTCGCTCGGCGAGCTTGGTGTTGACCCAGCCGAGGGCGATGCCGACGACCACGGCGAGCACCGCGGACAGGATGAAGCGCAGCACCGCGTGGCCGACCGAGAAGTCGCCGCTGACCACGGCCTCGATGGCCAGCGAGTAGACGACGATCGCGGTGACGTCGTTGAACAGGCCCTCGCTCTCCAGGATCGACACCAGGCGCCGGGGCAGGCCGACGCTGCCGGCCACCGCGACGGCGGCCACCGGGTCGGGCGGGGAGACCAGCGCGCCGACCGCGATCGCGGCGGCGACCGGCAGGGCGGGCAGCAGCCAGTGCACCGCCCCGGCCACGGCGGCCGTGGTGACCACCACCAGGGCGACGGCCAGCAGCAGGATCGAGCGGACGTTGGCCTTGAAGTAGCGCACCGAGGAGCGCCGGGCGACCGCGAAGATCAGCGGCGGCAGGACCAGCGGGAGGATCAGCTCGGGCTCGATGGTGACGTCCGGGATCTGCGGGACGAGCGCCATGACGATGCCGAGCAGGGTCATCAGGACCGGTTGCGGTACTCCGGTCTTGCGTGCGAGCGGCATGGTCACCACGGAGGCGAGCAGCACCAGGAAGAACAGGGGCAGCTGGCCCACGGAAACGTTCCTCTCCACAACGGACGGCTGAGCGCCGCCCAGGATAAATCTGACAATGCGCCCATCAGTGAAGACACGCCGAACAATGGCTTGACCTCAAGCGGACTTCAGGTCTGAGGATCGGGGGTGGCCGAACAGTTGATTCGAACAGTCAAGCGGTCGGATGTCGAACATTCGAGAGGGCGGGAGCAGACATGAAGGCGGTCACCGTGACGCGGTCCGGCGGTCCGGAGGTCCTGCGGGTCACCGAGGTGTCCGCCCCGGAACCCGGGCCGGGCGAGGTGCGGGTGCGGGTCTTCGCGGCCGGGGTGCAGCCGGTCGACCTCGCGATCCGGGAGGGCTTCCGCCCGCCGGGGGCCGTCGCCGAGCCGCCGTTCGTTCTCGGCAACGAGTTCGCCGGAGTGGTGGACCGGCTCGGACCGGACGGCTCCGGCTGGCAGGTCGGCGACGAGGTGCTGGGCTTCCGTCTCCTGGAGAGCCAGGCCGAGCTCGTCACGGTGGACGCCGCCCAGCTGGTGGCCAAGCCCGCCGGCATGCCCTGGGAGCAGGCCGGCTCGCTCTCCGCCTCCGGCCAGACCGCGCACCTGGCGCTCACCCTGCTCGCGGTCGGCCCCGGCGACACCGTCCTGGTGCACGGCGCCTCCGGCGGGGTCGGCACCGTCGCCGTCCAGCTCGCCCGGGCCTGGGGCGCCACCGTGATCGGCACCGCGAGCGAGCGCAACCACGACTACCTGCGCGGCCTGGGCGCGATCCCGGTCGCGTACGGCGAGGGGCTGGTCGAGCGGGTCCGGGCGGTGGCGCCGCAGGGCGTGGACGCCGCCTTCGACGCCGCCGGGCGGGGCGCGCTGGCCGCCTCCGTCGAGCTGGTCGCCGACCGGAGCCGGATCGGCACCGTGGTCGACTACGCGGAGGCCGAGCGGCTGGGCGCACGGGGGCTGCGGGGGCCGCGCACGGCCGCGCGGCTGACCGAGCTGGTGCGGCTGTGGGAGGCGGGCGGGCTGCGGCTGAAGATCGCCGAGGCGCTGCCGCTGGAGCGGGCCGCCGAGGCCCACCGGCTGGTCGGCGCCGGGCACGTCCGGGGCAAGGTGGTCCTGGTGCCGTGACGGCCCGCGCGCGGCCGCCCGGGCCGATTGTGTGTTTCGGCTGCTGACCAGGTAATGTTCTCCGCGTCAGCAGGCGCCGCTAGCTCAGTTGGTTAGAGCAGCTGACTCTTAATCAGCGGGTCCGGGGTTCGAGTCCCTGGCGGCGCACAGACAGCCGGAAGGCCCTTCGCGAGAGCGAGGGGCCTTCCGGCGTTTCCGCGCTCCCCACCGGCGCCACCGCCGACACCCCGCCGGCATCCCCCGCCAGCCGTGGCAGGAAAGGTGGGAAACGGGTCATTGCTGCCACTGCGGCCCGGTGACAGGCTGGTCGCATGAGAGCGCGCAGCGTGGTCGTCGTCCTCTACGAGGGCGTGCAGAGCCTCGACGTGGCCGGTCCCGTGGAGGTCTTCACGGGGGCGGGCGCGGCCGCCGGGCAGCCGGGGGCGTACCGGGTGACCACCGCCTCCCCGGGCGGCGGGCCGGTGCGCAGCCACAGCGGACTGCGGCTGCTGCCGGACGCGGATCTGGCCGAGGTCGGGCCGGTGCACACCCTGCTGGTCCCCGGCGGGCTGGGCAGCGGTCTCCCGGACGGTGCGCTGGTCGCACGGATCCGGGAGCTGGCCGGCCGGGCCGAGCGGGTGGTGTCGGTGTGCACCGGGGCCTTCCTGCTCGCCGAGGCCGGGCTGCTGGCCGGGCGCCGGGCGACCACGCACTGGGCGTACTGCGAGGAGCTGGCCCGGCGGTTCCCGGACGTCGAGGTGGACCCGGACCCGATCCACGTCCGGGACGGGAACGTCGCCACCTCGGCCGGGGTCACCGCCGGGATCGACCTGGCGCTGGCCCTGGTCGAGGAGGACCTGGGACGCGACGCCGCGCTGCTGATCGCCCGCCACCTGGTGGTCTTCCTGCGCCGACCGGGCAACCAGGCCCAGTTCAGCACCCAGCTGGCCGCCCAGGTGGCGGTCCGGCAGCCGCTGCGCGAGGTGCAGCGGTGGATCGCCGAGCACCCCGAGGCCGACCTGTCGGTCGAGGCGCTGGCCCGCAGGTCGGCGCTGTCACCGCGGCACTTCGCCCGGGCCTTCGCCACCGAGGTGGGGGTGACCCCGGGCCGGTACGTGGACGGGGTCCGGCTGGAGGCCGCCCGGCGGCTGCTGGAGGACACCGCCGACGGCATCGAGGAGATCGCGCGCTCCTGCGGCTACGGCACCCCGGAGGCGATGCGGCGCGCCTTCGTCCGGTCCCTGGCCGCCTCGCCCGCCGAGTACCGACGCCGCTTCCGACCCGATCCTGCTGGAGGACACTGATGCGCATCGCCGTTCTGCTCTACGACGAGTTCACCGCCCTGGACGCCGTCGGCCCCTGCGAGGTGCTGTCCCGCATCCCCGGCGCCGAGGTGGTGTTCACCGCCGCGAAGCGCGGCCCGGTCCGCACCGACATGAAGACCCTGTCGCTGACCGCGGAGGCCGCCCTGGACGAGGTGGACGCGGCCGACGTGCTGCTCGTCCCGGGCGGGCCCGGGACGGAGGCCCGGCTGGCCGACCAGGCCGTGCTGGAGTGGGTGCGCGCGGTGGACGCCACCACCACCTGGACCACCTCGGTCTGCTCGGGCTCCCTGCTGCTGGGCGCCGCCGGGCTGCTGGCGGGGCGCCGGGCCACCTCGCACTGGTGCTGCCTCGACGCGCTGAAGAAGTTCGGGGCGGAGCCGACCGGGACGGAACGGGTCGTGGTCGACGGCAAGTACGCGACCGCGGCCGGGGTCTCGGCCGGGATCGACCTCGCGCTGACGCTGACCGGCCTGATGGCCGGGGACGCGACCGCGGAGGCGATCCAGCTGGTCATCGAGTACGACCCGCAGCCGCCGTACTCGGCGGGCTCGGTCGCGTCGGCCCGGCCCGAGCTGGTCGCCGAGCTGCTGGCCAACGGGCTGCAGCTGCGCTAACCACGATCGGCCGGGAAGCCGTGTCGGCGGGCGCCGGTGACCACTGCCAGGACGGGCAGCATCAGGGCGAGCACCGTCCAGGGCAGGGCGCCGGTGCCCAGGCGGCCCAGCACCAGGCCGCCGACCACGCCGCCGCCCGCCATCGCGGCGTTCCACAGGGTGACCAGCACCGCCTGGGCGGCGTCCGCCCGCTCGCCGCCCGCGTCGCCGACGGCGGTCTGCAGCAGGGTCGGGGCGCCGCCCCAGCCCAGGCCCCAGAGCGCGGCGGCGGTGTACACCAGCGGTGTGCTGTGCGACCAGAGGCCGAGCAGGCCCGCGGTCAGGGCGACCAGCAGCGCGCCGCCGATCGTCAACCGCCGTAGCCGGCGGTGGATGTGGGCGCCGGTGAACCAGATGCTCGCCAGCGAGGCCAGGCCGAAGACCAGCAGTACGGTGTCGGTCGCGTCGCCGAGGCCGGTCCGGTCGAGGAAGGGCGCGATGTAGGTGAACAGGACGGTGTGGGCGAGCACGAGGAGCACCGTCACGGCGAGCACCGGCGCCACCCCGGGCACGGTGAGCACGGTCCGCACCGGGGCGCGCTCACCGGCGCATTGTCCGGGCTGGTCCGGCAGCAGGGCCGCGATCGAGCCGATCACGCCGAGCGCCAGTGCCGTCATGGCCAGGAAGGGCACCCACCAGGCGAGCGCCCGGCCGAGGAAGGCGCCGACCGGCACTCCCAGCGACAGCGCCACCGGCACGCCCGCCATCGCCACGGCCATGGCCCGGCCCTGCCGTTCGACCGGCACCAGCCGGCGCGCGTACCCGGCCAGCAGCGCCCAGGCGAGGCCGGCCGCGACGCCCGCGAGGAAGCGGGCGGCCAGGGTGAGCGGGTAGTTCGTGGAGGCCGCGGTGACGGTGTTGGCGGCGGCGAAGCCGGCCATCGCGGTGAGCAGCAGCCGCTTGCGGCCCCAGCCGGCGGTGGCTGCGGTGAGCGGGATCGCGGTGGCGGCGGTCCCGAGCGCGTAGACGGTGACGGTCTGCCCGGCGGCCGACTCGCTGACGCCGAGGGCGCCGCTCATCCCGGGCAGCACGCCGGCGGGCAGGGTCTCGGTGAGCGCGGTGACGAAGACGGCGGTGGCCAGGGCGAGCAGGGCGGGCAGCGGAAAGGGGCTGCGGGCTGCGGGAGTCGGGAGCTGTGTGGTCGCCATGGGAACCATGCTCGATCCTCACACCGGTGTCAGGTTCAAGCACGGTTCCCGGCGACGTCACCTCAGCGGCGGAAGTAGCTGTCGAAGTTCTTGGAGAACTCCCGGCCGCCGAACTGGTCCCAGTTGACGGACCAGGTCATCAGCCCGCGCAGGTTCGGCTGGGCGCCCGAACGCGGCACGTACGAACCGCAGTTGGCCAGCCTGGTGAGGCAGTCCAGGGCCTTGTTCACCTCGGCCGGGGCGACGTAGCCGTTGCCGGCGTTGGTGGTGGCCGGCATGCCGATGGCCACCTTGGAGGCGGGCAGCGGCGGGAACACGTTGTTCGCGTTGCCCGCCACCGGGAAGCCGTTGAGCAGCAGGTCGGTCATCGCGACGTGGAAGTCGGCGCCGCCCATCGAGTGGTACTGGTTGTCCAGGCCCATGATGGAGCCGGAGTTGTAGTCCTGGACGTGCAGCAGGGTGAGGTCGTCGCGCAGCGCGTAGATGACCGGCAGGTACGCCCCGGCGCGCGGGTCCTGGCCGCCCCAGGGGCCGGAACCGTAGTACTGGTAGCCGAGTTGGACGAAGAAGGTCTCCGGCGCCATGGTCAGCACGAAGCCCGGGCCGTACTTGGCCTTGAGGGTCTTCAGCGCGGAGATCAGGTTGACGATGACCGGGCTGGTCGGGTTCTTGAAGTCGTTGTCACCGGTGTTGAGGGAGAGCGAGTGCCCCTCGAAGTCGATGTCCAGGCCGTCCAGGCCCCACTTGTCGATGATCGCCGAGACCGAGCTGACGAAGGTGTCGCGGGCGGCGGTGGTGGTCAGCTGGACCTGGCCGTTCTGGCCGCCGATCGAGATCAGCACCTTCTTGCCCTGGGCCCGCTTGGCGGCGATGGCGGCCTTGAAGTCGGCGTCGGACTCCACGGTCGGGCAGTCGGTGACGGAGCAGCGGTTGAACCGGATGTCGCCGGAGGTGACGGAGGTGGGCTCGCCGAAGGAGAGGTCGATGAAGTCCCAGGAGTTCGGGACGTCGGCCATCCGGGTGTAGCCGGCGCCGTTGGCGAAGCTGGCGTGCAGGTAGCCGACCAGGGCGTGGCTGCCGGGCGGCGGCGGGGTGGTCGGGGTGCCGGTGGGGGTCCCGGTGGGGGTCCCGGTGGGGGTCCCCGTCGGCGTCCCGGTGGGGGTGCCGGTGGGCGTTCCCGTCGGGGTCCCGGTCGGGGTGCCGGTGGGCGTCGCGGTCGGCGTGGGCGTCGGGGACCCGGTGGGCGTCGGCGTCGGGCTGGGGGCGCCCGGCCCGTCCAGCGAGACGTCGTCCGCGTAGTAGGTCCCCTGGCCGTACCAGCCGTGGGTGTAGACGGTGGCGCTGGTCTGGGTGGCGCCGGTGGTGAAGCTGACGCTGAGCTTCTGGTAGCCGCCGCCGGTGCCGGGGGTCCAGGTGCTGGGGCCGCCGCCGTCGACGCCCAGGTAGACGTACGAGCCGTTGACGTACGCGCTGAGCGTGTACGTGGTGCCGGGGGCGACGGTGACGGTCTGGCCGCACTGGGCGGTGTCGCCCGCGGTGGCCGCGGCGGCGAGGGCGTAGCCGCCGCCGTGCACCGGGCTGGTGACGACGCTGCCGGAGTTGCCGGTGCAGCTCCAGGGGCCGAGCGAGCCGGACTCGAAGCCGCCGTTGACCAGGAACTCGCCGGCCGAGGCGGCGGGCGCCAGGCCCAGGGTGACGCCGACCAGGGTGGCCGCGGCGACGGCGGAGGCGGTGCCGGCGGCGAGCAGGGTGCGGGACTGCTTCCGGCGGGCGGGGGCGGGTACGGGTGTGGTTCTGCGCATGCGGGGGCTCCTGCGATGGCGCGGTCGTGGGGGACGTCCGAGGGCACGCCGGAGCACGCGCCAGTGGGGGGAGGAACGGCCCGGCCTGGCACCCAAGTTGGACTAGACCACTGAAGTGGATTCGACACTGCGGTGTCAATGGTCCAGACCGGTCAGCGGCCTACGCACCGACCGCCGGGCGGCCCCGACGGGCCGCCCCGGTTGCCGGGGGTGACACCCCGTCGAAGGATGGAGGGGTGACCCCGCCCGGCTACCTCCGCTACCCCCACCTGCACGGCGGACTGCTCGCCTTCACCGCCGAGGACGACATCTGGATCGCCCCGCTGGACGCCGACGGCGCCACCGGCCGGGCCTGGCGGGTCAGCTGCGACCGCACCCGGGTCAGCCACCCCCGCTTCTCCCCCGACGGCCGCACCCTCGCCTGGACCAGCTGGCTGAACCTGACCCCCGAGGTGTGGACCGCCCCCGTCGAGGGCGGCGAGGCCGAACGGCTCAGCCACTGGGGCAGCCAGGACACCCGGGTGCGCGGCTGGCTCCCGGACGGCGAGGTACTGGCCGTCACCTCCTACCACGAGCCGTTCGGCCACTACACCTGGGCGCACGCCCTGCCGCCCGACGGCTCCCCCGGCCACCGGATGCCCTGGGGCCCCGTCGGCGACGCCCAGATGAGCCGCGAACGCACCGTGCTGCTCACCGGCGCCGCCCCGCACGAGCCCGCCGCCTGGAAGCGCTACCGGGGCGGCGCCACCGGCCGGCTCTGGGCGGACGGCGAACAGATCCTGGCCGGACACCCCGGCCACCTCGCCTCACCCATGCCCGTCGCCGGGCGGATCGCCTTCCTCTCCGACCACGAGGGCATCGGCAACGTCTACTCCTGCCGCCCCGACGGCACCGACCTGCGCCGGCACACCGACCACGCCTCCTACTACGCCCGCGAGGCCGCCACCGACGGCACCCGGATCGTCTACCAGCACGCCGGCGACCTCTGGCTGCTGGAGAGCCTGGACGCCCCCGCCCCGCGCCGGCTCGCCGTCCCGCTCGGCGGCGCCCGGGCCGGCCGCCGCCCGTACCAGGTCAACGCCGCCTCCCAGGTCAAGGACCTGGCCTGCGACCAGAGCGGCCGGGCCGGGGTGATCACCGTGCGCGGCAGCCAGTACTGGCTCACCCACAAGGACGGCCCGGCCCGCGCGCTCGCCGACACCCCCGGGGTGCGGACCCGGCTGCCGGTGATCCTCGGACACACCGGCGAAGCCGCCTGGATCACCGACGCCGAGGGCGCCGACGCGATCGAGGTGATGCCGCTGCCGGGGCACGAGGACACGGAGAAGCACCGCCACCGGGTGCTCGCCGCCGACCGGATCGGCCGCGTCCTGGAACTCACCGCCTCCCCCGACGGCGCCCACCTCGCCGTCGCCGCCTCCGACGGGCGACTGCTGCTGGTCGCCGCCGCCGACGGCGCCGTCCGCGAACTCGCCGCCTCCGGCTACGGGCCGGTCTCCAGTGCCCGCTTCTCCCCCGACTCGCACTGGATCGCCTGGTCCCAGCCGGTCGCCGGGCGCTCGCTGCGCCGGATCCGGCTCACCCGCACCGAAGCACCCGGGCCGGTCACCGAAGTCACCGACGGCCGCTTCGAGGACGAGCAGCCGGTGTTCACCCGGGACGGCCGCTACCTGGCTTTCCTGTCCTGGCGCGGCTTCGACCCCGTCCACGACGTGCACACCGGCGACCTCTCCTTCCCGCTCGGCTGCCGCCCCTACCTCGTCCCGCTCACCGCCGACACGCCGTCCCCGTTCGCCGCGCCCGCCGAGGACGGCGCCCCGCGCGGCGACGGCGGCGGCGACGGCACCGTCCGCGTCGACCCGCAGGGCATCGGCGAGCGGCTGCTGCAGTTCCCCGTGATCGCCTCCAAGTACTCGGCCACCGACGCGGTGCGCGGCGGCCTGGTCTGGCTGCGCTGGCCGATCTCCGGCACCCTCGGGCAGACCTTCGCCAGCCCCGACGACACCTCCGGCCGCCCCTCGCTGGAGTACTTCGACCTCGCCCGGGGCACCCGCACCACCCTCGTCGACAAGCTGGACGGCTACGCCGTCTCCGGGGACGGCGGCTCGATCGCGGTCTACTCGGCCGGGACCCTGCGGATCGTCCCGGTCACCGGCGGCGCCGGCAGCACCGTCGACCTGCGGCGGATCACCCACACCGTGCACCCCGCCGCCGAGTGGCGCCAGGCCTACCACGAGGCCGCCCGGATCGTCCGGGACCAGTTCTGGGACGAACGGATGTCCGGCCTGGACTGGCCCGCCCTGACCTCCCAGTACGAGCCGCTGCTGGAGCGGGTCTGCTCACCCGACGACTTCGCCGACCTGCTGCGCGAACTCCTCGGCGAACTCGGCACCTCGCACGCCTACGTCACCCCGTCCCGGCGCGCCGAGGGGCCCTCGCTCGGCCAGCAGCCGCTCGGCCTGCTCGGCGCCAACGCGCACCGCTCCCCCGACGGACGCTGGCTGGTCGAGCGGGTGCTGCCCGGCGAGACCTCCGACCCGCGCGCCCGCGCCCCGCTCGCCGCCCAGGGCGTCCGGGACGGCGACGAACTGCTCGCCGTCGGCGGCCGCCCGGTGGACCCGGTGCGCGGCCCGCTGCCGCTGCTGGCCGGCACCGGCGGCACCACCGTCGAACTGGCCCTGCGCGGCAGCCCGGACGGCCCGGTACGGCGGATCACCGTCACCCCGCTGACCGACGAACGGGCCGTCCGCTACCAGGACTGGGTGGCCAAACGCCGCCTCCTGGTCCGGGAGTTCAGCGACGGCCGGTGCGGCTACCTGCACATCCCGGACCTCGGCGGCTCCGGCTGGGCGCAGTTCAACCGCGACCTGCGGCGCGAGCTGGACAAGCCCGCACTCGTCCTGGACGTGCGCGGCAACGCCGGCGGCAACGTCTCCGAACTCGTGCTGGAGAAACTCACCCGGCACGTCCTCGCCTGGGACTTCGGCCGGGACCGCCAGCCGGTCCGCTGGCCCCGGCACGCACTGCGCGGCCCGCTCGTGGCGCTCGCCGACGAGGCGACCAGCTCGGACGGCGACGTGGTCATCGCGGCGATCAAACTGCTCGGCCTCGGCCCCGTCGTCGGGAACCGGACCTGGGGCGGGGTCGTCGGGATGACCGGGCGGCACACCCTCGGCGACGGCACCCGGATCTCGGTGCCCAAGAACGCCTCCTGGTTCGAGGGCGGACTCGGCTGGTCGGTGGAGAACCACGGCGTCGAACCGGACGTGCACGTGCTGCGCACCCCGCGCGACTGGGCCCGCGGGCGCCACCCCGAGCTGGTCGCCGCCGTCCAGCTGGCGCTGGACCTGCTGGAGGACGCGCCCGCCGCGGCGCCCCCGCCGCAGGACACCCCCCGGCCGGACCTGCGGCGCCCGCCGCTGCCGCCGCGGGCACGGTGACCTGGGGGCCGGGGGCCGGGGGCCGGGGCTTGAGACTCGGGGGCTCGGGGGTCTTCCGGGGTTTCAGCCCCAGGGGTCGCCCTCGGCCGTCATGTTCTCGGCCGCGCGCCGGTCCGCCTCCTCCTGGGCGACACGGGCACGCCGCTCCGACTCACGGGCCTCCTGGGTCTCGCGGGCCCGCTCGATCTCCGGGCTGTACGCGTCCACGGCCTCGTCGTGGGCGATGGCGGCACGCTCGGCGGCGTCCTGCCCGGTCCCCTCGTGCGCCTTGTGGCGGAACCTGTCGAAGATGCCCATGACTCCTCCTCCGAACGGATACCGGGCTTCCCCCACTCTCACACCGGGCACCCGGAGCCGCACGTTGAGCCTTTGGTCCCTGGTGAACGCGCCCAACGGCCGTGGCGCGGAGGTGGCCACCCGGCGCAGATTGGAGCCGTCGGCCGAACTGACGCCACCGTCTGGAGCCCACCGTGACCGTCGTACCTTCCGCCCGCCAAGCCCGGCGCCCCGCCGAGGACCCCCACGACGGGCCGCGCCGGCGGGTCGGGCCGCTGGCCGTGCTGGACGGGCGGCTGCCCGGCACCCACGACCTGCTGCTGATGCAGTGCCCCAGTTCGCTGCACCCGCTGGCGGGCGGCGAACTGCCGGACTGGGCGCGCGCCGTCCTGCGGGTGCACCCGTGGGTGACGGTCGGCCGGGCCCCCTCCCTGGTCGGCGCCCCGGCGGACGTACCGCACCCGCAACGCTGCACCCGGGACCGGGAGGCCGCGCCCGAACAGTGGATCCCGGTGACCGTGCGCGGCCCGCGCCCCGGGCAGCGACTGGACGCCCTGGCGCCCTGGGCCGCAGTCGCCCGCACGCTGCGCCCCGAGCAGTTGGCCGGGCGGTGCGGGCGGCTCGACCCCGAGCGGGTCGCCGGAATCCCGGCACTGGCCCTGCTCCCGGCGGTCGGCCGGATCGTCGCGGACCACCGGCTGTCCTGGGGCCCGATCGGCGCGGTCGGCTACGAGCTGGGCACCGGCGTACCCGTCGCCGGGCCGCTGAGCCCGCTGCGACTGGTCCTGCGCACCCCGCACCCGATCAGCCGCCGGGACGCGCTGCAACTGCGGCGGGCGCTCAGCAGGCTGCCGGTCCCGGTGCAGGCCGAACTGGAGACCCGCTACGGCTCGGTCCAGCTCGCCGAGTACGCGGCCTCGCCGTACACCCTCACCCTGCTGACGCCGGACGGGCCCCGGGAGGTCCGCGATCCGTGGTTCCCGCGCGGCCCGTTCGTCTGAGCCGTCAGGTCAGTCGGGCCGGTTGGCCGGTTGGGCGGTTGGGACGCCGGCCGGCGCTGAGCCACCAGCAGGCGGCCCGGGCCTCACGCATCAGGCCGAGGACCGCGCGGCCGAACCTCGGCATCACGGTTCACCACCGTCCGGACCTTCCGGCGCCCGAGGACGACCAAGGGGTCTTCGAACGGCTGGTTCGCCAGGTAGCCCGCCGACCAGGCGACGCCCCACCGGGAACAGTTCGGGCAGTTCCACGTCCGTCCGGCGGCGTTGGCGTCGTCGAACAGATCGACCGGGGCGCAGCAGTCCGGTGCGGGACAGGAGGGGTGGTCGGTCATCGGCGGCGGCCCCGGCCGAGTCGCCGCCAGGTGGCCCGCCGGATGGGGGACTCGGACGCGACGATGCCGAGGGCCGGTCGGCGCTTCACGCGGTCCGGCCACGGGGCTCGGCGGGGACGCCCACGTGGACGACCTCCTTGTCGGCCGTCCCGTCCTTGACCAACTTGACCGACTCGCCGACCTGCAGGCGGCAGAGCGGCCCGGTCGGGGACTTCTCGCCCATCACGACTGACTCCGTTCCGTAGCTTGATGACTACCCGGGGTCGTCACTGTCCTCTAGCATTGGACGTCCTTCAACCTCTCAAACGTGCCTGGAGAGTGGCCCATGAACAAGGCCGAGCTGGACCCCGGCTCGTCTCCAACCGCCGAGTTCGGTGCATTCCTCCGCAGCTCACGAGGGGTAAGGGGTTGGCGGCAGGAGGATCCGGCAAGCGCCATCGACTATTCACCCACGCACGCGTCGACCGTGGAAACCGGTCGACGTCACCCGACAGAGCGCCTCGCTCGCGAACTTGACGAGGCCTTCGGACTGGTGCTGACCGTCGTCCCACTGCGCGGCGATCGGGATGCCCGCGGCGGCGGCCTGGAACCAGCCGGGCTCGTCCACGCCGCGGTCGACGAGGTGCAGGCGGTGGGCGGGTGACCGTACTGCGGGAGCGGACCCGCGACGACTCCGCCGTCCGATCCCCCTGTTCGGTCCGCCCAAGACCCCACTGCCCGGCGAGGCGGGCAGTGGGGTCTCCGTTCTACGTAGCAGCGACCGTCAGCCGGTGACGCTGGAGGTGCCCGTCTCCAGGTGGCCGGTGAAGCGCTGGGACCAGGTGCTGTCGGCGTCGACCGTCACCGTGAAGTCGTACCAGCCGTTGTTGTAGGCCACGGCGTTGAAGAAATCGGTGACGTTGCCGCCGGCGGGGACCTGGTACGTCCAGGGGCCGTCCGTGCGGTAGTTGTTGGAGGCGATGGTGAAGGTCATCGGCGTCGCACCGGAGTTGGCGAGCTTGAAGTAGACCGCCGGCTTGCCCGTCCCCGGCTCGACCGCGTACGAGGCGGTGACGGCCGCGTTCTTGCCGGCCTTGGTGGCGTCGCCCTTGAAGCGGCGCAGGAAGCGGTTGGGGCCGACGACGGTGAGGTCGTAGGGGCCGCCGCCGAAGTTGGTGCCGCAGTTGAAGAAGTCGCTGGTGGTGCCGCCCGGGTCGACGGTGTACTGCCAGGGGCCGCCGCTGCGGTAGGCGTTGGCGTAGGCGGCGAAGTGGGCGGACTTCGCCGCTGCCGCGCCGCCGTTGTCCATCGCGATCCAGACCTTCATCACGCCGCCGGAGCCGAACTCCAGGTGGTCCAGGTTGGCGTTCGGCTGGTACGGCAGGGCGCGGGCCGGCCGGGTGCCGGTCTCCTGGATCGGGAGCTGGTTGTTGACCGGGGCCGGGTTGGGCAGCGGGCCGCACGCCGACAGGCCGATGGTCTGCGAGGTGTCGGGCAGCCCGGGCAGGCCGTAGACGGGGTTGGCGAAGTCGAACGCGCTGGTCAGGTCGCCGCAGACGCGGCGGCGCCAGTCGCTGATGTTCCGGCATTGCGCGGGCGTGCCGAGGGCGGCGGTCCAGGTCTCCAGGAAGCGCAGCACGGAGGTGTGGTCGAAGGTCTCGGAGTTGACCCAGCCGCCGCGGGTCCAGGGTGAGACGGCGATCATGGGGACGCGGAAGCCGAGGCCGATGTTGGTGCCGTTGTAGAACTCGCCCGGGGTGCCGGCGGGGGCGGCCGGCGGCGGGACGTGGTCGAAGAAGCCGTCGTTCTCGTCGTAGTTGATGAACAGGACGGACGAGTTGAAGACGTTCGGGTCGGCGTTCAGCGCGTCGATCACCAGGTGGACGAAGTGCGCGCCGTCGGCCGGGGTGGCGTACGGGTGTTCGGAGGAGGCCTGGTCGGGGACGATCCAGGAGACCTGCGGGAGGGTGCCGTTCAGCACGTCGGCCTTGATCGCGGCGGCGATGTCGTCCGGGGTCCTGCCGGTGGCCTTGGGCACCGAGCCCATGCCCTTGACGGCCAGCGGGCTGCCGGCCGGGGCACCGGAGAACTGGGTGAAGTACGCGAGGGCGTTGTCGCCGTAGTTGTCGGCGGCGTTCTGGTAAACCTTCCAACTGACGCCGGCGCTCTCCAGCGCCTCCGCGTAGGTCTGCCAGCGCAGGCCCTTCTCGTCGCCGCCGTCGTACGCGGGGCCGCCGGCGCTGCCGGCCGGGTCGATCTGGCCGGACCAGTGGTAGGTGCGGTTGGGGCCGGTCGCGCTGAGCACGGAGCAGTGGTAGGCGTCGCAGATGGTCCAGTTCTCGGCCAGCGCGTAGTGGAACGGGATGTCCTGGCGGGTGAGGAAACCGAGGGTGCGGACGTTGCCCTTGGCGGCGACCCAGGAGTCCATCTTGCCGCTGTTCCAGGCCTTGTGCTGATCGCTCCAACCGTGGCTGAGGTCGCCATTGCACTGGGCGAGGCGCTCGGGGTCGGCGCCGCCGGCCGGCTTGGTCTGGCTGAACTGCCACGGGTACTGGCGGCCGAGCAGGCCGTTGGGCTGGTTGAAGACGCTGTAGCCGCCGGCTATCTGGATGGCGCTGCGGTCGGCGAAGCCGCGCACGCCGCGCAGTGTGCCGAAGTAGTGGTCGAAGCTGCGGTTCTCCTGCATCAGGATCACCACGTGCTGCACGTCGTTGATGGTGCCGGTCTGCCGGAGCGTGGCGGTGGAGGCCACCGCGGGCGCGCCGGGGGCGGCCCCTGCGGCGCTGGTGCCGGCCACGGCGAGTCCCGCCGCGGCGGCACCGGACAGTGTGACGAACTTCCTACGACTCAGCTCGGCCATCAGCCCGGCCCGTCCCTTCGTTGGCGATCTGGCGATCTTGCGATGTTGTGTACACAAGTCGGGGCTCATCGATCGCGCAGCATCTTCCACCCCGGCCGGAGGCGCCCACCAGATGCGCGCGGCAGGGTTGGCGGACTGTTCGTCCGGGTGTCACCGAGCGACGCCGGGCTGAACGGGCGGCGGAAACGCCGGGGAGGGACGGGGCGGGCGGCTGGTCAGCGGTCCTTGACCTCGATTCCCAGCGCGTGGGCGAACTGCGGTGCCAGTTCCAGCAGTTGGGTGGAGCTGATGACCGCGCCGCGCAGCCCCTGGTGGCCGTCCGCGAGTCCGAGCCGGGCGGCCCCGCGCAGGTCGGTCTTCTTCAGGGTGGCACCGCGCAGCCGGACCTCCTCCAGCGTGGAGCCGGGGAAGGACACCTCGGTCAGCTTGGCCTCGCCGAAGTCCACGTCGCGCAGCAGGCAGTCCTCGAACACGACGTCCCGCAGCACGGCCGCCCGCAGGTTGACCGCCTCCAGCTTGCAGCCGCGGAACACCACCCGGCGCAGCGCCGAGCCGTACCCGGCGACCCCGGCCAGCACGCCGCCGACGAAGGCGCTGTCCTGCCACTCGGTGTCGCTCAGGTCGCAGGCCACCCAGCGGCCGGCCTGCACCCAGACCTCGTTGAACCGGGCCTGGCGCAGCTTGACCCCGCTGAGCGCGACCCCGGTGAAGGCGCACTCCAGGAACGCCGCCCCGGCCGCCGACTCGTCGGTGTGCTCGCCGCCGTCGAAGTGCGTGGTGTCGTACCGCTCGTCGCTGCGCAGCCGCCCGGTGTGGGGGCGGAGCAGGTCCGCGTACGGCAGGTCGGTGAGCTGGTCGGGGGCGGAACGCGGCATGGCGGCGGCACCTCACGGTCGGGGGCGAACGGGTCTCGCCCGCATGCTCGCACGCGGCACCGACAACACCCGGGACGACCACCCGCCGAGGGGCGACGGCCACCAGACGGCGGCGCCCCGGCCCGGCCGCTGCGGACTGCGGCCGGACCGGGACGCCTGCCGGACGATCAGCCGCGCGCCCAGAGGGAGTTGACGCGGCTGCGCTCGGTGCTGTTCGGGTACGGGTTGGTGCAGGAGGTGCCCGGGCCGCCGCCGGACATCAGCTCGCTGCACGGCCCGGAGTAGTGGTCCGGCAGGCCGAGCACGTGCCCGGTCTCGTGCGCGGTCACCCGGACCGAGTTGTACTGCCGGTTCTGCTGGTAGTCGAGGAAGACGTAGCCGCGCCCGTGGCCGTCGGTGCTGGCGTAGGAGCCGCGGCTGTCGTTGCCCTCGTAGTACGAGAAGTCGCCGCCCGAGCCGGCCCGCAGCTGGACGTTGCTGACCGAGCTGTTCCAGATCTGCGCGGCGTTGGCTATCTGGGTGCGGAAGGTCGGTGCCGAGCTGGCGTCGTAGGTGACGACGACGGTCGCCAGGTTCGGGCTGGCGGCCTGCTTGGCCTTGGCGGAGGCCATCACGGCCTGGAAGAACGCCTGGTTGTTCGCGGCCTCGGCGGCCGAACCGGCGTACGTCGAGGCGGTGTAGCCCTGGACGGCCGGGCCGGGGGTGGCCGCGGACGCGGCGGTGGCGGGCAGCACGGCGAGACCGGCCGCGAGGGCCAGGCCGAGGGTCGCGGACAGCACGGATCGCTTCATGTGGGGGCTCCGATTCCGGTGGTGCCGTGGCCGGTTGGGGGCCGGCCCTGGGGGACACCTGGTCAGCGGGTGATGTCCCCAGAGCTTCGGGCAGCCCGGCGGGCGGGCGGATGATGTCAACCCGCGATAGCTTCGATCAATACCCCTTGCCGTAAAGGGATTTGAGATGTCTTTAACCGGCCTTGACTCATGCGTGCCCCTGGCATTCCGCTCCACCGGCGGTTAGGCTCCCGATCGGGGAAGCAACCGAGCGGCGGGCCACCCGATTCCGGCCGGGCGGCCCGCCGCACCCGAAGGGCATCGGCAACTTCCCTGGCGACGCGACGAGTTCGCGGGCTTGCCTAGTTCACGGACTCGACGCCGTTCGACCAGAGGCTGTCGACCTGGCCGCGCTCGTTGCTGTCGGGGTAGGGGTTGGTGCAGGACGGGCCGGGGCCGCCGCCGGACATCAGCTCGCTGCATGGCCCGGAGTAGTTGTCGGGCAGGCCGAGCACGTGGCCGGTCTCGTGCGCGGTGACGCGCAGCGAGCTGTACTGCTGGTTCTGCTGGTAGTCGAGGAAGACGTAGCCGTGGCCGTGGCCGTCGGTGCTGGCGTAGGAGCCGCGGCTGTCGTTGCCCTCGTAGTACGAGAAGTCGCCGGTGCCGCTGCTCGCCTGGAGCCGGACGTTGCTGACCGAGCTGTTCCAGATCTGCGCGGCCTGGGATATCTGACTGGTGAAGGAGGGCGCACTGGCGGTGTCGTAGGTGACGGTGACGGTCTGCAGCCACGGGTCGGCGGCCTGCTTGGCCTTGGCGGAGGCCATCACGGCGTGGAAGAACGCCTGGTTGTCGGCGGCCTCGGCGGCCGAACCTGCGTACGTCGAGGGGGTGTAACCCTGGACGGCCGGGCCGGGGGTGGCCGCGGACGCGGCGGTGGCGGGCAGCACGGCGAGACCGGCCGCGAGGGCCAGGCCGAGGGTCGCGGACAGCACGGATCGCTTCATGTGGGGGCTCCGGATTCGCGGTACGCCGAATCGCCGGGGCCGGTGGGGGCCGGACACGGCTGCGGCGACGGTGGGGGCGCCCCGGTGGGGCCGGGGCGGATTCGCTGCCCCTGAGCTTCGACCCGACCTGGCCCGCGGCGGATGATGTCAACCGGCGATAGCACCGCCGCATAGCGGCGGGGCCCGCCACGTGCCCTCCTGCCGCGTTTTGTTCTGTCATGTCCTTGGCGATATAGCCGGGTGGCGTCTATGCTCCGGGCGTGGAGCTCGACGTGAGACACCTCCGGGTGGTGTGCGCTATCGCCGACACCGGCAGCCTCCGCAAGGCCGCGCTCCAGCTCGGCATGACCCAGCCCTCCCTCACCACCCAGCTGCACCGCATCGAACGGGCCATCGGCGGCACCCTGTTCACCCGCGAGCAGACCGGCAGCCGACCCACCGCGCTCGGCCACTCGGTGCTGTCCCGGGCCCGGCCGGTGATCACCGAGATGGCCGCGCTGGTGGCCGCCGCCCGCCAGGAGGCCCGCGACGCGGCCGGCCCCGGGCGGCAGCGCCGGCTGCGGATCGGCAGCGTCGGCAGCCGGGCCGTCGCCGCCTGGCTGCGCCGGGTGCACGAACGGCTCCCGGACACCGACACCACCATCCACGTCGACGTCTCGGCCAGCGCCCTGCTGCGGATGGTCGCCGCCGACCAGCTGGACGTGGCCTTCGTCTACGAGAGCGAGGGCTTCCCGCTACGGGTGCCGCCGGACGCCGAGCACCGGGTGCTGATGTCCCGTGAGCCGCAGTTCGTCGCGCTCGCCGCCGGACACCCGGCCGCCGCCCGCCCGGTCGTCCACCTGACCGACCTCGCCGAGGACACCTGGATGGTCGACCCGACCGCCGACCACGAGTACGCGGCGATGCGCCGGGTGTTCAGCGATGCCGGGCTCAACCCCCGGGTGGTCCAGGTGCGGGACAACGCCACCGCCGCCGAACTGGTCGCCTCCGGCGAGGCCGTCCGCCCCTGTCAGCCGACCTCCGCCCCCGGGCCCGGCACGGTGGTGCGCCCCGTGCACGGGGACCCGCTGGCCGTCCGACTGCTGCTCACCTGGCGCCCGCGCGCGCTCAGCCAGCCCGCACTGGACGCGCTGTACGGCGAACTGCGCGCCGCCTACCTGGACCTGGCCAAGGTCAACCCGGCCTACCTGGCCTGGCTGGCCCGGCACGAGCCGATCCTGCTGGACTGCGCCTGAGCATCAGCCCCCGTCAGCCCTCCCGGCTGTACAGCAGCACGCCCACCGCCACGGTCAGCGCGCAGACCAGGCCCGCCGCCAACACACCGGAGCCGCCGAGCGCGGTGCAGGCCAGCACCAGCACCGCCGCCGTCGGGGCCAGCGCCTGCGCCAGGCCGGTCTTGGTGTGCCGGGAGTGCAGCAGCCAGACCGTGAGCAGGTAGAGCGCGGTGGGCACGGTGACCGTCGCGGTGGCGGCCGTCGCGGAGATCTCCGCCTGGTGCACGGCCGACTCCACCGCCACCTCCAGCCCGGTGCCGACCGCGGCGGCCGCGCCGAACACCAGGTAGTGGCCGTACCCCCAGGCGAAGGCCTGCCGGTTGGAGCGCAGGTGCCCGTGGACCGGCCGGGCGAAGTAGATCCACCAGGCCGCGAAACAGATCAGCAGGCCGCCGACCGCCACCGGCAGCAGCCGGCCCAGCTCCTCGTGCTCGTCCACCGCCGACTGCACTGCGACCGTCGCGGCCGCCACCGTCTCGCCGAGCACGATCAGGGTGAACAGCCCGTACCGCTCGGCGATGTGGTGCGGGTGCCAGGAGGTCTGCATCCGCAGTTCGGCGACCACCGGCACGGCCAGCTCGCACAGCACCCCGAGCGGGATTGCCACCGGCCGAACGGCGTCCGGCAGCAGCACCACCACCACCCAGCCCACCTGGCAGAGCGCGATCCCGACCGCGTACCGCACGGCGACCCGGCGCGCCTCGCCCTGCTCGCTGGCCGCCGCGCGCAGCCACTGGGTGACCATCGCCAGGCGCATCACCACGTACCCGGTGATCGCCAGCGTCAGGTCCTGGGTGGCGAACAGCCGTGGCACCCCGGCCGCGAGGACCAGCACCCCGGCGATCTGCACCAGCGTGGTGACCCGGTACGGCACGTCGTCGCAGTCGTAGGCGGAGGCGAACCAGGTGAAGTTCATCCAGGCCCACCAGATCGCGAAGAAGGCGATCGAGTAGCCGCGCAGACCGTCGCCGTAGTGCCCGGCCGCCAGGGAGTGGGCGAGTTCGCGCCCGGCCTGGCCGACGGCGACCACGAAGCAGAGGTCGAAGAAGAGTTCCAGCGGGGTGGCGACCCGGTGCGGCTCGTCCCGCTCGCGCGGGACCATCCGGCGCACCGGGGGCGGGTCGACGGGGCGCGGGTGGGGGGCGGCGGCGGACTCGCTGGCCATCGGTGCTGCTCCGGGGTCGGGAGGGCTGGCTGTCCCGCGCATCCTGGCAGTGGTCCGGGCCCCGCGCACGCACCGCCGCGACGGGCGCAGCGGTTCGCGATCCCGGGATCGATTGCGCCTTTCGTCCCCTTTTTTCCTTGCCGTCAGCCGTAGTTGACGCCCCGGTGCGCGAACCGGGTGACAGCGCGGCGGGTTTCCGGGCGCGCCCCGCGCGCTGCGCCGCGGCCGGCCGGACGGCCCCGCTAGATTCGTCCCCGGTTGGAAGCGAGCGCGGGCCTTGCGGGGCCCCACGACACGGGCGGCCTGCGGGCAACGCGGAAGGTCAAGGCCGGTGGCAGGAGAGCGGGGGCGGCGGAGCCGACCTTCCCGTGTCCGTACCACCGGCCTCGTGATCACCGCGCTGCTCGCCAGCGCCTGCCGCCCGGTCGCTCTCGCCGCGTGCGCGGCGGGGGCTACTTCTCCCAGCCGACCTTGGCGTAGTCCTCCCCGGCCAGGCCGAAGGCGCCGTAGTTGGCGAGGCCCTTGCGCGTCGCCACCACGGTCGGCCGCTGGTAGAGCTCGACGGTGTGGCCGAGCTCCCAGATCTTCGCGTCGGCCTGGTTGTAGAGCTTCGCGGCCTCCACCGGGTCGACCGTCCCGGCCGCCTTCTTGAGCAGGTCGTCGACCTCCGGGCTGCCGATCCGCGAGGGGTTGTTGAAGGTGTTGTCCCCCACCGGCAGGCGGAAGTTGCCCAGGCTCTTGGAGAGCGGGAACGAGTCGGTGTTGCGCCAGCTCGCGATCTCGAACTTGCCCGGGTTCACGTACTTGGTGAAGAAGTCGTTGGCGGGCACCTTGTCCAGGCTCACCTTGACCCCGGCCTGCAGCCACATCGCGGCGGCGGCGGTGGCCAGGTCGATCTGGGCCTGCGGGGTGGACTCGTTGACCGTCCAGTGCAGTTGCAGCGACTGGCCGTCCTTGGTGCGCGGCTGGCCGGCGCCCGCCTCCTTCCAACCGGCGTCGTCCAGCAGCTTCTTGGCGGCGGGCACGTCGAACTTCGCCCACTCGCCCGAGTTGTCCTGGTAACCGGTCTGGTTGGGCATGAAGATGTGGTTGCCGAGCGGCTTGAACTCCACCGGCACGCCGTTGTTGGCGATCTTGATCAGCGCGGACCGGTCGAGCGCCTTGCCGAGCGCCTGGCGGACCTTCTGGTCGGCCAGCGCCCCGCCGGAGCCGAAGGAGATGTGCACCTCGTCCCACGGGCTGGCGGCCCGGATCGCGGTGTCCTTGGCATCCTTGAGCTGCCCGTACGCGGCGGCGGTGCCGGCCGTGGCGAGGTCGATCTCGTTGTTGAGGTACGACTGGGTGGTCGCGGACTGGGTCATCACCCGGAAGGTGATCTTGTCCGCCTTGGCCTTGGTGCCCCACCAGGCCGGGTCCGGGACGAGCGTGAGGGTCTGCGCGGTCTTGTCCGCCACGCCGATCTTCAGCGCGCCCGCAGTGATCGGGATCTTCTCCACCCAGCCCTTGTTGAAGTCGTCCGGGGTGGCGATGCCGGCCGCCGGGATCAGCGGGCGGAACAGGTTCTGCCAGTCCGCGTACGGCTCGGAGAAGGTGACCTTCACCTCGCTCGGGTCGGCCCCCTGCTCGACGGCGGAGATCTGCTCGTAGCCGGACGGGTCGGCAATGTTGTACGCCGGGTCCTTGCCGTTGCTGGCCTGCCAGTCGGCCTTGAAGTCCAGGTAGCTGAGCGGCTTGCCGTCCGACCACTTGGCCTTGGGGTTGAGCTTGTAGGTGATCACCTCGGGCGAGGTCGAGGTGACCTTGGCGTCCAGCAGGTAGTCGGTGTCGGGCTGGAAGGTGCCGGAGGCGTCCGTGTTGAAGAGCGACGGTTCCAGGGCGCGCATGATCGAGACCGCGTCGCCGTAGGTACCGTCCACCTGGAACGGGTTCCACTGGGTGATCCACTGGTACAGCGGGAACCGCACCTCGCCGCCGTCCTTGACCTGGTCCAGCGGTCTGGCGTTGATGTCCTGGGAGTCCTGCCGGGGCGGCTCGCTCTTCGCCACCTTGTCGGCCGAACCGCCCCCGCCCGAGGTGCACGCGGTGACCGCCAGCGCGACGGCGACGGCGAGGGCCGTCGCCCGGCCGAGGCGGCGGGCCGTGGTGGAAGCGTCCATGGAATCCCCCTGGTGTGGTCTTCGAAACGGGCGGTAACGGGCAGTTGTGCCGCGCGAGGTGTGGCGGGGCTTGAGCGTGGGCAGCCAAGTCGGCACCGGGCCAGCAGAACGTAACAGCCGATCAGTTCCGTCACCAGGGGGAGGACCGCACACCTGATCCAGAAGTCATCCGCGGCAACACTGCCGCAACACCCCGGCCGCGCACCGCTGCCAGACTCTGACCTGCGCTTTCCCCGTACCGCCTCGTCCTCCTGCCGTCCGAAGGCCTGAACGGGCCCCGACCGAAGGCCACCACCCGATGCCCACCAGACGCGTCGGCCCCTCCCCCACCCCGGGCGGCCGTTGATGCTCCGTTACCTGGCGAAGCGCCTGAGCTACTACGCGGTGCTGCTGATCGCCGCCGTCTTCCTGGCGTACGCGATCTCCGCGACCGCCCTCCAGCCGCGCACCTACTTCGACGCCAAGGTGCCCCGCCCGGCCGCCGAGTCGGTCGAGCGCCAGCTCACCGCGCTCAACCTGAACGACCGCACCCCGGTCGTCGAACGCTTCGGCCACTGGGCCGACGGGCTGCTCCACGGCGACCTCGGCCGGACCATCCACGACACCCCGGTCACCGACGACTTCGGCCGCCGGGTCTGGGTCTCGCTGCGGCTGCTGCTGCTCGGCAGCCTGCTCGGCATCGTCCTCGGCATCGCCGCCGGGGCCTGGAGCGCCGTCCGCCAGTACCGGATCTCCGACCGGCTGCTCACCGTGCTCTCCTTCGTCCTGCTCTCCACCCCGGTCTTCCTGGTCGCGCTGTTCCTCAAGAACGGCGCCATCGCCGCCAAGGACGCGGCCGGCCACGACGTCATCCCGTTCACCGGCTACGAGACCCCCGGACTGACCGGCGGCCTCGGCGCCCACCTCGCCGACTGGGCGCTGCACCTGCTGCTGCCCACCATCTCGCTCGCGCTCGGCGGCCTCGCCACCTACAGCCGCTACCAGCGCGGCACCATGCTCGACGTGCTCGGCTCCGACTACCTGCGCACCGCCGAGGCCAAGGGGCTCACCCGCCGCCGGGCGCTGGTCAAGCACGGGCTGCGGACCGCGGTGATCCCGATGTCGACCATGTTCGCCTACAGCTTCCTGGGCATCTTCACCGGCGCGATCTTCACCGAGACGATCTTCGGCTGGCACGGCATGGGCGAGTGGCTGATCCAGTCGATCAACGAACAGGACGTCAACTCGGTCGTCGCCGTCAACCTGTTCACCGCCGTCGTCGTCCTCGCCTCCGGCTTCCTCGCCGACACCCTGCACGCCGCCCTCGATCCGCGCGTGCGGTCCTGACCGGAGGTGAACTGACGTGACCACCGTCGCCGTGGAACCGGCCGCCCCGGCCGCCGCCCCCCGCACCACCGGCCGGGCCCGGCTCGTCCTCGCCCGGCTGCTGGCCGCCCGCGGGGCCGTCGCCGGAGCCGTGATCGTCCTGCTGCTGTTCGCGCTCGCCTTCGGCGGGCCGTACCTCACACCCTGGGACTACGCCGCCCCCGACTTCGGCGCGCTGCACCAACCGCCGTCCGCCGAGCACTGGTTCGGCACCAACGGGATCGGCCAGGACGTCTTCGCGCAGACCGTCCGCGGCCTGCAGAAGTCGCTGGTCATCGGCCTGCTGGTAGCCCTGTTCTCCACCGTACTGGCCTCCCTGGTCGGCGCCTGCGCCGGCTACTTCGGCGGCTGGGCCGACCGCGCGCTGATGTTCGCGGTGGACCTGCTGCTGGTCTTCCCCAGCTTCCTGATCATCACCATCGTCTCGCCCCGGCTGAAGAGCGCCGGCTGGATCGCCTTCGTGCTGCTGCTCGCCCTGTTCAACTGGATGATCACCGCCCGGGTGGTCCGCTCGATGACCATCTCGCTGCGCGAGCGCGAATTCGTCCGCGCCGCACGGTTCATGGGAGTGCGGCCGCTGCGGATCATCACCCGCCACATCCTGCCGAACGTCGCCTCCTTCCTCATCATCGACGCCACCATCGCGGTCGGCGGCGCCGTGATGAGCGAGACCGCGCTCTCCTACTTCGGCTTCGGCGTCAAACCGCCGGACGTCTCGCTCGGCACCCTGCTCGCCGCCGGAACCAGCGAAGCCCCGGTGTTCCCCTGGCTGTTCTACTTCGCCGCCGGGCTGCTGGTGCTCTTCGTCCTCGCCGTCAACCTGATCGGCGACGGGCTGCGCGACGCCCTCGACCCCACCGCCGGGGGCGCGCCCCGCCGCCGCTCCGCCCGGAGGAAGAAGCCGTGACCACCACCGTCGACACCCCGCTGCTCGCCGTCAGCGACCTGCGGGTGGACTTCGCCGGGCCGCACGGCCCCGTCCCCGCCGTCCGCGGGGTGGACCTCACCCTGCGGCGCGGCGAGACCCTCGGCATCGTCGGCGAGTCCGGCTCCGGAAAGTCCGTCACCGCGCTGTCCGTGCTCGGACTGCTGCCGAGGACGGCCGGCGTCCAGGGCTCGGTGCGACTGGACGGGCGGGAACTGGTCGGGCTGCCCGGCAAGGAACTCGCCGCGATCCGCGGCCGCCGGATCGCCATGGTCTTCCAGGACCCGCTGTCCGCCTTCACCCCGGTCTACCGGATCGGCGACCAGATCGCCGAGGCCGTCCGCATCCACCAGCGGGTCGACCGGGCCGCCGCCCGCCGCCGGGCCGCCGAACTCCTCGACCTGGTGGGCATCCCGGCCCCCGAACGGGCCCTGGACAGCTTCCCGCACGAGTTCTCCGGCGGCATGCGCCAGCGCGCGATGATCGCCATGGCGATCGCCAACGACCCCGACATCCTGCTCGCCGACGAACCGACCACCGCGCTGGACGTCACCATCCAGGCCCAGGTGCTGGACGTGCTGCGCACCGCGCAGCGGGAGACCGGCGCCGCCCTCGTCCTGGTCAGCCACGACCTCGGGGTGATCGCCGGGATGGCCGACCGGGTCGCGGTGATGTACGCGGGGCGGGTGGTCGAGACCGCCGGGGTGGACGAGCTGTTCGCGGCCCCGCGCCACCCGTACACGCTCGGCCTGATCGGCGCGGTGCCCCGGCTGGACGGGCTCGGCGGCCCGCTCGTCCCGATCCCCGGCGCACCCGCCCCGATGGCCGACCTGCCGCCGGGCTGCCCGTTCGCCGCCCGCTGTCCGCTGGCGGAGGAGCGCTGCTCGGCGGCGGAGCCGGAACTGGCCGGGGGCGACGGTCACCTGGCGGCCTGCGTCCGGTCGGCGGAGCTGGCCGAGCGGCGGCCCGCACCGGCCGACGTCTACCCGGTGCCGGCGCTTCCCGCCCCGTCGGCCGCTCCGGAGGCGCGGGGGGAGCTGGGGGACCGGAGCTCGCGGGCGCCGGTGCTGGCGGTGAGCGGCCTTGGCAAAACGTTTCCGCTCCTCAAGGGCACGGTGTTCAAGCGCCGGGTCGGCGAGGTCTACGCCGTGGACGGCGTCGACCTGGACCTCCGGGAGGGCGAAACCCTCGGCCTGGTCGGGGAGTCCGGCTCCGGCAAGTCCACCACGCTGTTCGAACTGCTGAACCTCACCGCCCCCGAGACCGGCCGGATCGAACTGCTCGGCCACGACACCGCCGAACTCTCCCGCGCCGAGGCCCACCGGCTGCGCGCCCGACTGCAGATCGTCTTCCAGGACCCGATGGCCAGCCTCGACCCGCGGATGCCGATCGGCGACATCATCGCCGAACCACTGCGCGCCCAGCACGCCGCCCGCGAGGAGATCGCCCGCCGGGTGCCCGAACTGCTGCACCAGGTCGGCCTCGACCCGGACCACGCCGCCCGCTACCCGCACCAGTTCTCCGGCGGGCAGCGCCAGCGCGTCTCCATCGCCCGGGCCCTGGCCGTCCGGCCGAAACTGCTGGTCCTGGACGAACCGGTCTCCGCCCTGGACGTCTCCATCCAGGCCGGGGTGCTCAACCTGCTGCAAACCCTCAAGGCCGAACTCGGCCTCTCCTACCTGTTCGTCTCGCACGACCTCTCGGTGATCCGGCACCTCGCCGACCGGGTCAGCGTCATGTACCTCGGGCGGACGGTCGAACAGGGCGAGGTCTCCGCCGTCTTCGACCGCCCCCGGCACCCGTACACCCGCGCGCTGCTCTCCGCCGTCCCGCTGCCCGACCCCGCTGCCGAGCGCGCCCGCGACCGCATCCTGCTCGCCGGTGACCCACCCTCCCCCACCGAGCGCCGCACCGGCTGCTCCTTCCGCACCCGCTGCCCGGTGTACGCCCGCCTCGCCGACCCGGCCGCCCGCACGCGGTGCGAACAGGAACGGCCGGCGCTCCTCGGCGACACCCCGGCACAGGACCACCAGGCGGCCTGCCACTACCCGGACTCGTAGCCGGCCGCCCGCGATCGCCGTCTGCGATCACTACGGGCGGTCACCACGGGTGATCACTGCGGGTGACCACTCGAAAGCGATTCGGCGGATCGACCGGGTGCCGTGTAAAGTTCTCCGAGTCAGCAGGCGCCGCTAGCTCAGTTGGTTAGAGCAGCTGACTCTTAATCAGCGGGTCCGGGGTTCGAGTCCCTGGCGGCGCACATGGCAAGGTCTCAGGCCGCTCACTTCGGTGGGCGGCCTGAGGCGTTTCAGCGGGCGTTTCAGCGGGCTTCGCAGCGGGTGTCCGGCCTCAGGAGGTGCCCGGCCGGGGCGGGTGTCCGGCCTCAGCCGGTGTCCAGGACGGCGGAGGCCACCGCGTCCGGGCGGTCGAACATCACCAGGTGCCCGGCCGGGGCGGTGGTCCGGTAGTCGGCCCCGAGCAGCGCCGCGAGCTCCCGCTGGCCGGCCAGCCACTCCTCGGTACGGCGGCTGCGGCAGCCGTCGTCGGCGGCGAGCACGGTGACCGGCAGGCCCTCGGGCAGCGGCCGGGTGCGCCGCAGCCCGTCCACCTCGGCGGCCAGGTCGAGGTAGCGCGCGTTCTCCCGCAACAGGGCTCGCAGGGCCCGGCCGGTGCGGTAGCAGTGCCGCACCAACGGCGCCGGGGCGAGGTCCTCGCGGCAGACCGTGGACAGCCGGGCCGTCAGCCGGCGGGCGGCCGGACCGAGCAGGTACGGCACGGCGACGGCGGTGGCGGCGCCCGCGAGCGCCCGGGCCGCCAGGTCGCGCGCGGCGGGGGCCGGGTACGGCCGGGCCGCCGGTTCGACGCTGCCGTCCACCAGGACCAGCCCGGCGGCCCGGTCGGGGTGCAGCCGGGCGAAGGCCTCGACGTGGAAGCCGGCCAGCGAGTGGCCGACGACGGTGCAGGGCCCGCGCAGCCCGAGGCCGTCCAGCACCGCGCGGATCCGCTCGGCCTCGCCGGCGGCCGTCGGGGCGGGCCGCCCGGTGGCGGGCTCGGGGGCGCTCAGCCCGTAGCCGGGCCGGTCGAAGCGGACCACGGTGCGGTAGGGCGTGAGGAAGGGGACGACCAGGTCCCAGTCGAACCAGCTGCTGCCGAGGCCCCCGGTGAGCAGGCAGACCGGGCCGCTGCCCTCGGTGCGGACGTGCAGCGGGACGCCGTCCACGCGCAGGAAGCGCGCCCGGGTGCGGGGGTCGTCGGGTGCGGTCATGCCGGCTCCCGGCCCGGGGGCCGCCCGGCCGGCCGGGCCCCCCGGTGCGGCGGAGAAGCGTCGGACCAGGTGGATTCGTCGGACGGCACCCCCGCGGGGAGGGCCAGGCTCAGTGCCAGGACAGCCAGCCAGAGCGCCACCAGCAGCACCTGGAGCCGCTGGCCGGCCCCGAGCGCCCAGGTGCCACGCCCAGCCTCGAAGGCGGCGATCGCGGCCAGGCTCCAGCCGGTGGCCAGCAGTTCGGCGCCGAGCAGCCAGGGCCCGATCCGGCGCACCGGCGGCCACCAGCCGTAGCGGCGGGCGGCGACGGTGAGCGCGGCCAGCCCGGTGAGCGCACCGAGCATGGCGAGGCTGCTGGTGACGGCGTGCGCGGTGTGGGTGGCGGGGACGAGCCCGGCGGTCTCACGGGCGGCGCACATCTCGTCGCTGGTGGGGGCGCAGCTGAGCGGCAGCCGGGAGTCGGCGGCGGTCGCCGCACCGAACAGGGCGAGGGCGGACCAGCCGACCACCGCCCACCCGCGCCGGGCACCGCGCGGCCCGGCCTGCCCGCCGGCGAGGGCGGTGACGGCGGCGGCGAGCACGCAGAGCCCGGCGACCAGGTCGGTGGCCCGGAACAGGCCGCCCAGCGGCTGGTCCTCGGCCGCGAGTTCGCTGATGTACGCCTGCACCGGGTCGAGTCCGGTGCTCAGCACGACCTCCAGCACCCACGCGGTGTACGCCGTGGCGCTCAGCATCAGCAGCGCGGCGACCGCCTTCCGCGCGTTCGGGTGTCCGGGCTTGGGGCTGGGCACCGTTCCACCCTAACCGGCGGCGAACTGCACCCCAACCGGGCGGAAACGGACACCTCGGCGGCGGGTCGGTTCCCGCGCGGCCGCGGGCGGTTCCGGGCGGTTCGAGGCACCCGCCGGGACCGTGTATTGTTTTCCAGGTCAGCAGGCGCCGCTAGCTCAGTTGGTTAGAGCAGCTGACTCTTAATCAGCGGGTCCGGGGTTCGAGTCCCTGGCGGCGCACAGACATTTGGGGAGCCTCTCGCAGCAGCGAGGGGCTCCTCAATTTTTTGGCCCTCGACGTCCGTTTTGCGTGTGATGTCGGTCTCGATTGCCGTTCCGGTGGAGCCAATCGGCCCGCCCCGCTCGTCCAGGGCAGTAAACCGGAATCGGGACAAAGGTCCCTAACCGCCGATGTCCCCGTCCGTGCAGGCTGACCCGGTCCGCCCGCAGGAAAGGCCGCGCCTTGTCCGAGAACGCCCAGAGCGGCCGTCGCACGCCGTCGACAGGCCTCCGACCGGTCAAACGCTTCAAGCGCGCCGCCCCCGTGACCGGCGGCAGGAAGCCCCGCCGCCCGAAGCGCACCGGCTGGCGCCGGCTGATCCCCACCTGGCGGATGAGCCTGCTCGGCCTCGCCGCGGCCCTGCTGCTCGGTGTCGGCCTGTTCGTGCTCGGGGTCACGCTGGTGAAGGTCCCCGACGCGCACGCCGCCGCGACCGCGCAGAGCAACACCTGGCTCTACGCCGACGGCTCCGTGATCACCCGCACCGGCCAGACCAACCGGCAGAACGTCAGCCTGGACAAGGTCTCCCCCGCCGCCCAGCACGCCGCACTGGCCGCCGAGGACCGCAACTTCTACCACGAGGGCGCCGTCAACGTGCAGGGCCTGCTCCGGGCCGCGGTCAACACCGCCAAGGGCGCGGGCACCCAGGGCGGCTCCACGATCACCCAGCAGTACGTGAAGAACACGTACCTGAACCAGAAGCAGTCGGTCACCCGCAAGGTGAAGGAACTCTTCATAGCCATCAAGGTGGACGCCACCGAGAGCAAGGACGACGTCCTCTCCGGCTACCTGAACACCTCCTACTACGGCCGCGGCGCCTACGGCATCCAGGCCGCCGCCCACGCGTACTTCGGCGTCGACGCCTCCGCGCTCACCCCCGCCCAGGGCGCCTACCTGGCCACCCTGCTGAACGCCCCGAGCGCCTACGACGTGGCCACCGCGACCCCGGCCGGCAAGCAGAACGCCGTCAACCGCTGGAACTACGTGCTGGACGGCATGGTCAAGGAGGGCTGGCTCTCCGCCGAGGAACGGTCCGCCACCACCTTCCCGGACGTCAAGGACCCGCAGCCCAACCCGGGCCTGTCCGGCCAGACCGGCTACCTGGTGAACGAGGCCACCCAGTACCTCACCTCGAACCAGGTCATCAGCGAGACCGAGCTGGCCAAGGGCGGCTACACGATCAAGCTGAGCATCGACCCGGCCCGCCAGCAGGCCCTCCAGGACTCCGTCCAGGCGCAGCTGCGCGACACCCTGAACCCGGACAAGCGGAAGAAGGACGCGGCCGCCCAGGCCGGCGCGGTCTCCGTGGACCCGAAGACCGGCGCGGTCGTCGCCCTCTACGGCGGCGTCGACTACGTCAAGCACTACGTCGACAACGCGACCCGGCGGGACTACCAGGCCGGCTCGACCTTCAAGGCGATCGCCCTGGCGGCCGCGTTCGAGAACAACGCCAAGACCCAGGACGGCCGGACCGTCACCCCGCGCACCGTCTACGACGGCACCAGCGGCCGCAAGGTCCGCGGCGGCAAGGGCACCCCGTACGCGCCGCCGAACGAGGGCGACCGGAGCTACGGCCAGATCTCCCTCCAGCAGGCCACCGACTGGTCGGTCAACTCGGCGTTCGCCCAGCTGGCCCAGGACACCGGGCTCCAGAAGGTCAAGGACACCGGCATCGCGCTGGGCCTGCCCGGCAGCACCCCGGGCCTCGACCCGGTGCCGTCCATCCCGCTCGGCGCGGCCACCCCGAGCGTGCTCGACATGGCCGGCGTGTACGCGGCGCTGGACAACGGCGGCAAGCAGATCACCCCGTGGCTGGTGCAGTCCGTGGACCGCGAGGGCGAGGCCGTCCCGCTGCCCGCGCACAAGACCACGCAGGCGATCAGCACGGACACCGCGAACCAGGTCACCTCGATGCTCCAGGGCGTGGTGACCGACCCGGGCGGCACCGGCTGGCGGGCCAAGGCACTGGGCCGCCCGGTGGCCGGCAAGACCGGCACCACCGACGACCAGAAGTCGGTCTGGTTCGTCGGCTACACCCCCGAGCTGGTCACCTCGGTGGCCCTGTTCGGCCAGGACCCGGGCAGCGGGGCCCAGGTCAGCCTGAGCGGCGTCGGCGGGATCGACGGCGCGGCGGGCGGCCAGTTCCCGGCGCAGATCTGGACCAGCTACATGAAGGCGGCGCTCAAGGGCGTGCCGGTCAGCGACTTCCAGACCCCGGCCGACGGCGGCGACTCCTCCGGCGCCGCCGATCTGCCGACGGCCCCGTCCTCGCCGAGCAGCACCCCGTCGACCGGGACCGGCTCGAACGGCGCCTCGACCGCCCCCGCGGCGCCGACCACCCCGCCGAGCGACGGCGCCGGCCCCGGGGCCGGCTCGGGCCCGACCACGCCGACCGGCGGCTCGAACTCCGGCGGCGGCGGCGGTGTGACCAGCCCGCCGACCGCGCCCCCGGCCACCCAGCAGCCGACCACCCCGCCGCCGACGCGGCCCACCGGGCGGCCCACCGGAAGGCCGACCTCCTCCACCGGCCCGACCACGGCGCCGACCACGCAGCCGACCACCCAGCCCACGGGCGGGTCGGACACGCTCACCGGGGCGGGGGCGAACGCCGGGTAGCGGCGGCGGGGGCGCCCGGGCGAAGCGAGGGGGCGCCCGGGCGGCGCGGGGTCGGGCGCGGCCCGGGTGAGTGCGCCGCTGCGCACAGTTCCGTGCAGGACCAAATGACGGAATGGCACCTTACTGAACGCCCGGTATGACTGTCACAATGCGTCGGTGCACAGATCAACGGCCTCGCCCACCCTCCCCACGGGCAGAACCCTCGGCCTCAGCCTCGCGCTGGTCTCCGCGTTCGCCTTCGGCGGCTCCGGCACCGCCGCGAAACCGCTGATCGAGGCCGGCCTCTCACCGCTGCACGTGGTGTGGCTCCGGGTCACCGGCGCCGCCGTGGCCCTGCTCCCCATCGCCTACCGCCACCGGGACGCCGTCCTGCGCCGCCCCGGCCTGCTGATCGGGTTCGGCCTGCTCGCCGTGGCCGGCGTCCAGGCCTGTTACTTCGCGGCGATCTCCCGCATCCCGGTCGGCGTCGCCCTGCTCATCGAGTACCTCGGACCGCCACTGCTCATCGGCTACGTCAAGCTCGTCCAGCGCAAGCCGATCGGCCGGGGCGCCGCGATCGGCGCCGGCGTCGCGGTCGCCGGGCTGGCCTGCGTGGTGGAGGTCTGGAACGGCCTGAGCTTCGACGCGCTGGGCGTGCTCTTCGCCCTCGGCGCGGCCTGCTGCCAGGTCGGCTACTTCGTGCTCGCCGACGCCGGACGCCGGGGCGAGCACCCGGTCGACCCGCTGGCGGTCAGCGCGTTCGGACTGCTGATCGGCGCCGTCCTGCTCACCGTCTTCACCCGGCCCTGGCAGGCCGACTGGAGCACGCTCGGCGGATCCGTGGTGATGAACGGGCACACCCTGCCCGCGCTGTTCCCAGCCGCCTGGATGATCCTGATCGCGACCGTGCTCGCCTACCTGACCGGCGTGATCGCCGTCGGGCACCTCTCGCCCCCGGTCGCCGGGGTGGTGGCCAACCTGGAGGCGGTCGTCGCCACCGTGCTGGCCTGGGTACTGCTCGGCGAGCACCTCGGTCTGCCGCAGATCGCGGGCGGCCTGCTCGTGCTGACCGGCGCCTTCGCGGCGCAGACCGGCAAGCCGGCGGCCGCGGACGCCCGGGGTGCTCGGGATCCTCGGAACGCTCCGGACGCCCGGGACGCCCCGGATGCTCCGGGCACCCCGGAGCGGGTCGCCGCCGAACGGCAGGTCAGCGGCCGACCCAGCCGAACCAGTCGAGGTGATTGAGCGGCCACACCACGGCCGACACCGGCCCGACCACGTTGTCCACCGGCACGGCCCCGCCCCCCGGACCGCGCTGGTGGTAGCGGGAGTCCGCCGAGTCGCTCCGGTGGTCGCCCTCGACCCAGACGTGGCCCGAGGGCACCGTCACCGGCCCGAAGTCCAGGCCCGCGCAGGAGTCGTCACCGGGGTGCAGGTACGGCTCGTCGACCTTCTTCCCGTCGACGGTCAGCGTGGTGCCCGTGCACTGCACGGTCTGGCCGCCGGTCGCGATGACCCGCTTGACCAGGTAGTTGTCGTCCTTCGGCGGCACCAGGCCGACGAAGCTCAGCACCGAGCTGACCGTGTTGGTGAACGGGTTCGAGTCGACGGGCTGCGGCGGGAGCCAGCCACCCGGATCCTTGAACACCACCGGCTGCCCGGGTTCCGGCTTCCAGCCGGTCAGCGGCGCCAGCTTGTTCACGCCCACCCGGTCACCGATCCGCAGCGTGTTCTCCATCGAGCCGGACGGGATGGTGAACACCTGGAACAGGCAGGTCTTGATCAGCAGCGCGACCACCAGGCCCACCGCCGCCATCGCCGGGATCTCGATCCACCAGGGCCGGGGCCTGCGCCCGGTCCGCCGGGCCTTGCGCCCGCGCGAACCGCGCGCACGGCGGCGGGCCTCGGCGCGGCCTCCGGGCGCGTCAGGGGCGTCGGAAGCACCGGGGCCGCGTCCGGCGGCGGGGGCCGGACCGGACCCGGCATCGCTCGGCGTTTCGGGCAGGTTCACCGCCATCGTCGCTGCTCCACCTCTCCGGCTGGGGGAACCTGCACGCTACGCCAACCCCGGAGCCTCACGAAATCCGGCGTTTAGCCGCCCCCGACAAGTCCGGACCGGGCGACGCCGGGGCCGTCCTCGACGGCTCACCACCGGCCCCCTCAGAGGTGCTCTCAAGCGCGGGCGATGGCCTCGTGGTGCCGGATGACCTCGGCGATGATGAAAGTCAGGAACTTCTCGGCGAAGACCGGGTCCAGCTTGGCCCCGGCGGCCAGCTCCCGCAGCCGCTTGATCTGGTCGCGCTCACGCGCCGGATCGGCCGGCGGCAGCTTGTGCTCGGCCTTGAGCCGGCCGACCCGCTGGGTCGCCTTGAAGCGCTCGGCCAGCATGTGGACCACCGCGGCATCGATGTTGTCGATGCTCTCGCGCAGGCTGGTCAGCTCCGCCCGCACGGCGGCGTCGACCCCGTCGGTCGGGCCTGCGTCGGGGGTCGTGGGGTGGTCCGTCATCGGGGCGGCTCCCGGTGTCTGAAATGGGCACCCGGCCGTACGGCGGCCGGGCTCGGGCCCGGGCAAATCTAACAGGGCCCCCGTGGTGGAGCCTCACCTTTTGGCGGATCCGTCCACAATCCGGACATTGCCCGCCCCGCCCGGCGCCCCGCCCCGCGCCTCGCCGATCCGGGCCCGTGCCGCCCCGGGCCGAACCGGGGCCGCCCCGTAGGCTGGTGCGCGCATGACCGGAAGTGACGACTCAGCAGTCCCTCAGTAATGGAGGTACCGATCGTGGCAACCACCCGCACCGCCCGCACCGCTTGGGAAGGCAACCTGCTCGACGGCAAGGGGCAGGTGACCTTCGCCTCGTCCGGGATCGGCGAGTACCCCGTCTCCTGGCCGGCCCGGGCCGAACAGCCCAACGGCAAGACCAGCCCGGAGGAGCTGATCGCCGCCGCTCACTCCGCGTGCTTCTCGATGGCCCTCTCGCACGGCCTGACCGGCGCCGGCACCCCGCCCGTCAAGCTGGACACCCAGGCCGACGTCACCTTCCAGCCCGGCACCGGCATCACCGGCATCCACCTGACCGTCACCGGCGAGGTGCCCGGACTGGACGAGGCCGACTTCACCAAGGCCGCCGAGGACGCCAAGGCCAACTGCCCGGTCAGCAAGGCGCTCACCGGCACCACCATCACCCTCACCGCCAAGCTGGCCTGACGCCCCGACGGGTCCCGACGGATCCCAGCGCGCTCCGGCCGCTCCGGGCGCGCGGTCGGCGCCCGGGGGCGCGATCTCGGCGCACGCGCCCCTGGCGCACATCATGTGATGTGCACCGGGGGCGTCTGCACGTACCGCCGCACATGATCACAAAGCGGGCGAATCACCCTGGCGGCGGTCACCGCGCGTTGCCGCCGCGGCCTATGATCGGCCGCAGCGCCCTGTTCTTCACGCGGGTCTCCGCGCGACAGCGCCCCACGGCGGGCGCCCCGCACCGGACCGACTCCGAGGACCTCGACAGAGTGCGGAGCCGGCCGCCGGAGTCCCGATTGGCCGGCCGGACCAGCATCCAGCGTCAGCAGCGGACGGGAGCATGCCGTGCCGGGCCAGAACGAGGGGGCCGACGCACACCACCCGGGCGTGCGGCACGAGGAAACACCGCACCACCGACACCTCACAACACCCCTCCTGGGCCCGAACATCAGCACCGTCGGTCCGGCCAGTCCGGTTGGTTCGGCCAGTCCGGTCGGTCCGATCGGCGTCGCCGGTTCCGTCACGGCCGTCGGTGCTGCCGCGACCGGCGGCCGGGCCGTCGGCACGGCGGGTGCGACGAGAACCGTGCTGGACGACCCCGGGATGCTGCTCTGCCCCACCTGCTCGGCACCGCTGACCGACGGCCCCCACCGGAGCGCCGTCGACGGCCCCGGCCAGGAGAACGGCGGGAACGACCGGCTGCTGGCCGCGCTGCGGGCCAGCGAATCCCGATTCCGGGCCGCCTTCTGCGACGCGGTCATCGGGATGGCCCTGATCGACCCCGAGGACCGGATCATCGAGGTCAACCCCGCCTTCGCCGCCCTGATCGGACGCGGCGTCGGCGAACTGGTCCGCACCCACCTGCACGAGATCATCGATCCGGAGGGCATGCCACACCGGCTCTTCCCCGAACTCGTCCACGGCGGGCGGGAGCGGTTCCGCGTGGAAAAGCAGCTCAAGCACCGCGAGGGCCGCACCGTCTGGAGCAAGGTCACGGTCTCGCTGATCCGGGACGGCGCCGGCCAGCCGCTCTACACCCTCGCGCTGGTGGAGGACATCACCGAGCAGCGCCGCCTCGGTGACCGTCTGGAGTACCAGGCCCTGCACGACCCGCTCACCCGGCTGCCCAACCGGACGTCCTTCTTCGAACGGCTCGACGCCGCCTGCGTCACGGCCACCGGGGCCACCGGAACTGCCGAACCCGCCGAGGCTCCCGACACCGCCGGCACTACTGACGCCACCGACACCACCGACACCAGCGACACCGTCCTCGCAGCGGCGGACGGGCGCCGGGTCGGCGTCTGCTACCTGGACCTCGACGGCTTCGCGGCGATCAACGAGACGCTCGGGCACCACATCGGCGACCAGTTGCTGATCGCCGTCGCCGCCCGGCTGCGCGGCGGGTTCTCCGGGCACGACGCCCACCTGGTGGCCCGGATGGGCGGTGACGAGTTCGCCGTCCTGGTCACCGACAGCCGGGGCAGCGACCAACTGACCGACCTGGCCGCCCGAATCCTCCAGGAACTGGAACACCCCTTCGACATCGCCGGACACCGGCTGGTCATCACGGCCAGCGTCGGCGTCGTCGAACGGTCCGTGCACGAGACCACCCCCACCGACCTGGTCAAGGACGCCGACGCCACGCTCTACTGGTCCAAGGCCGACGGCCGCGCCCGCTGGACCCTCTACGACCCGGACCGCGGCGCCCACCAGCTGACCCGCCAGCTCCTCGCCACCGCACTGCGGCCCGCCCTGGAGCGCGGCGAGTTCACCATCGAGTACCAGCCGCTGGTCGGCCTGGCCGACGGAGCCGTCCACGGCGCGGAGGCCCTCGTCCGCTGGCGCCACCCCCGCTACGGGACGCTCTCGCCGGACCGCTTCATCCCGCTCGCCGAGGAGACCGGCGCGATCGTTCCCCTCGGCACCTGGGTACTGGAGGAGTCCTGCCGTCAGGCCCGGCAGTGGCTCACCGAGTTCCCCGAGACCGAGACCTTCGTGAGCGTCAATCTGGCCGCCCGCCAGATCTGGGACTCCGACGTGGTCGCCGACGTCGCCCGCGCCCTCGAACGCACCGGACTGCCGGCCCGGCTGCTCCAGCTGGAGATCACCGAGAGCGCCCTGCTCGGCCCCGGCGGACGGCCGTTGCAGGCGCTCCAGGCGCTCGCGGACATGGGCGTGCGGATCGCGATCGACGACTTCGGCACCGGCTACTCCAACCTGGCCTACCTCTCCCGGCTGCCGGTGCACGTCCTGAAGCTCGACGGCACCTTCATCGAGGGGTTCCGCGACCCGGCCCCGGCGACGAACCCTTCGGAGCTCCCCGAGCTCGGCTCCCGCCGCAGCGACGCCGACGAGCAGATCGTGGGCGCGATGGTACAGCTGGCCCACACCCTCGGCCTGACCGTCACCGCCGAGGGCATCGAGAGCGCCGCGCAGGCCGAACGGCTACGACTGACCGGCTGCGACACCGCCCAGGGCTGGTACTTCGCCCGGCCGGGGGAGGCCGAGCTCGTCGCCGCCATACTCCGCGAGGGCCGCCCCGGCCCGGACACCAGCCGGTAACCCGGGACCGGTCCGGCCTCCCGCGTCCAGACCTCCCGTGCTCGGGCCTCGGCCGTCAGACTTCCGCCGTCAGGCCGTACGCCTCGGCGATCAGGCCGTAGGAGCGGAGCCGGGCCTCGTGGCCGTGGATGTGCGAGGTGACCATCAGCTCGTCCACGCCCGTCCGCTTGCGCAGGGCCTCCAGCCCGTCCGCGACCTCGCCCGGGGCGCCGAGCACCACGTTGTCGAGCCAGCTGTCGATGAACTCCGCCTCGGCTGGGCTGTACGGGTAGGCCTCGGCCTCCTCCGGGGTGGGGATCGGGCCGGGGTTGCCGCGCCGCAGCCGGAGCATGCCGAGGGCCGCGGAGCGGGCGAGGCGACGGGCCGCGCCCTCGTCCTCGGCGGCGACCGCGCTCACACCGATCAGCGCGTAGGGCTCGGCGAGCACCGCGGAGGGCCGGAAGGACTCCCGGTAGAGGTCGAGCGCCGGGATGGTGTTGACGCTGCTGAAGTGGTGGGCGAAGGCGAACGGCAGGCCGAGGCGGCCGGCCAGCTGGGCGCTGAAGCCGGAGGACCCGAGCAGCCAGACCGGCGGGCGCCCGTCGCCCTGGGGAACGGCGGTCAGCTGGGCGTAGGGGTGGCCGGAGGGGAAGTCGCCGTCGAGGAAGTGGGTCAGCTCGGCGAGCTGCTGCGGGAAGTCGTCGGCGCCCTCGGCGCGACCGCGGCGCAGCGCCCGGGCGGTGGCCGGGTCGGTGCCGGGGGCGCGGCCGAGCCCCAGGTCGATCCGGCCCGGGTGCAGGGCCTCCAGCAGGCCGAACTGCTCGGCGATGGCCAGCGGGGCGTGGTTGGGGAGCATCACCCCGCCCGAGCCCAGCCGCAGGGTCGTGGTGTTGGCGCCGAGGTGGGCGAGCAGGACGGCCGGGGTGGAGCTGGCCACTCCCGGCATGCCGTGGTGCTCGGCCACCCAGAAGCGGTGGTAGCCCCACTGCTCGGCGTTGCGGGCCAGCGTGGTGGTCGCGGCCAGGGCCTCGGCGGGCGTGTAGCCGACGCCCACGGTGGCCAGGTCGAGGATGGAGAGCGGGGCGGGCGCCGTGCCGCGGGCTGTGCCCCGGATCGCCGCGCCGGTCCGCGGTTCGGTCGGGTGCTCCTGCTGGTCCTCGGTGGTCATGCCGTCCGCCCTTCTGGCTTTCGTGAGCCGGCCCTGGTGGGCGACCGCGGGTCTCGGGTGGCCCGGCGGTCGCTGCTGCCGACCGGGGTCAACCACCGCGCCGGGCCGGCTGTTCCCGCATCCGGCCACGTTCCGGCCTGCACGCCGGCCTCGCTCGGGCCCTGCTCGGCGCCGGCGGGCACGGTCCGGTACGGTGCCGCCGACCGACCATTCGGATGACGGAGAGCCAGCGCGCGGACACGCCTGGCGACTTCACGCCAGCGCCGGAAGTCGCCAGGCGGAGGGCTCGCGGCCGGCGGTCGGCGTCCGGCAGGCTGGTCGACAGGACCGGATCGCCCAAACAGGATCCGCGCTCCGCCAGCAAGATCGTCGGGCTGGACCAGCGCCGATCGATCCCCGCGAGCCCCCGGAGCGGCACCCCGCTCCGGGGGCTCGCGCCTTTGCGCAGGTCGGGGCCGGGGCCTGTGACCCATGGCATACCGGGGTGCTTCATGGCATGAAAAGTCGAGGCGCTAGCGTTGACCTCAGCAGCCACCTGCTCCCCCGGGCGGCGTGGAGGGAGTACAGGCCTTGAACTTCGTGGCGGCGATCGGATCCTCGTGGATCTGCGCCCTGGCGCTCTTCGCCGTGCTCGGAGACGCCCTCCTCCCCTTCATCCCCAGCGGGACACTGGTCATCCTGGCGGTGCTCAAGACGGCGCGGATCGACGGCGCCCCGGTGCTGCTCGGCCTGGGCGTGGCAGTGGCCTCGTTCCTCGGCGACCTCCTCCTCCTGCACCTCGCCCGGCGCGGCGCCCCGCTGCTCCAACGCCGGCTCGCCCAACGCCCGGAACTGGCGGCCAGCGTGACCAGGGTCCAACAGGCCCTGGTCGAACGCCCCCACGGGGCGGCCGCGGCCATGGTGGTGGTCGCCCGGTTCGTCCCGGCCGGGCGGACCGTCCTGGACGTGGCCATCGGCCACTCCCCCGCACACCCGCACCGCTTCCTGCACTGGTCGGCACTGGCGGCGCTGGTCTGGGCCGCCTACATCGTGACGCTGGGCTGGCTGAACAGCCACTGGTTCGACACCGCCTGGCTGAGCCTCGCGGTGTCCTGCACCGCCGCCACCATCGTCAGCACCGCGATCGCGCGAATAGTGCGCCGCAACCGGCGACTCGCCGCGCTCTGACCGCTGCACCTCGGCCTGCACCTCCGGCCCCGGGCACCCCGGCCACCCCTCGCCGCACCCCCACCATGGGCGCGATCTGCCCGGACGGGCGACGAGCCGTACCGAGCGATGACGAACTCTGACCCACCCCGCCGGACCGGCGGTACCGTACTCCCCTGGCGGCGCGAGGAGCGAAGCGTCACAGGACGGCAACAGACGACGAATCCTTGCAGCCCAGGCCGGCCCTGCTGACGTGTTGACTCTCGTAGAGGGTCGACGGCCTTGGTGGCCGCTGCGGCCACATGGCATGCTAACGGCGGAAAATTCATCAATTGCCCGATTTGACCGGTGCGGCCCCGGGCCGCCCTCACCACCGGCATCGGCACCCAGGGGAGACCATGACCAGCATCTCGCGCAGGACGGTGCTCAGTGCGACCGCTGCGACCGCGGCCCTCGGCGCGGTCGCGGCCTGTTCCAGCAGCGGATCCGGTTCGAGCCAGAACTCCTCCTCCCCCACGACCGGCGACAGCCCCGGCACCACCCCGGCGGGCACGACCGACCCGACCAAGACGGGGGTGCCCAAGGGCACTCCGATCGGCGACGGCTCCAATGCCGACACCGGCCCGCAGCCGAACCAGCCGAAGCCCGAGAAGCTCAAGCCCGGTGAGCGGCCGCCGCAGTTCGTGGTGTTCTCCTGGGACGGCGCGGGTGGCACCGACGACGGCCAGTTCCCCCGCTTCCTCAAGCTGGCGGAGCAGTACAAGGCCACGATGACCTTCTTCCTCTCCGGGATCTACGCCCTGCCCAAGGGCAAGGCCGACCTGTACCACCCGCCGAAGCACTCGGTCGGCGCCTCCGACATCCCGTACCTGTCGGACGGCGCGGTCAAGAGCACGCTCAAGCTCGTCAGCCAGGCGTGGCTGGCCGGGCACGAGATCGGCACCCACTTCAACGGGCACTTCTGCTCCAGCCGCCCGGACAAGAACGGGGTCAACATGTGGACCCCGGAGGACTGGCAGAGCGAGATCGACCAGGCGATCGGCTTCGTGACCCAGTGGCGGACCAACACGGGCTTCACCGACGTCGACCCGCTGCCCTTCGACTACAAGAAGGAGCTCATCGGCGGCCGCACCCCCTGTCTGGAAGGTCAGAAGGCGCTCCTGCCGACCGTCGCGAAGCTGGGCTGGAAGTACGACGCCAGTTCCTCCGGCGGCCTGCAGATATGGCCGCAGAAGGTGCAGGACGGCAAGGTCTGGGACTTCCCGCTGCAGTCCATCCCGTTCCCCGGGCACACCTTCCAGGTGCTGTCGATGGACTACAACATCCTGGCCAACCAGTCCGCGGGCAGCACCAAGGGTGACCCGTCCAAGTACAACGACTGGCGCACCCAGGCCAAGGACTCCTACTTGGCCGGCTTCGACCGCGCCTACAACAGCAACCGTGCGCCGTTCTTCATCGGCAACCACTTCGAGCAGTGGAACGGCGGCATCTACATGGACGCCGTCGAGGAGACCCTCAAGACCATCGCGGGCAAGCCGGACGTCCGGCTGGTCTCCTTCAGGCAGCTGGTCGAGTGGCTGGAGGTGCAGGACCAGTCCACCCTGCGCAAGCTGCGCACGCTCAACGTCGGCCAGGCGCCGAGCGGCGGTTGGGAGACCTTCCTCGGCACCGCGGGCTGAGACGGGCCGACCGAACAGGGGCGGACCGAGCAGGGCAGAAGGAGACGGGTGCGGCCGGTGGGGTGGACGGACCCCACCGGCCGCCGTCGTCGGGGCCGGGCCAGCTACCCCGCAGCGGTGACGTCCGCGAGCAGGCCGCGAACGATGCGCTCGGCCCCCGGCTCTCCCCAGAGGATCGAGTAGTGGTTGGTGTCCGGCACCAGCGAGGCCGGCACCCGCTCCTGGTCCAGCCCGGCCAGCCCGATCCGCTGGTGGTCGTAGAGGCCCTGGGGCTCGTCGAGCAGACCGCGCTCGGCCCAGAGCAGTTCGGCCGGGCAGGGCAGCCGGTGCACGGCGGTGGCCGCGTCCCGGTCCAGCAGGACCTCGGCGCCGTCGGTCTGTACGGCTTCCAGCACGCAGGAGGAGCGCAGTTCGGGCTCGACGCCGACCAGGTCCCGCTGGGTGTAGGCGTCGATCTCCGCCGACCAGGCCGTCCCGAAGGCCGGATGCCGCTGCCAGAACTCCCGGTAGGCATCCCGGTCCGGGAAGGTCATCGACAGCCGGGCCAGCGCGGGGCCGAGCACCGCGGCCAGCGCGTCCTCCTCGCAGATGCCCTCCGGCAGCGGGAAGGTCAGCGCGCCGTCCACCAGCAGCACCCGGCGGACGAGTTCCGGGTACCGGACGGCGGCCAGGGCGGTGACCCAGGCGCCCATCGAGTGGCCGACCACGGTGGTCGGGCCCGTGCCGAGAGCCGTGATCAATACGGCCACGTCGTCGGCGTGCCGGGCCAGCCCGTACGGCCCGGCGACCGCACGGCTCCCGCCGCGCCCCCGCAGGTCGGGCGCGAGCAGGGTGACCCGCCCGGCGAGTTGGCGGGCGACCTCGTACCAGGCGAGGCCGTTGGCGGTGATGCCGTGCACCGCCACGACCGTCGGGGCGTCCGGCTCGGCGGCGGGCCAGCGCAGGACCGCCAGCTCCCCTCCGGGCACGGCGACGGTCAACTCCTCGGGCTTCAGGGGCGACTGGCTCACGCGGGGGTACCTCCGGTGGGACGGGCGGTCCGAGCGGCGGCCGGAGTGCGGACCGCACGGGCGGATCGGGCGGCGCGGATGCGGGCAGGCAGTCTAGCCAGGCCACCGGGCAGCAGGTAGACCACCGCGACGAACAGGGAGCCCAGCAGGAACAGGGGTTGGGAGAGCGGCACCCGCAGGACCGCGGGCAGGTCCGCGATCGTCGTCGAGTTGGCGAGGTCGCCGAGCCGGTGGCTGGCCCAGGTGTAGAGGACACCGCCGAGCAGCGGACCCCAGCGTGTCCCCGAGCCTCCGAGCACGACCATCACCAGCAGGGCGAGCGTGGCGTCGGAGCCGGCGGCCTGCGGGGTGGCGCCGCCGGTCAGCAGCAGGTAGACCACTCCGCCCAGCCCGGCGAGACCGCCGGCGAGGACGAAGGCGACCAACTTGTAGCCGTAGGGCCGCAGTCCGAGCACCTCCACCCGGCGCTCGTTCTCCTTGATCCCCTCCCAGACCCGGCCGGCCGGCGAGTTGACGGCCCAGTGGACCACGGCGACCGTCAGCACCAGGTAGCCGACGGCGATCCAGTAGAGGTTGGCGGTGTTCTCGATCCCGAGCAGGCCGGGGGGCAGCAGGTCGGCCGGGGCGGAGCGGCCCTCCTCACCGCCGGTGACGCCACCGGGGTTGCGCTGGACGAGGATCGAGCCGGCCTGGGCGAAGGCGAGGGTGACCATGGAGAAGCCGATGCCGGTGACGCGGAGGCTGACCGAGCCGAGCAGCAGGGCCAGCGCGACGGTGCAGGCGACGCCGAATACCGCCGCGGCGGCGAACGGCAGTCGCAGTTCCAGCATGCCGAGGTCGGTGGCGTAGAGGCCGGTCGCGAAGTAGAGAGCGTGGCCGAAGGAGAGCAGTCCGGTACGGCCGAGCAGGAGGTCGTAGCCGGAGGCGAGGGCCCCGTAGAGCAGGCACAGGGCGAGCAGTTGCAGGCTTCCGGGGCTGCCGAGCGGGCCGTCGAGCAGTCCCGGGACGGGAAGCGCACTATATGGGGCGACAAGGAGCGTGATCAGCAGGGCGATCGGCCACCAGCGTAGCGCTCTGTGCACCGGTGTCCAGCGATTAGTGACTGAATCACCTGTTCGAGGGATGGCGCCGAGGTCGGCCGTGTGTTCACAATGGGTCCCGGCAAGGCTGGTGTCAGTCCCCCTTGCCACAGTGACGGTGTTGGCGGAGCCGGTGTCAGTCCCCTCTGCCAGCATGGCGGTCATGGCAGGGCTGGTGTCAGTCCCCCCTGCCATGGTGGCGGCGCTGCGGTCGGCCGCGGGGCCACCGGTGCTCGTGATCGGAGTTTCGGCGCTCACGCGAGCCTCCCGGTGAGTCCACGGGGTCGGACGAGAAGCAGGACGGCGAGCAGGACGACGACCGAGAGGTCGCCGAGCCCGGCGCCGGTGTAGTAGTTGGCGAACTGCTGGACGAGACCAACGCCCACGGAGGCGACGGCGGCCCCGGTGACGGAGCCCATGCCGCCCATCACCACGACGACGAAGGCGAAGATGAGCAGCCCGGTCCCCTGGCCGGGATTGACCGAACCGAAGTAGAGGCCACCGAGGGCACCGCCGAGCGCGGCGGCTGCCCCGCCGATGGCGAAGACGAGGGTGAACGCCTTCCGGACGTCGATGCCGAGCGCAGTGACCATCGCCCGGTCCTCGACCCCGGCCCGGACGATCAGCCCGTAGCGGGTACGGGCGAGGAACAACCGAAGAGCGAGCAGCAGCAGCGCGGCCGCGGCCACGAGCACGAAGCGGTTGACCGGGACGGTCGCACCGAGCACGTGCCAGGTGCCGGAGAGCACGGCGGGCTGGGGGAAGGGGCGGGCGTCCGCGCCCCAGATCCCCATCAGGAGGGCGGGCACGGCGAGCCCGACCCCGACGGTGGCGAGGATCTGATCGCGCGGCCGGCTGTAGAGCGGGCGGATCAGGAAGAGCTCCAGCAGGACGGCGGCGGCCGTTCCGACCAGGGTGCCGAACGGCACCGCGAGCCAGAAGGAGAGGCTGGCCTCGGTGCCGGCCCACCAGGTGGCATAGGCGCCGATGGAGAGCAGGGCGCCGTGCGCGAAGTTGAGCACGTCCATCAGACCGAAGATCAACGACAGGCCGGAGGCGACCAGGAAGTACAGCGCACCAAGACCGAGTCCGGTACAGGAGAGGAGGACGACGGTGTCCATCAGGGCTTCACCTCCGCGGTGACGACAGGGGCGGCCGGAGATGCGGCGGGCCGGGGTCCGCCGGCGAGCGGGTGACGGGAGCCGACGCCGAGCAGGCGGCGGGCGGCCTCCTCGTCGGCCAACAGCTCGGCGGTGTCACCCCGGTGGGCGGTACGGCCGTCGGCCAGGACGGCGCAGGTGCCGGCCAGCCGTCGGACGAGGGCGAGGTTCTGCTCGACCAGGAGAACGGGCACGGCCTCGGCCGCTCGCGCCAGCACCTCGGCCACCTCGGCGACGATCTTCGGAGCCAGGCCCTTGGTGGGCTCGTCGGCGATGATCAACCGGTTGCGGTTGAGCAGCGTCCGGCCTATCGCCACCATCTGCTGCTGGCCGCCGGAGAGTGTCCCGGCCAACTGGCTGGCCCGCTGCTTGAGTTCGGGAAAGAGCTCGTGGACGAGTGGATAGTTCGGCTCGCCCGTCTCACCCTCGCTCCGGACGGCACGCTCTGCGAGGCGGAGGTTCTCGGCGACCGTCAGGCTGGCGAAGATCCCTCGGTCCTCGGGCGCGTAGCCGATGCCATGACGGACTACCAGGTGTGTGGGAAGGGAGGCGAGTTCGGCACCGGAGAAGCGGACGCTTCCGGTGCGCGGCACCAGGCCCATCACGGCCCTGACCGTGGTGGTCTTGCCGGCGCCGTTGCGGCCGAGGAGCGCGGTGACCCCGGCGGGGGCCACGTCGAGGTCGACACCGTGCAGGATGTGCAGCCCGCCGATGACCACCCGCAGATCGCGAACGGAGAGGAGAGGGGCGACAGGAGACGTAGGCACGGCCGCAGAGGCAGAGGTAGAGGTAGAGGTAGAGGCGGAAACGGGCGAGGGGAGCGGAGAGGAGGTCACAGCGCCTCGCCCAGGTAGGCCTGTTGCACGGTCGGGTCGGCCATCACGGCCTCGGGGGTGTCCAGCGCGAGCAGCGTGCCGTGGTGCATCACCGCGAGGCGGTCGGCCAGCCCGAGCAGGACGTCCATGTGGTGCTCGACCATCAGGACGGTCCGGCCCAGGTCTCGGTGCACGGACCGGATCAGCTCGGTGAGGGCCGGTACCTCCTCGGCGCTGACCCCGGCCATCGGCTCGTCCAGCAGGATCAACCGCGGATCGGAGACGAGGAGGACGGCCAGTTCCAGTTTGCGCTTCTCGCCGTGCGAGAGCGCGCCCGCCAAGGTGTCCGCGCGGTGGCTGAGTTCGGTGCGGTGGAGGGTCTCGGCCAGCTGCTCCTGGTACCGGTCGGCACGGCGCCAGAGCCGGTACGAGGCGCGCGGTCCCGCCGCTGCCTGGGCTGCCAGTCGGACGTGGTCGGCGACCGTCATCCCCGGCCAGAGGGAGGAGGTCTGGAAGGTGCGGCCGAGACCGCGGCGCGCCCGGGCGTGCACGGCCTCGGCGGTGACGTCCACACCGTCGAGGTGGAGACTGCCGTGGCTCGCCGGGTAGATGCCGGAGATCAGGTTGAAAAGGGACGTCTTGCCGGCGCCGTTGGGGCCGATGAAGGCGATGAACTCGCCTTCGCCGACCGAGAAGGAGACGTCCTCGACGATCGGCACCCCGCGGACGGACCAGCCGAGTCCGTCCAGCCGCAGCACCGGGGCGGGCGAGGCCGTGGCCGAGGCCGGGAAACCGGCCGGGGAAGGAGTGGGGGCGGTGGGAGCGGGCATCGGGATCAGCCCGCCATCGGGGTGACCGGGGGCGCCACCTCGTCCGCGGTCAGGGCCTTCTCCACCGAGGGCCTGGCGGCGGCCCCGGTACCGGTCAGCCGGGCCTGGAACATCGGCTGGAGGAGGGCGTGGTCCTCGGCGCGCACCGTGGTGCGTCCCTTCACCCCGTCGAAGCTCCAGCCCTCCAGCGCCTTGACCAGGGCCGACGTGTCATCGGCGGAACCGTGGTTGGCCTCGACGGCGTGCACGATCATCTGGGCGGCGGTGAAGCCGTCGGGCGTGAAGATGTCGGTCTTCCCGCCGGAGGCGGTGACGGCCTCGTCCATGGCCTTCTCCACCGGGGTGCCGGCGGCTCCGCCGAAGTAGTGGTTCAGGAAGGAGATCTTCTCGGCCGCCGGGCCGAACAGCGGATAGGAGGCGGCCAGGTCCAGGCCGGTGACGACCTTGGTGTCGGCGAACACGTCCTGCTGGTTGAGCGCCGTCCACAGGGCCGAGGAGGAGTCGCCGGCCCAGGCGACGAACAGCAGGTCGGGCTTGGCGGTCTTGGCCTGGGTGGCGAACGGGGTGAGGTCGGTGGCGCTCGGCGGGGCGAGCACCTGGTCGACCGTCGCGCCCTGGGCGCCGAGCACGGCCTTGACGGCAGCCACGTTGGCCTGCCCGAAGGCGTTGTCCTGAGCGAGCACGGTGACCTTCTTGCCCTTGGCGTCACCGATGAACGAGGCCGCGGTACGGATGTCCTGGAAGGACTGGCGGCCGGAACGGAAGGTGTACTTGTTCAAGCCGGTGACCTTGTCGGCGGCGGCCGGGCCGCTGATGAAGAGCACCTTGTTCTGGGCGGCGATCGGGCCGACCTGGAGGGCGACGCCCGAGGCGGTGGAGCCGGCCAGGACCTTGTAGCCCTTGCCGATCAGGTCCTTGGCGGCGGACACCGCCTTGGCCGGGTCGCCCGCGTCGTCCTGCTCCTCGAAATCGACCTTGTGTCCGTCGACCGCGCCGGTGCCCTTGGTCGCGTAGCTCAGCCCCGCCTTGAAGCCCTCCAGGTACTGCTTGCCGTAGGCGGCCAGCGGTCCGGTCTTGGAGTACACCAGGCCGACCTTGACCGGGCTCTTCGCGCCACCGCCGCCCGCCGAGGCCGTCCCGGCGGTGCCGGCCTTGGCGCAGCCCGCGGCGAGCAGGACGCACGCCGCGACGGCGGCGAGCTTCCGGGCCGGACCGCCGGTCAGGGTCTCGCCCGGGCGGGCGCCGGAGGCGGGCCGAGTGGGGGCTGTCGAGCTGCGCATGGTGACCGACTCCTGAGGGTGCGGCGGGGTGGATGCCGGAACCGTAGGTGTGCGGTGGGACTGGCGACATGTGCCCGGGCGACGCATCGGCCCATCATGATGTGGCTCCGGCCGACATACCACCCGGGCGGCGCCGTCCCCCGGACGTCCGGGTGTGGCCGGCCGACACGGGCTCGTACCCGCCCATGGCGGGAGCCGCCATGGCTGCGGCGGCCCGCGTCCGGTGACGGTGGAGGGGCTCGGCAGCCGTCCGGCGGCGGCCGCCGGGTCTTCCCGCCGAACCCTCCCGCCGGGTCTTCCCGCCGGGCCCGGCCCGGGCGTGCCCTCTCCCGTATCCCACTCCTCACGAGGTGATCCCTTGGACAAGGTCCTGGACTCCCCCGCCGACGCGGTCGGGGACATCCCCGACGGCGCGGTGCTGGCCGTCGGCGGCTTCGGCCTCTGCGGCATCCCGAGCACCCTGATCGGCGCCCTGGCGGACACCGGCACCACCGGACTCCAGGTGGTCTCGAACAACTGCGGGGTGGACGACTGGGGGCTCGGCCTGCTGCTGCGGGCGGGCCGGATCGCCCGGATGACGTCCTCGTACGTCGGCGAGAACAAGGAGTTCGCCCGGCAGTACCTCTCCGGCGAGCTGGAGGTGGAGCTCACCCCGCAGGGCACGCTGGCCGAGCGGCTGCGGGCCGGCGGCGCCGGCGTCCCCGCGTTCTACACCCCGGCCGGGGTCGGCACCCAGGTCGAGGAGGGAGGGCTGCCCTGGCGCTACGCGGCGGACGGCTCGGTGGCGCTGGCCTCACCGGCCAAGGAGGTCCGGGAGTTCGGCGGCCGCCGGTACCTGCTGGAGGAGGCCATCACGGCGGACTTCGCGCTGGTCCGGGCCGAGGTGGCGGACCGGCACGGTAACTGCGTGTTCCACGCCGCCGCCCGCAACTTCAATCCGCTCTGCGCGACGGCGGGCCGGATCACCCTGGTCGAGGCGGACCGGATCGTCGAGGCGGGCGAGCTCGCCCCGGACGCCGTGCACCTGCCCGGCGTGTACGTGGACCGGGTGGTGGCCGCCGATCCCGCGGACCGCCGCATCGAGCGCCGGACCGTCCGCCCCACACTCCAGGAGGCCTGAACCGATGTCCACCCCGACCAGCACCCGGCCCCCCGCGCCCACCTCGCGGCCCGGCCTCGACCCGCGCAACGCCCTGGCCGCCCGGGCCGCCCGCGAACTGCGCGACGGCCAGTACGTGAACCTGGGCATCGGCCTGCCCACCCTGATCCCCAGTCATCTCCCGCCGGGCGTCGAGGTGGTGCTGCACTCGGAGAACGGCATCCTGGGCGTCGGCCCGTACCCGGTCGAGGGCGCGGAGCACGCCGATCTGATCAACGCCGGGAAGGAGACGGTGACGGTCGCCCCCGGCGCCTCGTACTTCGACTCGGCCTTCTCCTTCGGCATGATCCGGGCCGGCCGGATCGACGTCTCGGTGCTCGGCGCCATGCAGGTCTCGGCGGCCGGCGACCTCGCCAACTGGATGATCCCCGGCAAGATGGTCAAGGGCATGGGCGGCGCGATGGACCTCGTGCACGGGGCCCGCCGACTGATCGTGGTCATGGAGCACACCGCCCGGGACGGCTCCCCGAAGATCGTCGAGGAGCTCTCACTTCCCGCCACCGGCAGGGGAGTTGTCAACCGGATCGTGACCGATCTGGCCGTGATCGACGTGACGCCGGACGGACTGCGGGTGGTGGAGACGGCCCCTGGCGCGGGGTTCGCGGACGTCCAGGCCGCGACGGGCGCCGCCCTCCTTCCACCGCTCTGACCGGACCGGACCGGGCTGGACCCGGCTGGACCCGGCTGGACCCGGCTGGACCGGACGCACCGAACCCGCCCCGCAGCAGCGGCCGGGCCTCCCGTCGGGGAGGTCCGGCCGTTCGCGTTGCCCCCGCGGCGCCGCTACCGCCACCTCGCCCGCCGAATTCGCCGCATTAGCACCACCGCGGTGCGGATTGGCCGGGAACCGCAGGATCTTCATGCTTGCGCGGTGATCATTTCCCGGACAGCTTGCGATCACGGTTGCCCTCCGGGAGAGTTGGGGGCGCTGTGGATCCCGCGTGTCCGGAGGGGAAGCCGGGAGCGCACCGGGATCCGCATTCGAAGTCCCCGCAGGCGCGCAATGAATTCCGCTCGCAAACGCCCACCGGCACAAGCGGACGCATGACGCGAATGACAGCCCGAAAACCGCTTGGAAACAACGGCGGTCCACCGGGTGGTGTTTCACGGGGGAGGCTTTCGAGGCACGAGGCAAGGCGAAGCAAGGCTCCGGGGGGAGCGGACCAGCCCCGCCGAACGCGGCCGGCCAGGCGCACCGCGGGACGGCGGATCGCATACCCCCGGTCTGAACACGTACCAACGGGCCCGCCGCCACGGCCGGGCCCCGGCCGGGGGGAGCAGACGATGACCATGCCGTTCGCGCGACAGAAGGACGCCGGGACGGCCGGCGGGCGAGGCGCCGGACGGCGGCTCGACGACGACCTGGCCACCGTTGCCGCACCCGAAGCCCCGTACGACTACGGTCACTTCAGTCGGCTGGCAGGCCCGGCACACGACCCGGACGAGGAGGACGACCTCGGCGGCGGCGTCTACCGGCCCGAGCCCGCCCACCACCACGGAGCCGCGCCCACACCGTGGCACGCGCACGAGGCCGCCCAAGAGTCCGACCCCACCGCCCCCTACCGCGTCCAGTACCGCAGCCTGCTGCGCCGCGAGCCGCACCGGATCCGCGCCGCCCTGCTGATGGTGGCGGCCCCCCTGGTGGAGGTGGTGCTGCTGGTCTGGCTGCTGCTGCCGGAGCACTGGCCGGAGCGCCCCGGCGAGACGCACACCCTGGTGCTGCTGGGCGACAAGGTGATGATCGGGATCGTCGCCGTGGTCGAGGTGTTCCGGCTGGTCAACGTCGTGTCCAACACCCACGCCACGCTCGTCGCCCGCGATCCGATACCGGTGACGCCGGAGTCCGGCACCCGGGTCGCGTTCGTCACCGCCTGCGTGCCGGGCAAGGAGCCGGCGGAGATGGTGCGGGCCACGCTGGTCGCGGCGCGCGCCGTCCGGCACGACGGCCCGTACGACGTCTGGCTGCTGGACGAGGGAAACGATCCTGCGATGCAGGCGCTCTGCACCGAGCTGGGCGTCCGCCACTTCAGCCGCTTCGGCCGCCCGTACTGGAACCAGCCCAAGGGCCGGTTCCGCACCGGCACCAAGCACGGCAACTACAACGCCTGGTTGCAGGCGCACGGCGACGACTACGACTTCTGGGTCTCGGTGGACACCGACCACGCCCCGCTGCCGGACTTCTGCGAGCGGATGCTCGGCTACTTCCGTGACCCCGACGTGGCATTCGTGGTCGGGCCCCAGGTGTACGGGAACTACCGCAGCTCGGGATCGGCCGTCACCAAATTCTCCGAGAGCCAGCAGTACCTCTTCCACGCACTCATCCAGCGCGCCGGAAACCGTTACGGCGCGCCCATGTTCGTCGGCACCAACAACGCCGTCAGAATCCGTGCACTCCAGTCGATCGGCGGGTTGTACGACTCCATCACGGAGGACATGGCGACCGGCCTGGAGTTCCACCGGAGCCGGAACGCCGAGACCGGTGAACGCTGGAAATCCGTGTACACCCCGGACGTGCTCGCGGTCGGCGAGGGCCCGTCCTCCTGGACCGACTTCTTCTCCCAGCAGCTGCGCTGGAGCCGCGGCACCTACGAGACCCTGCTCACCCAGTACTGGCGGGTGCTCTGGCGGCTGTCGCCCGGGCGGCTGCTCAACTACTCGCTGATGGTGGGCTTCTACCCGATGGCGGCGCTCACCTGGCTGCTCGGCGGTCTGTCCAGCGTGCTCTACCTGGTGTTCGGCGCCTCGGGGGTCCATGTGTCCTCCGAGATCTGGATGATGCTGTACAGCGACGCCGCCGCGCTCCAACTGCTGCTCTACACCTGGAACCGCAAGCACAACGTCAGCCCGCACGAGCCGGCCGGCTCCTCCGGGGTCGCGGGCATGCTGATGTCCGCGCTCTGCGGCCCGGTCTACGCGGCCTCGCTCGTGCAGGCGCTGTTTCGGCGGCGCAGCCGCTTCGTGGTGACGCCGAAGGGCCGTTCGGCCAGCGCGGACCGGGTGAGCACGTTCCGCTTCCACCTGTTCTGGACGCTGGTGTTCGGCGGCGCGATAGCGGCTTCCTTCTTCACCGGCTACGACCACGTCGCGATGCGCACCTGGGCCTGGATCGCCCTGGTCCTGACCGTGCTGCCGATCCTGGTGCTGGCCGGCGACGCCGTCCGCCGCCGACGCGCCCGGCCCACGGCCACGCTCACCGTCACCGGCGGTCCGGCGGCGACCCCGAGGGTCGTCCTGGAGAAGCGCCGTCCCCGGCACGCCCGCGACCCCCGGCGCGGTGCGACCGCACCGGTCGCACCGATCACACCGGCCGCGCCGCCGGGCGCCCCCGCAGTGCCCGACCGGGCGGAGCGCACCACCACCCGCTGAAGCCGCCCCGCCAGCACCCCGAACCGCCAGCACCCCCGACCCGCCAGCACCCCCGAACCTCACGAGCTCCCGAACCTCACGAGGGGACCAACCACCGTGAAGATCCACAAGACCGGCCGGACCAAGCGCTTCGCCCTCGGCAGCACCGTCGCGCTGACCGTCGCCGGGATGAACGCGCCCGCCGTCCTCGGCTTCGCCAGCCAGCAGTACCACCAGTACGTGATCAACCGCCCCGACTACAAGGCGGAGTACGGCCACTGGCAGACCCTCACGCTCCCCGCCGAGTTCCGGGTCAACGCCGTCCACGCCACGCTGCTGCGCACCGGCAAGGTCCTCATCGTGGCCGGCTCCGGCAACGACGAGAAGCGCTTCGACGCGGGCAGCTTCCGCAGCCTGCTCTGGGACCCGGCCGCGAACACCTACAAGCTGATACCCACCCCGGCCGACATGTTCTGCGGCGGCCACGCCTCGCTGCCGGACGGCCGCGTCCTGGTGGCCGGCGGCACCCAGCGGTACGAGAAGCTGGCGGGCGTGGTGAAGAGGGCGGCCGGCGTCATGCGGGTGCGCAACGAGAGCCCCGAGCGCGCCAGGACGTTCCCCAAGGGCACCGTCTTCGTCGGCCCGAACGGGCGGGAGTACGCCTCCACCGTGCCGGTGACCGTCCCGGCCGCGGTGAAGACCGGCGCCGGCAAGCAGACCGTCGTCACCGCCGGCGAGCAGCACGTGTTCGTCGAGGCGGTCGGCGAGGGCGCCGACTACGTCACCGACGCCCCCGCCCAGTACCGGATCAAGGGCCTGGCCGGGGCCGACGCCCGCAACCTGTACGGGCAGGGCACGAAGCTGACCCTGGACAAACAGGAGTACCAGGGCATCCGCTCCGCGTTCGAGTTCAACCCGGACACCGAGCTGTACGAGCAGGTCACCGACATGGCGTACGCCCGCTGGTACCCGACGCTCACCGGGCTGGGCGACGGGCGGGTGGTCACCGTCTCGGGCCTGGACGACACCGGGGAGATCCTCAACGGCAACGACAACGAGATCTACGACCCGAAGAACAAGACCTGGTCCAAGGGCCCGGACCGCTATTTCCCGACCTACCCGTCGATCTTCCTGACCGCCTCCGGCAAGCTCTTCTACTCGGGCTCCAACGGCGGCTACGGCCCGGCCGACAAGGGTCGCGACCCCGGGGTGTGGGACCTGTCGAACGACGGCTTCCAGCCCGTCCCCGGCCTGCGCGACCCCGCCCTCACCGAGACCTCGTCCTCGGTGCTGCTGCCGCCCGCGCAGGCCCAGAAGGTGATGGTGCTCGGCGGCGGGGGCGTCGGCGAGTCGCCGCTGTCCACCGCCCGCACCGACATCGTCGACCTCTCCGCCGCCAAGCCCGCCTTCACCCCGGGCCCGGACCTGCCGGCCGGCGGCACCCGCTACCTGAACAGCGTGATCCTCCCGGACGACACCGTGTTCACCACCGGCGGCTCCAGCGGCTACCGGGGCCGGGGCGCCAGCGACCTGCTCAAGGCGCAGGTGTACCACCCGGACACCAACAGCTTCAGCACCGCCGCCGAGCCCGCCGTCGGCCGCAACTACCACTCCGAGGCGCTGCTGCTGCCGGACGGCCGGGTGGCCGTACTCGGTTCCAACCCGCTGTTCGCGGACAAGGCCGAGACCACGCCGGGCGGCTTCGAGCAGCGCATCGAGATCTACACCCCGCCGTACCTGTTCCACGGCGACCGCCCGCAGGTGGCCGCCGCACCGGGGGCCGCGAAGCTCGGCACCACCGTGCGGATCGGCACCGCCCGGCCGGACGCGGTCGCCACCGCCAAGCTGATCCGGCCGAGTTCGGTCACCCACGTGACCGACGTCGAACAGCGGTCGGTGGCCCTGGACATCAGCGGTCGCACGGCCGACGGGGTCTCGCTCACGCTCCCCTCCAACCCGAACCTGCTGCCGCCCGGCTGGTACATGCTGTTCCTGACCGACGCCGCCGGCACCCCGTCGGTCGCGCGCTGGATCCAGGTGACCGGCTGAACGACACCGGGTGCGTCACGGCCTGGCGCGTACCCGCACTGGCGCGGACCCACACTGGCGCGCACCCGCACTGGCGTGGGCCAGCCCTCTCAGCGGGCGGCCTGCGCCAGGCCGAGCGCGTACGGCAGCCAGAACTCGCCCGCCCGGGGCTCGCCGCGCCCGCACTCGCCGTCCGACTCCCCCGGGTTCTTGATCCACAGGTAGGCGTCGACCCCGTCCCGGCCGGTGTCGGCGGTCGGCCGCTCGCCGAGCGCGCGGCCGGGCGGGTTGCACCAGGCGTCGCCGCCCAGCGGGCCGTTGCCGTTGCGGCTGGTGTCGATGACGAAGTGCTTCCCACCCAGGGCGGCGGAGAGCTGGCCGCCGTAGGCCGTGTTGCGGCCGGTGTCGTAGAAGTTGGCGACGTTCACCGCGAAGCCGTCCGCCGCCGCGATCCCCGACTTGCGCAGCGCGGTGGAGAGTTCGGCCGGGTCCTGCGACCAGCCGGGGTTGCCCGCGTCCAGGTAGACCCGCACCTGCGGACGCTTCTTCAGCTCCTGCACGGCGAAGGCCAGCAGGCCGTACCGCTCGGCGGCCAGGTCGCCCTTGATCCCGCAGCTGTCCAGGGTGTGCGCGACGGCGTCCGGCTCCAGCACCACCCAGGCCTTGCGGTCGCCGAGGGCCTCCGCGACACCGCTGATCCAGGCCCGGTAGGAGGCGGCGTCGGCGGCGCCGCCGGCCGAGTACAGGCCACAGTCGCGGTGCGGGATGTTGTAGGCGACGAAGACCGCCGTCCGGTCCGCCTCGGCGGCCCGGCGGCTGACCTGTTCGGCGATCTCCTTGGCGCCCTGCTCGCCCAGCCACTGCGAGGAGGGCTGGGCGGCGATCCGCAGCAGCGTGTCGGCCTCCGCCGGCCGGCCCTGGCCGCGCAGGGCGGTCACCTGCCGGGCGGCGTTGGTCTGGTCGGAGACGTAGAAGGCCTGGCCGGGGAGCTGAGCGAGGCTCGCGGGGCCGGCGCCCGGGTTCGCGGCGGAGGCGGTCGGGTTCGCGGCGAGGGCAGTCGGCGCAGCTGTCGGCCCGCCGGGTGATCCCTTGGCCGATCCGGCGGTCGAACCGCTACAGCCCGCGGCCCCCGCCAACAGCACGACCAGGGCCGCCCCCACGGCCCGTCGGATTGCCACTACCCGTCCCACCCGGCGCACGTACCGCCCCTCCCCCAGAGCCGGTCCGGCGACCGGTCGGCACCAGCTAAGCACACCGGCCACCGGGCACCCACGACGGGCGGTGAACGCCGGGTGGCCGTGAGCGGGCGGACGGGCGACCCCGCCCGCCCGGGCCACCCCTCACCCAACCCCCGGGCGCCCGGCCCCAGATGCTCAGCCCTGCTTCAGGTTGGGCACCTGCCAGTCGATCGGCTCGCCGCCGAAGCCGTCCAGCGCCGTGTCGATCTGCGAGAACGGGCGGCTGCCGAAGAACAGCTTGGCCGACAGCGGCGACGGGTGCGCGCCCTGCACGACCACGTGCTTGGACGTGTCGATCAGCGGCAGCTTCTTCTTCGCGTAGTTGCCCCACAGCACGAAGACCACCGGCTCCTCGCGCTCGCTCACCGCCTTGATCACGGCGTCGGTGAACTTCTCCCAGCCCTTCGCCTTGTGCGAGTTGGCCTCGTGCGCGCGCACCGTGAGCACCGCGTTGAGCAGCAGGACGCCCTGCTCGGCCCAGTGCATCAGGTAGCCGTTGTCCGGGGCGGGGATGCCGAGGTCGGCGTCCAGCTCCTTGAAGATGTTGCGCAGCGAGGGCGGCGTCCTGGTGCCGGGCAGCACCGAGAAGCTCATGCCGTGGGCCTGGCCGTCGTCGTGGTACGGGTCCTGCCCGAGGACCAGCACCCGGACCTTCTCGTACGGCGTGGCCTCCAGCGCGGCGAACTCCTGGCCGCTCGGCGGGAACACCTGGTGCTGCGCACGCTCGGCCGCCACGAAGGCCGCCAGCTCGGCGAAGTACGGCTTCTCCGTCTCGGCGCCCAGCACCGGGCGCCAGGACTCGGGCAGCTCCAGCCCGTCGCCCTCGCCGGCCTCCACCACGCCCGCCTCGACCGTGTCCGTCACGACATCTACCTCCCACACCGCGGCTGTTGTGCCGCACGCCCTCTTTCACCCCGAACGCTACACAGCCCCACCGACAACTCACTCCGCCGAAGCCGCAGTAGCCGCCGAAGCCACAGAAGCCGCAGAAGACAGCGCGGACCCAACAGACCGCGGGGCCGACGGTACGAAGCGGGCCCCGCTCCGGCGACCGGCCGGAACGGGGCCCACGACAGCACCGCAGAGGCTAGACCAGCTCGACCAGGTCCGCGATCGACTTGACCACCCGGGTCGGCCGGTACGGGAAGCGTTCGACGTCGGCGGCGGCGGTCAGGCCGGTGAGCACCAGGATGGTCTCCATGCCGGCCTCCATGCCCGCGACGATGTCGGTGTCCATCCGGTCGCCGATCATCACGGCGGTCTCGGAGTGGGCCCCGGCGGTGTTCAGCGCCTCGCGCATCATCAGCGGGTTGGGCTTGCCGACGAAGTACGGCTCGACGCCGGTCGCCTTGGTGATCAGGGCCGCGACCGAGCCGGTGGCCGGCAGCACGCCCTCGGGGGACGGGCCGGTCTCGTCGGGGTTGGTGCAGATGAACCGGGCGCCCTGGTTGATCAGGCGGATCGCCTTGGTGAGCGCCTCGAAGCTGTAGGTGCGGGTCTCGCCGAGGACGACGTAGTCCGGGTTGTTGTCGGTCAGCACGTACCCGGCCTGGTACAGCGCGGTGGTGAGCCCCGCCTCGCCGATCACGTAGGCGGTGCCGCCCGGGCGCTGGCCCTTGAGGAACTTGGCGGTGGCCAGGGCGGAGGTCCAGATGCACTCCTCCGGCACCTCCAGGCCCATCCCGGCCAGGCGGGCGCTGAGGTCGCGCGGGGTGTAGATGGAGTTGTTGGTGAGGACCAGGAACGGCTTGCCGGACTCCCGCAGCCTGCGCAGGAACTCCTTCGCGCCGGGAATGGGCGTGCCCTCGTGGATGAGGACGCCGTCCATGTCGGTCAGCCAGGACTCGATGGGCTTGCGGTCTGCCACGTGCGTGTCTCCCGAAGTGTTGCAACGTCTGTCGAAGGCCCTGACGCGGCACAGCCTAATCCGCACGCCTGCCCGACGACAGCGCGTTCCGTCCCCCGGGACCGGCACCACCGCCCCGCCATCCCCCCCCCGGCCCCGCCCCTTGCGAAACCGGGAGCAACCGGGCGCCTCGTGATTGAGTGGGCGCATGAGCGCCTCGACCCCCTCGCCCTCCCCGGACCGCCCGTTCCGCGTCGGCCTGATCGGCTACGGCCTGGCCGGCTCCGCCTTCCACGCCCCGCTCATCGCCACCACGCCGGGGCTGCGGCTGGACGCCGTGGTCACCGCCAACCCCGAGCGCCGCGAGCAGTTGCGCCGCGAACACCCCGGCGCCCGCGCCGTCGACACCCCCGAGCAGCTGCTCGCCGACCCGGACGCGCTCGACCTCGTCGTCGTCGCCTCGCCCAACCGCACCCACGCGCCGCTCGCCCGCGCCGCCCTGCGCGCCGGGCTGGCCACCGTCGTCGACAAGCCGCTGGCCAGCACCGCCGCCGAGGCGCTGGAGCTGTGCCGGCTCGCCGAGGCCCAAAGCATCCTGCTCTCCGTGTTCCAGAACCGGCGCTGGGACGGCGACTTCCTGACCGCCGCCCGGCTGGTCCGGGGCGGCGCGCTCGGCCGGGTGCACCGTTTCGAGTCCCGCTTCGAGCGGTTCCGCCCGAAGCCCAAGCCCGGCTGGCGCGAGCTCGCCGACCCGGCGGAGGTCGGCGGCACGCTGTACGACCTGGGCAGCCACCTGGTGGACCAGGCGCTGACGCTGTTCGGCCCGGTGGAGACGGTGTACGCGGAGGTCGACGTGCGCCGGGACGGCGCGGTCGTCGACGACGACGCCTTCCTCGCCCTCACCCACGCCTCCGGCACCCGCTCGCACCTGTGGACCAGCGCCATCACCCCGCTGATCGGCCCCCGGCTGCGGGTGCTCGGCGACGCCGCCGGGTACGTCAAGCCCGGCATGGACCCGCAGGAGGCGGAGCTGCGGGCCGGGCACCGACCGGACGGCGCCCGCCCGTGGGGTGCCGACCAGCCCTCGCAGTACGGCACGCTCGGCACCGACGAGTCCTCGATCGCGCTGCCCACCGAACCGGGCGACTACCCCGCCTTCTACGCGGGCATCGCCGCCGCCCTGGCCTCCCCGGGCACCCCGCCCCCGGTCGACCCGCGCGACGCGGTGGCCACCCTGGCCGTCCTGGAGGCCGCCCGGGCCTCCGCCGCCACGGGCACCACGGTCCGCCTGGGCTGAGCGGCCGCCGGGCCTGCCGCCCCCTCAATTCCACTTCTAAGCTGCTTAGATGATCAGCCAGAGGGCGCGGCAGGCCACCAGCGCGAGAAGTGCGAGGAGAACCGCGAGCGGCGGCCCTCACACCCCGATGATCTCCACCGCCGAGCCCAGGCCCCGGAAGTCCGCGACGTTGCGGGTGTACAGCGGCAGTCCGTGGGCCGAGGCCACGGCCGCGATCATCAGGTCGATCCGGCGCGGGCGCGGCTGCCGCCCGGCGGCGATGGTGAGGGTCACCAGCGTGCCGTAGCGGGCGGCCGCCGCCGCGTCGAAGGGCAGCGGGTCGAAGTCGGCCATCGCCGCGCCCAGCACCTCCAGCCGGGCGGCCCGGCTGACCGCGTCACGGGCCATCGACACGCCCTGTTGCAGCTCCGCGAAGGTGATCGCGGTCAGCTCCGGCACGGCCGGCAGATTCGCCGGGGAGAGCAGGGCCAGATCGATGTAGACACAGGTGTCGAGCACCCCGGCCGGCCGCCGCCGGGCTGCCCGCCTGCGCTCAGCCACGCCGCCGCTCGAACGGGTCGTCGCCCTCGTCGCCCACCAGCTCCTCCGGCCCGAAGTACTCCTCGGCCTCCTTGCGCATCTGCTGGTAGTCCACCCGCGGCAGCTTCACGTGCCGCGCCACCAGCTCCTCCGCCGTGAGCCGCCGCCGTCCGGACACCGGTCGCAGCTCCGCGACCTCGACCCCGTTCCTGGTGATGTGGAAGGTCTCCCCGGCCTCCACCGCGTCCATCACCGCGGCGGAGTTGTTCCGGAACTCCCGCTGGGTAATCGTCTTCATCCCTCCACGGTAGCCCCGTGTAGCACCTGCGGCTACGCCCCTGCACCACCTCACGAAGTGCCTCGGCGCGGCGGGTACGCTACGGGGAATTCCGCGCCCGGGCGGGAACTCGGCGGGCTCGGCGATCGTCCTGAACGTCTGAAGTCCGGCCCCGAGTCCGTGGGGCCCGAAATCCGTGGTGCCGAAGCCCGAGGGCCGTGAAACCCAAGGCCCGCGAAGTCCGTGCAGCCCAAGTCCGTGCAGCCCAAGTCCGTGCGGCCCGAGTCCGTCACGCCGAAGGAGGAGCAGCGCATGACCGTCGTCGCGATGCTGCTCGGCCTGCTCCGGGTGCTGACCGGGGAGCTGGTGACCGAGGGCGGGACGGTCGCGTCGGTGGCGGCGGTCGCCGCCGTGGCGCTGCTGACCGGTGCGGTCGCGGGCACGCTGGCGGGAGCGCGGCTGCTGGGCGCGCGGGCGCCCACGGCGGTGCGCAGCGGGGTGTTGCGGCGGCGCGCGTTCCGTACGGCCTTCCTCCCGCAGCGCGATCCCGATGCCCGGGGCAGGCGACGCCCGAGGGCACCGGGTGCGGCCCCGGCGGCCGCGTAGCTTCGTCGTCTTCCGCCGTTCCACGCGGCCGTCCTCCGTCGACCACTCGTTTTCCGAGACCCCCGGAGGGCTCGCTCCACCATGTCCGTTCTCGCTGTTCTCGACCCGGCCGTCGCCGTCGCCCATGCCGCCGTCGCCGCGCTGGCCCAGGTACTGCCGACCGCGCTGGCGATCGTCCTGTTCACCGTCGCCGTCCGGCTGGCGTTGCATCCCTTCGCGCGCGCGGCGGCGCGGGGGGAGAAGTCGCGGGCGCGGCTGGCGCCGAAGGTCGCCGAGGTGAACCGGCGGTTCAAGGACCGCCCGGAGAAGCTGCGGGAGGCACTCGCCGAGCTGTACCGGGAGGAGCGGGCCTCGCCGTTCGCGGGGTGCCTGCCGATGCTGGTGCAGATTCCGTTCTTCTCGGTGATGTACCGCCTGTTCACCACCCCGAACGGCCTGCTGGACCACACCCTGTTCGGCGTGCCGCTCGGCCTGCACGTCGGGAGCGCGCACGGCGCCGGGCAGTCGGCGGTGTTCGGCCTGCTGTACGCCGGGCTGGCGGCGGTCGGGTACGTCAACTTCCGCCGGGCCAGGCGGGCGGCGGCCGCGCAGCCGACCCCTCAGCCGGGGGCTGGGCTGCTGCCTTACCTGTCCTTCGGGTCGGTGCTGTTCGCGATGCTGGTGCCGGTGGCCGCGGCGCTCCACCTGGTGACGACGAGCACGTGGACGGCCGCGGAGCGGGCCTGGCTGCACCGGGGCGGCACACCGGCGCCGGCGCCGGCGCTCGCGCTGTGAGCCTCGCGCTGTGAGCACCGCCGCCGGTCCCGCCGGTCTGCGTCAGAAGTGCCGCAGCAGTTCGGGGAAGGCCGCCAGTTGCAGGGTCGCCTCGTCGGGGCCGAGATCCTGGTGCTCCAGGACCCAGGTGTGCTGGTGCGGGATGAAGACCGTGCGCAGGCCGGCCCGGCGGGCCGGGGCGATGTCGGACTTGGGCGAGTTGCCGATCATCCAGGTCCGGTCGGGGTCGAGGCCGAGCTCGGCGCCGAGCCGCAGGTAGGTGTCCGCCGACTTCTCGGCCACGATGTGGACGCCGCGGAAGTGGTGGTCGATCGTGGAGGCCGTCACCTTGCGCTGCTGCTCATCGAGGTCGCCCTTGGTGAGCAGCAGCAGGTGGTGGCGTCCGGCGAGGTCGGCGAGGGTGTCGGCGACGCCGGGGATCAGCTCGATCTCGCGGCTGCCGAGCGGAGTGAGGAGGCCGTCGATCCGGGCCTCCTCGGCCGGGGTGGGGGTGCGGTCGCCGTTCAACCGCCGCAGGCAGTCGGCGAGGCTCTGCCGGAACACGGCGGCGCCGTAGCCGAGGGCGGCGGAGTTGGCGGCTTCGATCTCGTCGAGGACGGCCCTGGCGCGGTCGCGGTCGGCCGGGGTGGCGACCCAGTCCAGGAAGCCGTCGATGACGCGCTCGAAGAGGACGTTGTTCTCCCAGAGCGTGTCGTCGGCGTCGAAGATGAGGGTCTGGTCGGTGTGCATCCGAGTGTGCTCCAGCGGGGTTCGGAAGGTCAGGCAGGGGCGTCGAGCAGGCGGCCGGCCCGGTCGAGCGTCTCGCGGAGGTTCTCCTCGGTGGTCCGCTGCCGGGCCTCGGCGATGGTGAGCCACTCCAGCGGGGCGGCGGGGTTCTCCGGCCGCGCCCGCTCCGGGGTGCCGGTGGCCAGCAGGAAACGCAGGTCGGCGTGTTCGTGGGCCGGTTCGACGGGCGAGGCCGGGACGGGCACGACGGCGAGGTGGACGAGGGCGGCGTCGGGCCACGGGGCGAGGTCGGTGAGCCCGGTCTCCTCCAGGCCTTCGCGCAGCGCGATGTCCAGCGGCAGGATCTCCCCCGGATCGCCGTGTCCGCCGACCTGGAGCCAGGCCCGCTGGCGGACGTGCCAGCGCAGGAGGACGCGCCTGGTCGGCGGGTGGACGATCAGCGCGGAGGCGGTGAAGTGCAGCGGCGTCCCGCGGTCCCAGGCGTCGGCGGCCCCGGTGAGGTGGCGGACGCGCTCGTGGTCGGCGGTCTCCGTCGGGCCCTGCGGCCGGTGGTCGGCCAGCAGTTCGGCCAGGCCCGGGCTGTCTGCCGCGCCGCCTGCGGTCACCATGATCAGCACTCCTCGTTGCGCTCCGGACCACGTCAACCGGCTTGCGGGGGCGGGTGATCGGGGCCGGGGCTTCCGGTTCCGACGAACCCGCGAAGCCTAGCCCCGGGGCCCTCCGGCGGCCCACCGGTTTTCCTTCCGGGGCCGCCCGGCGGGCAGCTCCCCCTCCTCCGGGCGGCGACGAGGGGCCGGTCGGGGCGGCGCCCTGGAGGCCGTAGCCTGTGGTGATCGTTTCGGGACAGGTGGAGGGATGTCGTCATGGTGGCTGCTCCGGCGCTCGCGGACTTGCGCGAGGTGTGCCAGCCGCAGGCCAAGCTGCAGAGCCGCAACGGTGAGCACTGGGCGGGACGGCTGTACATGCGCCGCATCTCGCTGCGCACGACCCGGCAGTTGGTGCGGACCTCGGTGTCGCCGAACACCCTCACCTGGGTGATGGTGGTCTGCGGGGTCGGTGGCGGGGCGGCCCTGCTGATCCCCGGTCTGACCGGCGCCGTACTGGCGGCGGTGCTGTTCCAGCTGTTCCTGCTCTTCGACTGCGTCGACGGCGAAGTGGCGCGCTGGAAGCGCCAGTTCAGCATGGCCGGGGTCTACGTGGACCGGCTCGGCGCCTATCTGGCGGACGCGGCGCTGATGATCGGCGCGGGCGTGCGGGCGGCCCGGGGCGGGTCGGAGCTGTGGGTGTCGGTGGGCTTGGCGGCCGCGCTGGGCGTGGTGCTGCTCAAGGCCTCGACGGACCTGGTGGACGTGGCCCGGGCCCGCAGCGGGCAGGCCCCGGCGGACGAGGAGTCCACCCAGCCGCGCTCGCAGGGCATCGCGACCGCGCGCCGGCTCGCCTCGGTGTTCAAGATCCACCGGGTGACGAACGGCATCGAGGCCTCCCTGGTGCTGCTGGCGGCGGCCGTGGTGGACGCGGTGCTCGGCAACCTGGACGCGACGCGGGCGGCGGTCGCGGGGATCGCGGTGATCACCTGGGGCATGGTGGTGGCGCACCTGGCGTCGATCCTGTCCTCCTCGCGCCTGCGCTGACGGGCTGCGCCGCCGCGCGCGGGCGGCGGCTGCTCGGCCGCCTGATGGCCGGGAACCTCACCGCCACCGGCTTCAGCCACCGCGCCCTGGCCGCCACCGCCCCCGAACGGGTCGGCCGCGCCATCCGCACGGTCCTCGACCTGCTCGCCGCCGGTGACCTCACCCTGCCGGTGACCTCACCCTGCCGGTCACCGAAGTCCCCGGCCTGGCCGCCGTCCCCGCCGCGCTCGACGCCATGGCGGAGGGGCGGAGGGGCGGACCACCGGCAAGAACGTGGTGCGCGGGGCCGGTTGAGCCCTGCTCGGGGCGGTGCCACTTGCGCAGGAAGTCGGGCGGGCGATTCTGCTGGCGAAGTGGTTCGGGGTGGCTGTGGGACAGTAAGTGCCTGCCGGTTGGGGTGGGTTGGCTGTTTGTGGGGGTGGGTTGTGCTGC